>NZ_CP087203.1:2763735-3070817 GCF_026016325.1 Pseudomonas sp. B21-056
CCAAGATCGAGATCAAAGGCCGTGATGCGACCACCACGCCTATCGCCGAGCTGATCGCCAAGGACAAGCCCGACCTGGTGGTACTGGTCATCGGCGATACCATGGCGTCCTACGACAAACCGGCATTTCCCAAGGCCTGGGCCTGGCAGAGCGTGACCAGCCTGACCAAGGCCATCGCGGCTACCGGCACCAAGTGCGCCTGGGTCGGCCCGGCGTGGGGCAAGGCCGGCGGCATGTACCAGAAGAACGATGCGCGTACCCAATTGATGTCGCAATTTCTGGCCAGCAACGTCGCACCCTGCACCTATATCGATTCGCTGACGTTCTCCAAGCCGGGCCAATGGGTCACCACCGACGGCCAGCATTTCACCGTGGCCGGTTACAAGGCCTGGGGCACCGCAATCGGCGCTGCATTGGGCAAGCTGCCGCCTGAAGCGCTGAGCAGCAAAGGGGCGAAAAAATGACCAACGCCAAGGTCCTGAGTGCGGCTGCGCTGCTGTTGTCGAGCTTGAGCGTGGTGGCGGCGGACATCCCGTTGTACCCGACCGGTCCTGCCGAAGATGCGGCGTTCATTCGCTTCGTCAACGGCAGCGCCGAGCCGATGCAGGTCATTGCCCAGGAAGGCCAACCGCCGCTGAAGCTGGACGCGGCGCAACCGGCTTCGCTGTTTTTCCCGGTCACGGCCAGCAGCGCCATCAAGGGCACCCTGGTCAGCGGCCAGCAGCGCCTGGCGCTGGAAGTAAAAGCCGAGCCCGGCGAATTCGCGACCGTGGTCGCGCTTCCGGACGGCAAGGGGCTCAAGCAAGTGACCGTGCATGACATCCCGGACGACTTCAACGGCCTCAAAGCCTCGCTGGGTTTCTTCAACCTGGACAGCAGTTGCGTCGATGCCAGCCTGCGCCCGGCAGGTCGCACCGCCGATCTGTTCAAGGGCGTAACCGAAGGCAATCTGCAACGTCGTTCGATCAACCCGGTGAAGCTGTCGGTGCAACTGGTCTGCGCCAATGCGAATGTCGGCCCTGCACTGGACCTGGGTGAACTGAAGGCGGGCGAGCGCTACAGCGTGTTGCTGCTGCCGACCGCTACCGGACCTCGACTCCTGGCTGCCACGGACACGTTGTCCCACTGATCGGATTGCGCTGTCGCCATGGTTTTCGCCTCGCTCGAGTTCCTGACGCTGTTCCTGCCGGCCTTCCTGTTGATCTACGCCCTGGTCCCCCACGGCTGGCGCAACGGGGTGCTGCTGGCGGGCAGTTGGTTGTTCTACGGCTGGCTGAGCCCGCTGTTCCTGTCGTTGCACATCGTGCTGACCATCGTCGCCTGGGTCGGCGGCCTGCTGGTCGACCGTTCCCGCGAGGACGCCCGCGGGCGCATGCGCCTGCTGATCGCGCTGATCGTGTTCAACACCGCCGTGCTGTGCTGGTACAAGTACGCGAACATCGTCGCCGGCACCTGGAACGAGCTGATCACCAGCTATGGCGCGATGCCGCTGGAATGGCAGAAGGTCGCGTTGCCGGCCGGGCTGTCGTTCATCGTGTTGCAGGCGATTTCCTACCTGGTGGATGTGCACCGCCATACGGTGCCGGTGGAGCGCAGTTTCCTCAACTACGCCACCTACATTTCCATGTTCGGCCACTCGATTGCCGGCCCGATCATTCGTTATGACTGGGTCCGCCGCGAGCTGGTGCAGCGCTGGTTCAACTGGCAGAACTTCACCCTCGGTGCCCGCCGCTTCATGGTCGGCATGTGCATGAAGGTGCTGGTGGCCGACACCCTGTCGCCCTTGGTGGACGTGGCTTTCCATCTGGAAAACCCTTCCTTTGTGGACGCCTGGATCGGCTGCCTGGCGTACTCGCTGCAACTGTTCTTCGACTTTGCCGGGTACAGCGCCATGGCCATCGGCCTGGGGTTGATGCTGGGTTTTCACTTCCCGGAAAACTTCAACCGGCCGTACCTCGCCAGCAGCATCCAGGACTTCTGGCGGCGCTGGCACTTGTCACTGTCCAGCTGGTTGCGCGATTACCTGTACATCGGCCTGGGCGGTAACCGTCACGGCGTCTGGAAAACCTATCGCAACCTGTTCCTGACCATGGCCATTGCCGGGCTGTGGCATGGCGGTGATAGCTGGAACTACCTGTTGTGGGGTTCGGCCCATGGCGTGGCGTTGTGTGTCGACCGGGCCTGGTCGCGCTCGAACCTGCCTGGCGTGCCGCGTGTGCTGTCCCATGTGTTGACGCTGTTGTTCGTTTGCCTGGCTTGGACACTGTTCCGCGCCCCGGATTTCCACTCGGCCATGACCTTGTACGCCGGGCAGTTCGGCCTGCACGGGTTTGCCCTCGGTGACGCGCTGGCGGTGACGTTGCGGCCGGTGCATGGCTTGGCGGCGCTGCTGGGTGTGCTGTGCGTGATCCTGCCGATCTGGCAGGAACGCTGTGAAACACGACTGGCGGGCAATGCGTGGTTCGCATTGGCTGTCGCCCTTTGGCCCGTGGCCGGTTTCCTGCTGTCGTTCGCTCTGATCGCCAGCCGTGAAGCTGTGCCTTTCCTGTACTTTCAGTTCTGATGACGACGCCAAAGAAGTCTGCGCCCAGCGCACCGCCACCCCCCAGCGACCTGGTCACCCGAACCAGCAAAGTCTCCGGCTACACACTGATCGGCTTGCTCGGTGTCGGCTTGATCTCCTGTGGCTGGCTGCTGTTCAGCGGCAAGGTGCAAATGCTGCCGCCCAACCTGACCCGCGATGCGGTGGTGCACGGCAACGTCACCCACGGCATCGCCAAGCAGCTGTCCAACGCCTGGTTCCCGGAACAGGCCGCCAACCTGGAGCGCGGCGCCAGTTGGCTGCTGTTCCATGACACCGGGCCGCGGGTGCGTCCGGGTTGCCAGGGCTGGCTGTTTCTGACCGACGAAATGCGCATCAACCACCACGCCCGGGCCAACGCCGAGACCAAGGCGAAAGCCGTGATCGACGTCCAACGGCGACTGAGCCAACGCGGCATTCAACTGCTGGTGGCGGTGGTGCCGGACAAGAGCCGCATCGCCGCCGATCAGTTGTGTGGCCTGGATCGCCCGGCCGAACTGGCCCGGCGGGCTGAGGCGTGGACCACGACACTGAACCAGGCCGGGGTATCGGCGCTGAACCTGGCGCCGACGTTGCAACCATTGGGCGCGTCGGCTTACCTGCGTACCGACACACACTGGAACGAGACCGGCGCCAATGCGGCGGCACGGGCGATTGCGCAACAGGTCCAGGCAATGGGTATTCGCGCCACGCCACAAAAGACCTTTGCAACCCACACCAACCCGGCGGCCCTGCGTGCAGGTGATCTCGTGCACCTGGCCGGCATCGACTGGCTGCCGCTGAGCTGGCAACCCACGCCGGAAACCGTCGCGGCCACCCAAGTCAGCGAGCAGCCGCAAGCTGCCCAGGACGGCGGTGACAACCTCGACGATCTGTTTGGCGATGCCGGCCTGCCCAACGTCGCGCTGATCGGCACCTCGTTCTCGCGCAACTCCAGTTTCGTGGGTTTCCTCGAGTTGGCACTGGGGGCCCCGGTCGGCAGTTTCGCCAAGGACGGTGGCGAGTTCTCCGGCGGTGCCAACCAGTACTTCAGCAACCCGGCTTTTCGGGAGACCCCGCCGAAACTGCTGATCTGGGAGATTCCCGAGCGTGATTTGCAGACGCCGTATGAGGTGATCGGGATGTTGAGTGGGAAGGAGTGAGTCGGGTTGTAGGTCTTTAATTCCAATATATTGGTTTTTAACTGACCAATTGTCCGTCTAAGCCCCATTTAGAGGGAGTTAGCTGCCAAGCTCAAGTCCCCAGCACCAACGCCGGGCCATCCCCCTCCGGCAACGCAATGGCTGAGTCCCCCTGCACGCTCACGACCCCACCACGGCGGACGGCCGCGATGCACTGGCGCAGGGCTTTGCCGCTGCTGCCTTCAAGCTTGAGCGTGGCAAGCACCGTCTCGGTGGTGCTGCCTTTGGCTTCGAAACCCACCGCATCGACCACGCCGTCGACACCGCGCATGCCCTGGGACTGGCGGTCATCGCGCAAGCGGTGGGTCAGTTTGGGTTGGTGTTGTGTGTGCCGGCGTCATCGCGAGCAGGCTCGCTCCCACAGGGTTTTCGGGTGGCTGCAAGATCTGTGGTCAGCACAGATCCCATGTGGGAGCGAGCCTGCTCGCGATGACGGTAGCCCGGTTAACTGATTGGCATGGCCGCCTGCTGAACCTTGCGATGCACCCACTGCGCCTCATCCTTGAGTTCAAGCACCTGCCAGTGAATCTGCTCCAGCGAGGCGTTGTGCCCGACGCTGATCAGGATCGTCTCCGGCAGCGTCTGCTTGAGCAACTGATAGCAGCGCAGCTCGTTGGCCGCATCCAGTGCCGAGCTGCTTTCGTCGAGGAACAGCACCGCCGGGCGGGCCAGCAGGGCGCGGACGAAGGCACAGCGTTGCTGCTCGCCGACGCTGAGGGTCTGGGCCCAGTCTCGTTCCTGGTCCAGTTGATCGCTCAGGTGCTGCAGGCCGACTTGCTCCATCACCTGGAGCAGGGCGGCATCTTCTTCGCGCCGTGGCGGGTTGGGGTACCAGAGCGCCTCGCGCAGGCTGCCCAGGGGCAGGTAGGGTTTTTGCGACAGGGTCAGTGCTTGTTCACGGTCATAGCTGCTGGTGCCGCTGGCATGGGGCCAAAGCCCGCTGATGGTGCGCAGCAGGGTCGATTTGCCGTAGCCGGACGGCGCGCTGATCATCAGGCTGTCGCCGGGCTTGAGTGACAGGTTGAAGCCTTTGAACAATTGCCGGCCGCTGGGCAGCCAGACGTCCAGGTCCTTGATCTCGAGGCCATTGGCCTGCTGTTCGAGCCGGACCTGGGACTTGACCTCGAGGTGATCCAGGCGCTCCTGGAAGCCGTTCAGACGGTCGATCACCGACTTCCATTCCGACAGTTCCGGAAACACGCTGACCAGGTAGGCGATGGCCGCGTGGACTTCGCCGAAGGCCGCGCTGATCTGCGTCAGGCGACCCAGGGGGAACGCTCCGGCGAAGAACTGCGGCGCCATGATGAACATGGGAATGACCGTGGCGCTGCGCAGGTAGAAGGTTGAGTAGCCCATGATCAGCTTCTGCTTCTTGACCAGCGCCCAGAAGTTTTCCAGCGCCGCTTCCAGGCGCTGGTTGAAGCGTTCGTTCTCCACCGCTTCGCCGCGGTATTGGGCCACCGAATCGGCGTTTTCCCGCAGGCGGATGAGGGCGAAACGAAAGTCCGCTTCACGCCGCTGCTGCATGAAGTTGAGGCTTGGCAATGCGCGCCCCAGCCAGAAGGCCAGGCCGGTGCCCAGCAGCGCGTACACCAGCGCGATCCACACCAGCAGCCCCGGAATGACCACCGACTGATCGTTGAACGGCACGCTGACCAGGTTCGACGCCTGCCAGAGAATATTCAGGAAGGAGAACAGCGACACCACCGACGTCAACAGCCCCAGGCTCAATTTCAGCGACTTGACGATGAACAGGTCGATGTCTTCGGCGATCCGCTGGTCGGGGTTATCGACCTCGGTTTCGCTCAGTTTCAGCTTCTGGTAGCGCTGGCTGCCCAGCCATTGGTCGAGCATGTTGCGGGTGGCCCAACGGCGCCAGCGGATGGTCAGCTTCTGCTGGAAGTGGAACGCGCCCACGGTAAACCCGGCCATGCCGACCTGTAGCAGGATGAATTGCAGGCTGCCGACCAGGAAACCGTGATAGTCCAGGGCCTGCAACGCGTTGTAGAAATGCAGGTTCCAGAAGTTGTTGAGGATGTTGACGCCCACCAGGCACAGGGTCATCAGCACGGTGCCCGACAGCAGCAACAGGGCCGGGTATTTTTCCTCGGATGTCCAGAACGGCCGGGCGAGACGCCAGAAAGTGCGGAGTGTGTGCATGTGATCTTGGTGAGCCCGGTCGCTGACGACGTTGAGTTTGCAGATGAGGAAGGATAGGATCAGCCAATGCTAATCGTTTGCATTCATTAGGGAAAGGGAGACCCGTCATCGAATTTCCAGAATGGCTCAACCAGGCCTGGCCGCCGATACAGCGGGTTATCCGGCAGGGGACTGGTGATCAGCCTTCCATCGCGTTGAGCCGGCTTGCCGATCCTGAGGTGCTGCAACCCTTGCTGGCCCGCTTCGCCCTGCGTTATCCGGGGGTGAACCGCGCCGCGGTGGCGTCGCAGTGGTCGATGAACTACATGAGCATCGTCCTGCCGGCGACCCTTGCCTGTGTGCTGACCCGTCAGAGCGCCATCGATTTCTGGGGCGAAGAGGCGCTGCTGCTGCACGATGACGGCCAGCCCTCGGCACTGGGCCTGGCGACCCGGCTACCGGCCCTGGGCGCGGATGAGCGTGCAGCCTACTGGTCGCGGCTGATCCACGAGCACCTGGCACCGCTGTTCGCGACCCTGGCCGCCGCCGGGGGCCTGGCACCGAAGATACTGTGGGGCAACATGGTTGCCATCTGGGATGGTGCGTTCGCGCGAATGGACCCCGACCTGTCCCGGGACGGATTCGCCGAGGCGCACCAGTGGCTGGAGCCGGTCACGGTGAATGACGGGCGCCTGAAGCTGCGGGGCCTGCAACGCATGGTCGAATCCCCCGCGCCGCAGATCTGCCCGTGCTTGCCCTTGCGCCGGCATTGCTGCCTGCATTACCAACTGCACGAGCCCGTCGAAGGCCAGCCGCCGGTGCTCTGCGAATCCTGCCCCAAACTGCATCGCCTGCCCCTGGCGGAGCAGGTGAGTTACCTGCATTACATCTACGAAGATGGTTGAGTCTCATCGTTCACAGCCTGTAGGAGCTGTCGAGCGAAGCGAGGCTGCGATCTTTCCCCAGACACTTGAATCTCAAGCGAAAGATCAAAAGATCGCAGCCTCGCTTCGCTCGACAGCTCCTACACAGCCCACCCCGCATCGTCTGCCTTAAACGGACAGCATGGCCGGGGTCTTCACAACGGTCTGGGGCGCAATCTCACTGACCTGACCATGCTCGATACGAATCAACCGATCAGCCAGGCCAAAATACCCATCATCGTGGGAAATGACGATCAGCAGTTTGCCGCGCTCGCGCAGGTCCGGCAGGATCCGGGTGTAGAAGAAGTGCTTGAACACCGGATCCTGGTCGGCCGCCCACTCGTCGAACAGATAGCACGGACGATCATCCAGATAGGCACTGAGCAGCGCCAGGCGCTTGCGTTGTCCGGTGGACAACGCCAGGGTCGTCAGCTTGCCGTCCTCGATGTGCACCTTGTGATCCAGTTGCAGGTGGATCAGGTAGTCCTGGGCCTGTTTCACCAGGTGCGGATCGTCGCCATCGAACAGGTTCTCGAACAGGCAGAAGTCGGTGAAGATCGCCGAGAAGTGCTGGCGGTAATGGTGGTTGTCATTGCTTGAGGAGACTTGCTCGTCGAGCATGATGTCGCCGCCTTCCGGTCGGTAGAGGCCCGTCAGCAACATGGCCAGGGTGGTCTTGCCGCTGCCGTTGCCGCCGGTGATGAACACCACTTCACCAGCATTCAGGGTCAGGTCGATAGGCCCCAGGGTGAAATGCCCGTCCTCGCGTTCGCGGTAGTAGGTATGGCTGACCTGTCGGCACACCAGGCTGCGAACCTGGGTCGGAGAAAGGCTGTCGTCGGCCTCGTCGGCGGTCTGCATCTCGCCTTCCAGGGCGCGGATCTTGTTCAGCGCGACGCTGGCCCGGCCCAGGGTCGGCAGGGCGTGCATCAGTTCCGACAGCGGCGTGATCAGGTAGAGGATCGCCAGGATAAAGCCGGTGATCAGGCTGACGCTCAGGTCGATGAACTGCGGCGCGGCGAACAGCACCACGCCGATCAGCAGGTAGAACACCGCATTGCCCCAGTTCAGTACCAGGGCATAGATGCTCATGCCCCGCACAAAGTCCCGGCGATATTGCTGGCTCACCGGTATCAGCAGGCGCGTGAAGAAGTGCTGCCGGCGCGGATGGTTGAGTTGCAGTTCCTTGCTGCCGTCGGTGAGCAGGCGGTATTGGTCGAACAACTGGTCCTTGAGCTCCCGTGCGCGGGAAATCGAGGTCAGTGCCCGGCGTTGCGGCCAGTTGAAACTGAGGCTGCCCAGAACGATCAGCAACAGCGTCAGGCCCAGCAGCGGCAGGCTCAGCCAGCCCAGGTAGGCCAGGCACGCGGCGATGATCCCGGCGTTGACCAACAGGATCGGCACCAGCTCCACGGCCTGGCTGATGGTCTGCGTATCGTCGGTCAGCATCGCCAGCAGGCGGTGCTTGCCCAGGCGCTGCAACTGCGCGTAAGGCGTGTCGATCAGCTTGGCGCTCAGGTGCAGGCGCATGTCCTGGACCGCCGCCTGGCCCAGGCGCAGCAGGCTGACATCGGAAATCACCCGCGACACCACGACCAGCACCACCAGGCCAGCGAAGTACAGGCCGTCCACCGGACGCAACTGGTCGAACACCGCCAGGCTGTGGTTGATGTTGGCGATCAGCCCGGCCGCCGCGAGGCCGCAGACCAGGCCCGTCAGGGTCGCCACCAGCAGTGCGCGCCATGAACGTTTGGCCATGAGTAACAACAGATCCATTTCAAACCACTCCGTGTGTCGCCAATGTCTCGAGACGCGCCGCCAATTGCTGATGCAGGGCGCCTTGCTCGAGAAGGGTGAGGTGCTGCGCCTGGACGACGTCGCGGGTCAGTGGCCCGCTGCTCAGGCGTTCCCAGTGCGGGTCGACGAACTCGGCCTGGGCCAGGGTGTCGCTGGCCCACCAGACATGAACCGGGCAGCTTAACCGTGCAGGCTTGAAGCTGGCCAGCAGGTGCTGCGTGTGTTGCTGGTAGCGCAGCCGTGTTTGCAGGTGTTCCCAACTGTCGCCATCGAGTTGCAGGCCTTGCTGGCGGGCCCATTGCACCAGTTCCGGCAGGCGTGCCCCGGGGGGCAGGGCGCTCAGTTGCGCGGTCAGCGTGGCCATGACCGGCGGCGGCAACTGACGCATCAGCGTCTGGCTGTCCGGGGTCAACGCCTGCGACGCCGATTCCAGCAGCGCCTCGACACTGTCTTCCGGCGCCTGATGCTGGTATTGCGAGTCGAGGATGCCGAGGAAGGCCACTGCTTCGCCCTGGCGTTCCAGATGCGCGGCAGCGGCAATCGCCAGCAGTCCGCCGAGGGAGAAGCCCAGCAAGTGATAGGGGCCGTGGGGTTGCTGCTGGCGCAGGTGCTCGACATAGAGCGCGGCGAGGCTCTCGATGTCACCGTCCAGCGTGGTGCTGTCTTCGGCCAGGTAGGCCGCCTGCAAGCCCCAGAGATTCCAGGCGTGCAGCGGGGCCAACAGCGTGCGGTAGTCCTGCACATGGCCGGTGGACGGGTGGAAGCAGAACAGATTGGCCGCCTCGGCCTTGGTGTTGTGCGGCGACAGCCTGACCAGCGGCGAGAGCTTGAGCTCGGCCTGCACCAGCGCCGCAAACGCCGACACGCTGGGGGCGTTGAACACCGCATTGACCGTCACCGGTGCCGACAGCGCCGTTTGCAGGCGACTGGCAAGCGTCACCGCCGCCAGGGAGTGGCCGCCCAGTTCGAAGAAATCATCGTCGATGCCCACCCGTTCCAGGCCCAGCACTTGCGCCCAGACATCGGCGAGCAGGGCTTCCAGCGGTGTACGCGGCAAGGCACTGCCGACCGTGTCGAGGACCTTGTCGGCCCATTGCTGCAAGGTCTTGCGGTCGAGCTTGCCGTTACCCATCAGCGGCAGTGCTTCGACAATCCGCAGGGAGGGCAGCATGTAGTCCGGCAGGCAGTCCTGGGCCTGGCCGTGCAGCCGGGCGACGCTGGTCGAATGCCCGGGCGCCAGGGTCATGAAGGCGAACAGTTGCTGGCCGAGTTCGCCACGGGGGATGCATTCCACCGCAGCCTGGGCAACACCGGGCAGGCCGGTCAGTTGCGCCTGGATCTCGTCGAGCTCCACGCGGAAACCCCGGATCTTCACCTGGCGATCCGCACGCCCGGTGATTTCCACGCTACCGTCATGAAGATAGCGGGCCATGTCGCCGGTGCGATACAGACGCTCGCCGGGCCGTTGTGGCAGTTGGATAAAGCGATCGGCGCTCTGTTGCGCGTCCAGGTAACCCCGGGCCAGTTGCGGGCCTGCGATGTACAGCTCGGCGTTTTGTCCGGGCGCGGCCAGTGTCTGCTGGTCGTCGAGCAGGTACAGGCGCATGCCGTCGAGACGGTCGCTGAGGGGCAGGCGACGATAATCCAGCGCCGGCTCGACGGCGTGCATCACCACCCCGACCGTGGTTTCGGTGGGGCCGTAGTGGTTGAAGATTTTCAGCGTCGGCGCATGGCTGCGAATGCTCTGCAACAGGCGTCGCGAGCAGCTTTCACCGCCGAGGATCAGTTGCTTGCGCGGCAGCACGGCAGCACTTTGGGCGTGGATCAACCAGGCGTCGAGCAGCGACGGCACGACTTTCAGGTGATCGATCGGGTACTGCGCCTGCCATGCGCCCCAGGCCTGGGCGTCCATGGCGGTTTCCTTGTCCAGCAGATGCAATTCGCCGCCGCTGAGCAGCGCCGGGAACAGCAGGGTGTAGCCGAGGTCGGCCGCCAGGGAGGTGACCACCGCGCTGCGCTCGCTTGCTGCCAGCTCCAGGCGTCGGGAGACGCTGGTGACATAGCTGCCAAGCTGTCCGTGCTCGACAATGACGCCCTTGGGCGTGCCGGTGCTGCCCGAGGTGAACAGCACGTAGGCCGCGTCCTCGGGTTGGATCTCAAGGTCCGGAGCACCCGTTGGTCCTTGCTGCCAAACCGCTTCATCGCGCAGGTCGAGGCTACCGATAGCGGGCAGGGCGGGAGCGCTGCCAGCCGTGCCGCTGAGGACGAAGACTGGCTTGGCCTGTTGCAGGATCGCCAGGGAGCGTTGCGCCGGCTGCTGCACGTCCAGCGGGATGAACGCCGCGCCACTCTTGAGCACCGCGAGCATGGCCAGCACCATCTGCACCGAGCGATCCAGGTACAACGCCACGCGGTCCTCGCGACCGACACCCTGGGCGCGCAGGTAATGCGCCAGTTGATTGCTGCGTGCGTCCAGTTCGGCGTAGCTGAGCTGCCCGTTGTGGTCGCGCAGGGCCAGGTGTCCGGGGAACTGTGCGGCACACGCGCTGAAGCGCGCCGGTACGCAGGCAAACGCCGACGGCACATCAAGCGGGGCATGCAGTGCCGCCAGCGTCGCGGCGAAGCCCGGTGCCTGCAGCGACAGCTCCGACAGCGGCTTGCCCGGGTTGGCGAGCGCATCGAGCAGCAACGACTGCAACTGCTCCAGCAGCGTCGTGGCGGCTTGTTCGCTGTAGCGGCTCGGCGGATGAGACAGGCTCAGGCGATAGTCGCCGCCAATGGTTTCGACTACCAGTAGCAGTTCCATGCCCGACGGGATGGCTTGGAGGTCCAGCACGGCAAGCGTCGCTGCGCTGCTACCGAGGACGCTGAGTGGTCCAGGCAGGCTCGCACCCCATTGGAAACCGTAAGGCGAGGCTTCGACCGTCTGCGCAGTGCTGACGCCGCAATACTCCTGCCATTCAGTGGCTTGTTCGCACAGCGTTTGCAGATTGGCCAGCGCCTGGGCAAAGGAACTGTCGGGAGCCGGCTGCCAGCGCAAGGGCAGCGGCTTGGCGAACAGGCCCCAGCAGTCGGCGAGTTCTTCGTAGTCGTCGCGGCAATCATGGACCCAGTTCAAGGTCAATGCCGGGCTGTCACCGGTACTCAGTCGCTGCAACAGTACGCCCCAGGCGGTCATCAATACCTGTTCCGCTGACGCCTGCTGGCGAGCGGCGAAACCCTCCAGGGCCATGCCCAACTGCGGGCTGGCGATCAGGCGGGTGGTCACCGGAGTATCGCTGCGGTCGCTGCGCACCTGACGGTAGAGCAGTCCGCTCGCGGCCGCTTCATCCAGCGCCTGGGTTGCCCAGAAGCGCCGGCCATGCTCGGCGTCGTCATCGGCCTGCAATTCGTAGAGCCAGGCGCTGTATTGGGTGTAGGTCATGGCTTCGTCGTCGAACGACGGTGCCTGCGCCGAACCCAGTGCCTGGGCCAGACGCAGCAAGGTGCCGCGATCCGCGCTCAGGGCCGGCAGTTGCAGTGTCACCCGATGCCGATCGGCATCCACCGATTGCACTTGGATGCCGATCGCGTCGGCGGCGGACTCAACCACCTGCAATGGCATCAGCAACCCCGGCTCCGGCCGCACCCGCAAGCGCAGGGCCTCGTGGCAGGCACTCAACGCGGCGAGCCGTTGCTGCAAGCGCTCCAGCGCCAACGCACCGCGAATCTCCAGCTCCAGCCGCACCGCCGGCAACCCGCCCAGCCATTGGCTGCGCTGCTGCGGCGAGAGGGCGAAGGCTTCTTCACGCTTTTCGTAAGCCGTCATGCCAGCACCTCCGCCACCGGCTGCGCTTCAGGCAGATGCCCCGTCAGCTCTTCGCGGCGCATCATCTGGCCCATGGCGACGCAGATCTTGCGCTCGCCTTCAAAGGGGTCCCGGGCGTGGGCCACCAGCATGTTGTCGAGCATCACCATGTCACCCTTTTGCCAGGTAAACCGCACCGCGCAGTCTTCATAGGCCGCGCCGATCACCTCCATCACCGCGTCTTCGATCACGCTGCCATCGCCGTAGTAGACGTTGCGCGGCAGGTGCTCCGGGCCGAACAGATTGATCAGGTTGCTGCGCACTTCAGGCTCCAGGCAGGCGGTGTGGTGCAGTTGCACCTGGTTGAAGAACGACAGCTCGCCGGTCTCTGGGTGTTCGACGATGGCCGGGCAGTGCTGGGCGATACGCAGGTTATCGACTCCCAGCCATTCCCAACGCATGCCCGACGCCAGGCATTGGCGTTCGACTTCCTCGCGTTGTTCGGTCTTGAAGAAATCCTGCCAGCGCACGTCCAGCTTGTCGGTGAAGTGGCGCACGTAGAGCAGGCCGTGGGTTTTCAGGCGGGTGACGATGTCGTTCGGCAACCGCGCCAGTACCTGGCGGCAATCGACGATGGGCGTGCAGCCGCCCACGGGCGATGGGGTTTCGCAATAGAACCACTGCTTGCGCGGCCACTGCGGCAGGTGCGAGCTCTCGTTGTGGAAGAGAATCATGTGTTGTTCCGGGTACGGCGTGGAATGGTAGATGTTCTTGCCGGAGGTGTTCTTCGGCAGGTCACCGTAGGTCCCGTAGAGGTCCGGTTCGATGGCCTGGGCGAACTGTTCGAAAGCGGCGGCGTCCGGCAGGTTGAAGCCCCGGAACAACAGGCCGCCGTGGGTGCGCAACTGTGTGTTGATCCACTCGCGGGCTTGCAACGCCCAGTGCACCGGATCGAGGTCGCCCAGCAATGGCTCGATCACCAACGGCAGGGGCTGTCCGGCGATCAGGCTGCGGCTGCGCACCTGTTCGTGGGCCAGCTGGCTGACGGCGGTGGCGCGGGTCTGCTTGAGCTTGCTCAGCTTGGAAAGCTTGCGAGCGCTGCGGGCCGTGGCGTCATCGGCGGGCGAATCGGGCAGGGCCGGCGCGGTGTTGCCCTGACCTTCTTCAAGGCGCCAGGACCAGTTGTCCAGCGCCTGCCCGGAAGCAGCGGCAATCTGCTCGACCAGGCTTTCGAAGCCCTGCTCAAGGCGCTTGACGGTCGCTTCCTGCAACACGCTGGTGCGGTACACCCAGCGCACGTTCAGGCCCTGTTCTTCGTCTTCTTCGACAAACACCGCGAGGTCGAACTTGCTGCTCTCCAGGCGCGGCACCAGGTGCTCCACCGCAAGGTCCGGCAGGCTGGCGTTGCCGCTCGGCGTGTTCTGCATGACGAACAGCACCTGCACCAGCGGGTTCACCCCAGGCGTGCGCGGCGGTTGCAGTTCTTCCACCAGCTTGTCGAACGGCACTTGCTGGTGCTGGAAGGCCGACAGGCAATCTTCACGCAAGCGTTGCAGGCGGATGTCGAAAGATTCGCCTTCGGTCAGGCGCGCGCGGATCGGCAGCACGTTGACGAAGAAACCGATCAGGTGCTCCAGGGCCGGGTGTTCGCGGTTGGCCAGGTCGGTGCCGACGATGAAATCACTGGCCCCGGTGGCGCGCTGCATCAGGCTGTTGAAAGCGTTGAGCAGGACCATGAACAGCGTCGCCCGTTGTGCTTGCGCATACGCCTTCAGCACCTGGGTCTGGGCCGCCGTGAAGCGCTGCTCCAGCGCCGCACCCTGGTAGTCGGGACGCGCCGGACGCGGGCAATCCAGCGGCAGCGGGATCAGCGTCGGCGCGCCGTCCAGTTGCCGACGCCAGTAATCGATGGCCCGGGCCAGCAGGCGCTGCTGGGCCTCGCTGCGTTGCCAGTGGGCATAGTCGGCGTACTGGATCGGCAGCACTGGCAGGGCCGGCGTCGAACCGCTGGTGTACGCCTGATAGCCGACGATCAGCTCCTGGACGAGGATGCCCATGGACCAGGCGTCGGTGGCGATGTGATGCAGTACCAATTGCAGCACATGATCATCCGTGCCCAGGCGCAGCAGATTGGCGCGCAGCATCGGCGCCTGTTGCAAGTCGAACGGGGTGCCGGCCTGCTCATCGATCAGGCGTTGCAGGGTGTCTGCCTGCGCCTCGTCGGTCAGCTGAGCCAACTCGGTCGGCGTCAGGTCGACCCGTGGCGCCGGGCTGATCACCTGGCAGGGCTGGTCACCGTTGAGGTGGAAGGCGGTGCGCAACGACTCATGACGCTCCAGCACAGCCTGCAACGCTGCTTGCAACGCCGGGATGTCCAACGCCCCACGCAACCTCACCACGGTACTCATGTTATAGGCGGCGCTCGGACCTTCGAAGCGATCGAGGAACCACAGGCGCTGCTGGGCGTAGGACAACGGCAGCGGCTGGTGACGTGGTGCCAGGGCGATTTCGTTGTCGCCCTCGGACGCGACCTGGGCGTCGCGCTGGCGATCAACCGCTTCGGCCAGTTGCTCCAGGGTGCCGCGTTCGAACAGCGTGCGCAGCGGCAGGCTCACGTTCAGGCGTCGACGAATCCGCGACAGCACCTGGGTCGCCAGCAGCGAATGGCCGCCGATGGCGAAAAAGTCATCGTGCACACCGACGCTGTCCAGGCCGAGGATCTCCTGCCAGAGTTCGGCCAGGACTTTTTCCGTGGCGGTGCGCGGTGCCACGCACAGCTCATCGCTCGTCTCGGCCTGGGGCACGCCTTGGGCGGCGAGGGCGCGGCGGTCGACCTTGCCGTTGGCGTTCAGCGGCAATTGTTCAAGGGCCAACCAGCGGGCCGGGACCATGTAGCTCGCCAGTTGCGTGGCCAGGTAAGCGCTCAACAGCTGTTGCGCAGGCTCGCCACCCAGACCGGCAGCGCTGTCGAGCACGTACCAGGCGACCAGTTGCAAGGCACCCCGGGCGTCGGGCAGCGCCAGGACGGCCGCGCTGTCCACCGCTGGGTGCTGCATCAGGCGGTTCTCGATTTCACCCAGTTCGATCCGATGACCACGGATCTTCACTTGCTGATCGCGACGGCCGAGGTACTCGATCACGCCATCGGCGCGCATCCGCCCGATGTCGCCGCTGCGATACAGCCGCGCACCCGCCTGGAACGGGTGCGGGACAAAGGCTTCGCGGGTGCGCTGCGGGTCGCGCAGGTAACCGCGACCCACACCGACGCCACCGATGCACAACTCACCGGGAACGCCGATGGGCACCATGCGCAGGTCCGAATCCAGCACGAACACCTGGTTGTTGGCGGTCGGTTTGCCGATCGGCATGTGCAGGCAATCGTCGGTCGGGGCTTCGGCAATCGGGTGGAACGCAACGTCGTCCGAGCATTCCGCCGGGCCGTAGGCGTTCATCAACGGGATGGCCGGGAAGCGCCCGAACCAATCCCGCGCCAGGGCCGGCGGCAGGGCCTCGCCGGTGGGCAGCAACCAGCGCAGGCTCGCCAGGTCGTGATGTGCCTGACTCTCCTGGAGCATGCCGCGAATCAGCGCCGGCACGGTTTCCAGCAGCGTCAGCCCGTGTTCCTGGACGGCGTCGAGCAGGGCCACCGGGTCGTGGGCCTGGGCATCGGCAAGGATGTGCACGGTGGCGCCGAACAGCGGCGCGGCGAGGAACTGCCACACGCAGATATCGAACGCCGCCGAGGCCGTCTGGGCAATCCGGTCGTGCTCGCCCAGGCCCAGGCTCGGCACCTTGCCGAACATGTTGTTGAGCATGCCCCGTTGCTCGACCATCACCCCTTTCGGTGTGCCGGTAGAGCCCGAGGTGAAGATCACGTAGGCCAGTTGGTCGGGGGTGTGGGCGTAGCTGACCGGTGCTCGTTCGCCGCTTTGCCAGAGCGCCTGGGCGATCAGGCAGGTGGGTTGCCGGTGCATCTGCGGCAGGACGTTGTCCAGCGTCGCCGTCGCGTTCTCGCAAACCAGCAGCAGCGGCGCTTCACCGAGGTTCAGCAGTTCCGCCAGGCGCGCCGGCGGTTGCTGGATGTCCAGGGCCTGGAACGCGGCGCCGACCTTGAGCGTGGCGATCATCATCGTCAGCAAGGCCAGGCCACGCTCGGCAAACAGCGCCACCAGGGTTTCCGGACCGGCGCCGGCCTCTTGCAGGGCGTGAGCGATGGCATTGGCGCGGCGGTCCAGTTCGGCGTAGGTCAGTGACTGGCCCTGGCAGACCGCGGCGATGTGTTGCGGGCGGCGGCGCACCTGATCGGCGAACAGCGCCGCGTAGCCGCGCTCCAGCGGGAACTCGACCGCGCTGCGGTTGCATTCGACCTGCAACTGCTGGCGCTCCGCTTCGGGGAGCATGTGCAGGCTGCCCAGTGGCGCTTGCGGCTGCTCGAGCATGCTCGACAGCAGTTGCACCAGATGGCCGAGCATGCGCTGCACGGTGTCGGTGCTGAAGCGCTGGCTGTCATAGGACAGGCGGATGCCCAGGCGGTCGCCAGGGTAGAGCACCACGGTCATCGGGAAGTTGGTGTGCACCCGGTCTTCATAGATATCGATGCTGAAGGCGTCCAGTTGCACGCTGCTGATGTCCAGCGGGGCGTTCTCGAACACCACCAGGCTGTCGAACAACTGCTGGCCGCGGGGCACTTCGCTGCAACGCTGGATGTCCACCAGCGACGCGCTTTCGTGCTCGCGCAGTTGCGCATTGTGGGACAGCAATGCCTGCAGCCAGTCGGCGACCAACGCTTTGGGGTCGACATCGACCCGCAGCGGCAGGCTGTTGATGAACAGCCCGACCATTTCCTCCACCCCGGCCAGATCGGTCGGGCGACCGGCCACGGTCACGCCGAACAGCACATCGCGATTACCGCTGTAGCGCGCCAGCAACAACGCCCAGGCGCCCTGGATCCAGGTGTTCGGCGTCAACTGGTATTGCTGGCAGAGCTGCTGCAAACGCTGGGTCTGGGCGATGCTCAGGGTCTGGTCGAAATCGCCGACTTGCTCCGGCGCCTGCTCGGGACGGGCCACGGGGCTGTCCACGTGCAGCGGCGTCGGCTCGCTGAAGCCGGCCATCTGCGCTTGCCAGAAGGCGTGCGCGGCGGCCATGTCATGACGCTCCAGCCAGCTCATGTAGCCGCGGAACGAACGCAGGCGCGGACGGGCCACAGGCTCCTGGCGGACGATGGCCTGATAGATCGCCAGCAAGTCCTCCATCAGCAGGCCGAAGCACCAGGCATCGGTGAGGATATGGTGGAAGCTGCGCACCACGGCGAAGCGGCGCTCATCGAGCTGGAACACCCGCAGATGGGTCAGCGGCGCACCGGCCATGTCGAAGCCTTGCACGCGTTGTGCTTCCAGGGCTTGGTCCATCGCCAGGCGTTGCTGGTCTTCATCGAGATGGCGCAGGTCCTGCCAGTCGAAGGCCCGATGGGTTTGCCGGTAGACGCATTGCAGCGGCTCATGGTCTTCCTGCCACCAGAACGCGGTGCGCATCATCGGATGCCGTTGCAGGAACAACTGCCAGGCCGCTTCCATGGCCGGGCGCTGCAACGCGCCGTCCCAGCTGTAGCGTTGCTGCATCAGGTAGATGCCGCTGTGGGGTTGCAGCAGGGTGTGCAGGAGCATGCCCTGTTGCATCGACGACAGCGGGTAGACGTCTTCGATGTTCGACCAGTCCAGGGGCTCGGCCGCCAGGGTCGCCGCTTGCTTGTGGCACAGCGGGAAGGCCTGGCTGGCGGGGCGCAGGTCGGTGGCGGTGCGCAGCCCGGCGAGTTCGACCAAGCGTTGCATGAGCCGTGGCGCCCAACTGGCGGCGAGGGCGCCCTGGCTGCGCAGGTGCAGGCAATCGTCCTGCCACCAGGCGTCGAGTGTCAGGGGGCAGGCAGACGCCGCCAATGGGTTCGCCGCTTCGACCCCGGTGAGGATGCCGTGCTCCTCGCGATGGCTGTCGAGGTTGCCCAGCCAGCGAATGGCGACCGCTGCCGCTGGCAGATCGCGCAGGGGTTCTTGCAGGTAAGTGTTGTCCGACAGGTAACGCAGGGCGCCGTAGTCGACGCCGTGTTGCGGATAGGCGCGCATCTGCGCAACCAGGGTCTGCACGCGTTGCAGGAGGCTGTCGCCTTCGGTCTGGAGAAAGTACGGCACCGCCAGATCCAGGGGGCCGAGGATGCGTGCCGGTTCGAGGTCGGCCACGGCGATGGCCGCATCGACAGGCAAGCGTTCGGTGGCGGGGCGGGTGCCTTGAATGCTCAGTGCGATCAGGCCGTCGCCGCCCAGCTCACGGCATTGTTCCACCACGGCAGCGGCCAGCAGGCTGTTCCAGTCCAGCTGCAGCACCTCGGCCACGCGCTTGAGTTCGCTGGAGGTGGTGGCTGGCAGGGCGTGCTCGACCACGCTGCTGGTTTGCTCGCTTTCCGGCAGTTGCAGCGGTTCCGCGCCGGCGTATTGCAGCCAATGTTCCCAGGCCTCGTCCAGGGCATCGCTTTGTGCGTGTGCCTGCTGGTGCCGCGTCCACTGGCTGAAATCGCCGCCGGCATAGGACAGGCGCACCGGCCGTTGATACTTCAGTTGCGCCAGCGCCAGGTTGAGGTCGCTGAGCAACAGCGACCAGGATGCCTCGTCCACGCACAAAGGGTGAGCGGCCAGCAACAGCGACGGCTTGCCGGCCACGTCCAGCAGGCAGGCATGCAAGGTCTGGCCGGCGTCCAGTTCAAGGGCGTCGACACCGGCCTGGGCCAGGGCCTGCAAGTGCACCGGGTCGCACACGGCCAGTGTCTCGCGGCTGATCAGCGGCGCCTTGGCCGCGCCCAGTACCCGTTGCTGCCATTCACCTTCCGGCAGCGCTTTGAGTGCCAGGCGCAAGGCCTGGTGATGTTGCTGCAAGGCTGTGAGCGCTTGGCCGAGCAGGTCGCTGTCGATGGCCTGGGCCAGCGCCACGCAGCGCCAGGTGGCGTCGAGCGGTCCTTGTTGCAGGCGCGCCAGTTGACCCGCGCCCAGTGGCAACTCGTAGCCATCGGAAAGGCTTTGCGCCACTCCCTGGCTGGCATCGGCACCCAGGACCCGGGCGATATCGGCGATGGTGCGGTTCTCGAACAACTGCCGGGGCGTGAGCTTCAGCCCTTGCTGATTGGCGCGGGCGATGATCTGCAAGTTGATGATCGAGTCGCCGCCCAGGGCGAAGAAGTTATCGTGCACGCCAACCCGCTCAAGCTTGAGGACGTCTTGCCAGATCTCGGCCAGCAGCGTTTCGACTTCATTGCGCGGGGCGACGTGGCTGGCGTTGTCAGCGGTGGTTTTTTGCGGCGTCGGCAAGCGCTGGACGTCGACCTTACCGTTACGGGTGAGGGGCAGTTCATCGAGGGTGATGAAATGCGCCGGCACCATGTAGTCCGGCACCCGGGCGCTGAGGTCGTTGCGCAGCTTGGCCGGGGAAATCGATTGGCTGGCGACCAGCCAGGCCACCAGCCGCGGGCTGCCGTCCAGTTCGACGACGCGCACCAGGGCCTGCTCGATCAGCGGCGACAGGCGCTTGATCTGCGCCTCGACTTCGCCCAGCTCCAGGCGGTTGCCACGGATCTTCACTTGGCTGTCGACGCGGCCAAGGAACGCCACCTGACCGTCGACTTGCCAGCGCACGCGGTCGCCGGTGCGGTACCAGCGTTGGTCGTTCGCATCGAGATGGAAGCGCTCGGCGGTGAGGTCGTCCCGGTGCAGGTAACCCCGGGCGAGGGCGCCGCTGATCAGCAGTTCACCGGACACGCCGATGGCCGCCAGGCGCCCGTTGCCATCGACCACCCGCAGTTGACGGTTCGGCAGCGGACGACCGAGGGCAATGCTGCGCAGGCCCGCAGGCAGTTCGGTGGCAATGGCGCCGACAGTCGCCTCACTCGGGCCATAGTGGTTGAACACCTTCAAGCCCGGTGCCAGGCGATTGACCTGCTCCAGCAGCGCCGGGCTGAGAGCGTCGCCACCGAACACCAGCAGCGAGCGTGGCAGCAGGCGCGCATCGGGCAGCGCCTGCAACAGGCCGGCGAGATGACTAGGGGTGATCTTCAGCACATCCACCGGATGCCGGTCGAAAAGTTCGGCCAGGGCCAGTGGGCTGAAACCGCTGTCTTCATCCACCAGCAACAGGCTGGCACCGCTGCACAGGGCGCCGAATAGCTGGGTGTGACCGAGGTCGGCGGCGATGCTCGACAGCAAGCCGTAGCGGGCGGCCGACGGCGGGTTGAGCACGGCTTGCACCGCCGTCAGGTAGTCGACGATGGAGCGGTGCTCGACCACCACGCCCTTGGGCGTGCCGGTGGAGCCCGAGGTGTAGATCACGTAGGCGGCATCGCTCGGGCTGTGGGCCACGGCCGGTGGCGTGTCCAATTGGCTGGCGATGGCCTGTGCCTGTTCCGTCAGCCACAGCGTCGGCGTGTGTTCGGCCAGGCCCTTGAGCAGCGGCGAAGGCGTGGCGCCGATCAGCAGCGCGGCGCGGCTGTCCACCAGCACGTCGACCAGGCGGCCGGCGGGCTGCTTGATATCCAGCGGCAGATACGCCGCGCCGGCCTTGAGGGTGGCGAGCAGGGCAACGACGAAATCGGCGCTGCGTTCCAGGGCCAGGGCGACCACGCTGTCGTGGCCGATGCCCCGGGCGCGCAGGTACTGGCTGAGGCGGTTGGCCTGCTGGTCCAGCTCACGGTAGGTCAGTGCGACCTGGCGATCGCGGACCGCCAGTTGCTCGGGGTCCGCGGCCACCTGTTGTTCGAACCGCTGGTGCAGGCAGTCCTGGGGCACCGACAGTTGCGCACCGAGACCCTGCACCAGCAGTTGCTGGCGTTCTTCCGCGCTCAGCCATTCGAGTTCATTGACCCGGCACTGCGCTTGCGCGGTCATCGCCAACAGGATCGAGCGCAGTTGCGCGGACAGCACCGCCACCTCGGCATCGCTGAAGCGGCTGCGGTCGTAGCTGATCAGATAGTGCAACTGTTTGTCCGGCATCACGATCAGCGACAGCGGGAAGTGGTTGCGGCCCTGGGTCAGGGTGATGCCGTCGGCCTGCTGTTCGCTGGCCGGGGCGCTGAAGCTCAAGCCGCCGGTGTCCTGGTTCAGTGCATCGGTGACCGGGAAGTTCTCGAACACCAGGATCGAATCGAACAGCGCCTGTTCGGCGGCAATCCGCGTCATCGACTTGAGTTTGCCCAGGGGCAGGTAGGCGTGGTGGCGCAGGTCGCTGTTGGCGTGCTGCAACTGCTGCAGCCAGTCCACCAGCGCCGGGCTGTCGGCCCACTGCACCCGCAGCGGCAGGGTGTTGATGAACAGGCCGACGGTGCTGTCGACCGCCGCGAGGTTCTCCGGGCGGCCGGCGACGGTGACGCCGTAGACCACGTCGTCACGCCCGGCGTGCTGGCCCAGCAGCAATGCCCAGGCGCCCTGGATCAAGGTGTTGATGGTCAGGTCGTGGCGGCGGGCGAACTGCGACAGCTGCTCGGTTTCGCTGGCATCCAGCCGGCTTTCCCGCTCGGCGAAAGGTGCCCCGGCAGGCGCTGTCTGGCGCACGGCAAAGGTGGGCAGCGGGGTCGGTTCGCTCAGGTCCTGCAACTGCTCGCGCCAGAAGCCTTCGGTGGCGGCCATGTCCTGCTCCGCCAGCCAGGCGATGTAGTCGCGGTAGGGGCGGGTCGGTGGCAGCTGGGCAGGGCGGCCGTGGGCCTGCTCGTAGTAGAGCGCCAGCCATTCCTGCACGGCGATGCCAACGCTCCAGCCGTCCATGAGGATGTGATGGAAGGTCCAGCTCAGGTGCCAGCGCTCGGGGGCCAGGCGCACCAGGCACACGCGCATCAGCGGCGACTCGTTCAGCTCCAGGGGCTGGGCCCGTTGTTCCAGGGCCAATTGCTCCAGGGCCGCCTGCGGGTCGGCACGGTCCTGCCAGTCCAGTTCGGTCAGGGGCAGGTCGACGTCCTGTTGCACCACCTGATAGGCATCGTCCAGTTCTTCCCAGAGAAACGCGCTGCGCAGCACAGCGTGGCGCTGCATCAGTGCCTGCCAGGCGCCGCGAAAGGCGTTCAGTTGCAGCGGGCCGTGCATTTCCAGGCTCAATTGCTGGTAATACACCCGCGAATCCGGTTCAAAGACACTGTGGAACAGCAGGCCGTGCTGGGTCGGCGAAAGGGAGTAGATGTCTTCGATGTTGTTCATGCTGGCTTGGTCCATTTCAAAGGCTTGAAAACAGTGAGTGTCGGGCTGGCGCCGCGGTGGTCGGGCGCTGACCCCGCGGCGGCTGCGCCACTCACTGGCTTTGGGAGTTCGGTTTGGTCTTGAGCTTGCCCAGCAGCTTGTCCAGGGACTTCTGGTTCAGCGCCTTGGCGAGCGGGAAGTCCGAGGGCATCAGCGCGCCGGCCTGTGGATCGAGGCAGTGCTCGACCAACGCTTGCAGATGCTCCAACAGGCGAGCGGGCAAGCGGCTGTCGGCATCCGGCGTGACGCTGTGCCATTCGACACGCAACACGCCGTCCTCCAGCCACGCCACCACCTCTCGACCGTGGGTCACCCGGTTTGCCGGCGACACGTCTGCCGGTGGAGTCAGGCTGCTGGCGCGCAACCAGCCCTCGGGCGTTTGTTCATGCCCCAGGTAGTTGAACAGCACATCGCCGTGGCTGGCCGGCAATTCACCGCGTTGACGCAGCAAGCCGTAGCCAAGGCCCTGGCCCGGCACTGCACGCAAGGCCTCCTTGGCGTTGCACACCTGATCGCCACGGGCGCCGCTGGCGTTGACGCGCAGCGGGAACAGCGTGGTGAACCAGCCGACCGTGCGGCTGACGTCCAGGCCATCGAAAGGCGCATCGCGGCCGTGGCGCTCCAGATCCACGACGATGTCGCTGCGACGTTCGGTCTCCGCCAGGGTCGCGGCGAGGGCGGCGATCAGCAGTTCTTCCGGTTGCGTGCGGTACGCTGCGTGGGACTCGGTCAGCCATTGGTGAGTGCGGGTCGCTTCCCAGCGGGCCGACAACGTCCGGCGCTCGGCCACCGTGGCGACCGGCGGCCGGCTGGTGCTGGCCTGGGCGTGCCAGTAGCGTTGCTCGCCCGTGACCTTGGCGGCGTGGGCATGCAGGTGCTCGGCCCATTGCCGGTAGGAGGTGGTTTTCGCCGGCAACGTCGGCTGTTCGCCGCGCTCCAGTGCTGCATACAGCTGTTGGAAGTCCTCCAGCAGCGGCGTCCAGGACACTGCGTCCACCACCAGGTGATGAGCCGCCAGGTACAGTCGCTGAGGTTCGCCTTCCAGCAGGGCCGCGGCAAACACTGGGCCGTGTTGCAGGTCCAGGCTTTGCGCGACCTGCAGCAGTTGGTCCGGGTGCTCGCAGCAGGTCATTTGCGCAGGGGCTACGGGGGCGATCCGTGCCTGCCATTGCCCATCGACTTCGGCGAAGCGTAAGCGCAGGGCGTCGTGGTGCGCGACCAAGCGATCCAATACCGCCTGCACGATGGCCGGCTCAAGACGCCGGTCGCTGTCAGCCAATACGGACTGGTTCCAGTGCGCGGCCTGGGGTTGCTGTTGGTCGAAGAACCACTGGTGCAACGGCATCAGCGGCATCGCACCGGTGACTTCACCCTGTTCGGCCTGGGTCAGCAGGGCCGTGGTCACCTGGGCCAGCGCCGCCGGGGTGGGCGAGCGGAACAGGTCCCGTGGCGTCAGTGAGTAGCCGTGTTCGCGCAGACGTGAGATCAGCTTCAGACCGAGAATCGAATCACCGCCCAGGGCAAAGAAACTGTCCGTGGTGCCGACTTCGCGGCCACCGGTCAGGCTTTCACCGAGCAGTTCACCGAACAACCGGCACAACAGGCTTTCCAGCGCATTGCGCGGTGCGGCGTAGTCTTTCTGGGTTTGCGGCAAGGGCAGGGCCGCCAGGGCCTTGCGGTCGATCTTGCCGTTGCTGTTCAGCGGCAGGGTCGGAACGTGCACCCAGACCGCCGGCACCATGTAGGCCGGCAACTCGGCGGCGAGTAGGGTGTCGAGGTCCGATTGCGCTGCGCTGCTGCTGTAGAACGCCACCAGACGGTTGTCGATGACCAGCGTGCAGGCAGCGGTGATGGCCGGCAGGTTCAGCACGGCTGCGTCGATCTCACCAAGCTCGATGCGCTGGCCGCGCAGCTTCACCTGATGATCGAGACGTCCGAGGTATTCGATGTTGCCATCGGCCAGGAAGCGGCAGCGGTCGCCGGTGCGGTAGAGGCGATCACCGTCGATGAACGGGCTGGCGAGGAAGCGTTCCTCGGTCAGGTCGGGACGCTTGAGGTAACCGCGAGCGACGCCGACACCGCCAATGTACAGCTCACCGATGCTGCCGATAGGCTGCGGTTGCATGGTTTCGTCGAGGATATACAGGCGCAGGTTGGCGATGGGTTTGCCGATGGGCACGATCACGTCGTCCACCGAACAACGCCATGCCGACACGTCGATGGCCGCTTCGGTCGGGCCGTACAGGTTGACCAGGGCTGCCGGGTGCAGACCCATGAAACGCCGCACCAGATCCACCGGCAGCGCTTCGCCGCTGGCAAACACCTGGCGCAGGCTGCGGCAGTCAACCAGGCTTGGCTCCTCGACAAAGGCGCGGAGCATGGACGGTACGAAGTGCAACGTCGTGACTTGTTCCTGCTGGATCAACTGGCTGAGGTACGCCGGGTCGCGATGACCGTCCGGACGCGCTACCACCAGGGTCGCGCCAGTGATCAGCGGCCAGAAGAACTCCCACACCGAGACGTCGAAGCTGTACGGGGTTTTCTGCAGCACACGGTCGTTCGGACCAATCGGGAACGCGTCCTGCATCCAGTACAGGCGGTTCATCAAGGCGCCGTGTTCGTTCATCACGCCTTTCGGTTGGCCGGTGGAACCGGAGGTGTAGAGCACGTAGGCCAAGTCGCTGGCAACGACGCTGATCGGGTCGAACGCCGGGGCCTGGGGCAGGGCATCGAGGGTCCAGGCTTGATGGTCGGCTGGCAGGCGCGACAGCCACTGGGTCTGGGTCAAGGTGACCTTGGCGTCGGCGTCTTCAATCAGGAACGCCAGGCGAGCGGCAGGTAGTTCTGGATCCAGCGGCAGCCACGCGGCGCCGGCATGGACGATGCCGAGCAGGGCGACGACCATGTCCACCGAGCGCTGCATGCAAACCGGCACGATGTCATCGGTGCCGATGCCGCACGCACGCAGGGCCCGGGCAACGGCTTGCGCCCGTTGGTCCAGCTCGGCGTAGCTCAGGCGTTGGCTTTCGAACACCAGCGCCGGGGCGTTGGGGCTGAGGGCGGCTTGTTGGCTCAGGGCGGTGTGCAGGTCAGTAGGGCCGCTGTAATGACGTTCGGTGGCGTTCCAGCGGTCCAGTTGCTGCTGGTCCTGCTGCTGCGGGAACAGCTCGATCAGCGTTCGCGCAGGCGTTGCGACCAAGGCATCCAGCAGCGCACACCACTGCGCGCTCCAGCGTTGCATGGTCGACGCGTCGAACAGCGCCGCTTGATATTCCAGCGCCAGGGTCATGTCGCTGCCGTCGTCCTGGACTTCCCAGCTCTGTTCGAACTTGGCGTCGATCACCGGCAGCGTCTGCTCTTCGACGTTCAGGCCCGGCCATTGACTGCTGTCGACGCGGCCATAGTTGAGCGAGAACAGCACCTGGAACAGCGGCGTGCGGTTCAGGTCGCGGTGTTGCGCGACCGCGCCGACCAGGGTGGCGAATGGCAGATCGGCGTGAGCCTGGGCCGCGCGCAAGTCGGCTTCAAGGCTGGCGAGCAACTGCTCGGCCGGGGCGCGCTGGTCGACTTCGCTGCGGATCACCAGGGTGTTGACCAGGCAGGCCAGCAACGTCTGGGATTGCGGCTGATCGCGCTGGTCCGCCGGGGTGCCGAGGCGAATCTCGCGCTGGCCGCTGTAACGCGCCAGCAGTGCGCTCAGGGCCGAGGCCAGCACCACGTAAGTGGTGGTGCCGCGCTGGCGGGCGAACTGGCGGATCGATTCGGCGCGCTGGGCGCCGAGGTTGACGATCAACTGTTGGGCCCGGCGATCGGCTTCAGCGCCCCGTGGATGGTCGATGGGCAGGTCGAGCTGGTAGTCGTCCTGGCCCAGGTGGTTTTTCCAGTAGTCCAGGCTGTCATTGCGCCGGGCCTGGGTGTCCGGGTGCTGTTGCCACAGGGCGAAGTCGACATAGTCGATCTCCAGCGGCGACCAGCTCGGCGACTGTCCATTCAGGCCGGCGGCGTAGGCCTGGGTCAGTTCATCGATGAACAACTGCATGGCCCAACCGTCGGTGGCGCTGTGATGCAGGCACACCAGCAAGAGGTTTTCGTCGCTGTCCTGGCGTTGCAGCAGGTGCGCACGCCAAGGCGCGGCGGTAGCCAGGTCGAACGGTGCCATTAACTCGGCTTGGGCCGTGGCGCAGGTTGCGCTCCAATCCTGTGTGGCAACGGCAGTGACCGCGAGCGCAGGCCCATGGTCATCAATCAACAGTTGCGGCTCGCCCTGGACTTCGACAATCCGGCTGCGCAGCACCAGGTGGCGTTGGCTGACCTGTTCGAATGCCTCACGCAAGACGCGGACCTGCAACTCGCCGCGCAACGTCAGGGCGAACGGCATGTGGTACTCGCGAGAATCCGGCACCAGACGGCTGAGCATCCAGAAGCGTTTCTGCGCCAGACCCAATGGCAATGCCGGCGGACGCGGTTGCGCGGTGATCGATTCGTCCGCTGTCGCCACGCCCAGGTAATCGGCCAGGGCCGCGACCGTCGGGCGTTCGAACACCAGCGCCAATGGCAGGGAAACCCCCAGGCGTTCCCGGACCCGGCTGACCAGTCGAGTCGCCAACAAGGAATGGCCGCCGAGCTGGAAGAAGTGAGCTTCGATGCCAACCGACGGGCATTCCAGCACTTCGCTGAACAACTCGCAGAGCGTGCTTTCTGTGGCGGTGCGCGGCGCGGTGTACGACCGGTCGCTGTGGTTTTCCGGCAGCGGGGTGGCGGCCAGGGCCTTGCGGTCGAGTTTGCCGTTGCTGTTCAGAGGCAGGCTGTCGAGCTGGACAAAGAAGCTCGGCAGCATGTGCGAGGGCAGGTTGTCGCTCAATGCGCTACGAATGGAAGCCTCGTCGGCATCACCGCACCAGAAGCTCACCAAGCGTTGCTCCAGCAGCAGGGTCGCGGCGTCGCGAACGCCGCTCTGGGCCAGCAGCTCGGCGTCGATTTCACCAAGTTCGATGCGTTGGCCGCGCAGTTTCACCTGATGATCGAGACGTCCGAGGTATTCGATGTTGCCATCGGCCAGGAAGCGGCAACGGTCGCCGGTGCGGTACAGGCGATCACCGTCGATGAACGGGCTGGCGAGGAAGCGTTCCTCGGTCAAATCCGGACGCTTGAGGTAGCCGCGAGCGACGCCGACACCGCCGATGTACAGCTCACCGATGCTGCCGATAGGCAGCGGTTGCATGGTTTCGTCGAGGATGTACAGGCGCAGGTTGGCGATGGGTTTGCCGATGGGCACGATCATATCGTCCGCCGAGCAGCGCCATACCGACACGTCGATGGCCGCTTCGGTCGGGCCGTACAGGTTGACCAGCGCCGCCGGGTGTTGGCCCATGAAGCGCCGTACCAGATCCACCGGCAGCGCCTCGCCGCTGGCAAACACTTGGCGCAGGCTGCGGCAGTCGACCAGACTCGGCTCGTCGACAAAGGCACGGAGCATCGACGGTACGAAGTGCAACGTCGTGACCTGCTCCTGCTGGATCAGCTGGCTGAGGTACGCCGGATCACGATGACCGTCGGGACGCGCTACCACCAAGGTGGCGCCGGTGATCAGCGGCCAGAAGAACTCCCACACCGACACGTCGAAGCTGTACGGGGTTTTCTGCAACACACGGTCGTTCGGACCAATCGGGAACGCGTCCTGCATCCAATACAGGCGGTTCATCAAGGCGCCGTGTTCGTTCATCACGCCTTTCGGTTGGCCGGTGGAGCCGGAGGTGTAGAGCACGTAGGCCAGGTTGCTGGCACTGACGCTGATCGGGTCGAACGCCGGTGCCGGGGGCAGGGTGTCGAGGGTCCAGGCTTGATGGTCGGCTGGCAGGCGCGACAGCCACTGGGTCTGGGTCAAGGTGACCTTGGCGTCGGCGTCTTCGATCAGGAAGGCCAGGCGCGCGGCGGGCAGTTCCGGATCCAGCGGCAGCCAGGCGGCGCCGGCATGGACGATGCCGAGCAGGGCGACCACCATGTCGACAGAGCGCTGCATGCACACCGGCACGATGGCATCGGCGCCGATGCCGGCCGCACGCAGGGCACGGGCAACGGTTTGCGCCCGGTTATCCAGCTCGGCGTAGCTCAGGCGCTGGCCTTCGAACACCAGCGCCGGGGCGTTGGGGCTGAGGGCAGCTTGTTGGCTCAGGGCCGTATGCAGGTCGGTGGGGCCGCTGTAATGACGTTCGGTGGCGTTCCACTCGACCAGTTGGCGCTGACGCTCGGTCGCGGCCAATGGAGACCAGTCCGCGAGGCGGGTCTGTGGCGCGTCGAGCATGGCCTCAAGCAGTTGCTGCCATTGTTCCAACCAACGCCGAGCGGTGGTTTCGCTGAACAGCGCGGCGCGGTATTCCAGCAACACCGACAGCACCTCGCCGTCATGCACTTCCCAGTTCAGATCGTACTTGGTGGCCTGGGCGCTCACGGCACGTTCGCTGACTTGCAATTGCGGCCAGTACTGGCAGGACGCATCGGCGTTCTGCATGGCGAACAGCACCTGGAACAACGGCGTCTGGCCGAGGCTGCGGGCCGGCTTGAGGTAGTCGACAACCTGGTCGAACGGCACGTCCTGATGCTGCTGGGCGTCCAGTACGCGGTTGCGGACCTGATTCAGCAGGCCTTCGAAATCCAGGTTCGGATCAAGGTCGGCGCGCATCACCACGGTGTTGACGAAGCAACCGATCAGCGGCTGCAACTCGGCGAACGGACGTTGGGCCACCGGGCTGCCGACCCGCACGTCACGCTGGTTGGCGTAGCGACCCAGCAGCAATTGCGCGGCACTGAGCATCAACATGTACAGGGTGGCACCGCGTTGCTGGGCGAACTGCCGCAGGCGTCCCACCAGGGCCGGCGGCAACTGCAATTGCACCGCGCCGGCAGCCGGGGCGAGGTGGTTGGGGCGGCCCTGTTCGGTGGGCAGGTCCAGCAGGTAGTCGCCGTCTTCCAGCTGTCCACGCCAGTAGTCCAACTGGCTGCTGAACGCGGTCTGTTGCCCCGGCTCGCGCTGCCAGAGGGCGTAGTCGGGGTATTGCAGGACCAGTTCCGGCAGTTTGGCCGTCGCGCCCTGGCAGTGAGCGCTGTAGCAGCGGCCGAGTTCATCCAGCAGGTTCTGGCTGGAGGCGTCGTCGGTGGCGCAATGGTGCACGGTGAGCAACAGCAACGACTGGGCGCGGCCGCTGCGCTGTATCAGCGTGGCACGCACAGGCACTTCGACGGCGAGATCGAAACGGCGCCCGGTTTCTGCGTGGATGGCGTCGTCGGTCAGTTGCTGCCAGTGTTCGTCGCTGGTGGCTTCCAGGGCTGTCGGCGCCAAGGTGATGTTGATTTGCGGCTCGATGACCAGTGCCAACTCGCCGTCACCCTCGCGCACAATGCGGCTGCGCAGGATTTCGTGACGTTGGACCACGCTGTCCAGGGCCGCTTGCAGGGCCCGGGTATCGAGCTCACCGTCCAGTTGCACGGCGCTGACCACGTTGTATTCGCCACCACCGGCACTCAGTTGTTCGAGGAACCACAGGCGTTGTTGTTCGAACGACAACGGCAGGCGCGCCGGGCGTGGCGCCGGGACGAAGGTCGCGGCGGGGGCTTGCAGCGGATCGCCCAGCAGTGCGGCCAGGGCCTCCAGGGTCGGGTGTTCGAACACGGACCGCAGCGGCGGCACCGTGGCGAACTGTTGGCGCAGGCGGGCAAACAGCGCCGCCGCCAACAGCGAATGACCGCCGAGGTAGAAGAAATGGCTGTCGCGGCCGATCTGCGTCGACGGCACCTTCAGCAACTCCGACCACAGCGCGGCGAGTTGTCGTTCGGCGCTGCTGCGTGGTGGGTCGAGGGCGTCCGGCGCGGCTTGGATGTCCGGGGCCGGCAGGGCCTTGCGGTTGAGTTTGCCGTTGTCGGTCAGCGGCAGTTCATCGAGCAGCACGAACGCCGAAGGCACCATGTAATCGGGCAGGGCGGCGCCGATGGTCTTGCGCCAAGCGTTGACATCGGCCTGACCGTCGCAGGTCACGTAGGCCACCAGGCGCTTGTCGCCGGGCACGTCTTCCCGGGCCAGCACCACCGCCTGGCGCACGCCGGGCTGGGCGCCGATCAGGCTTTCGATTTCCCCCAGTTCGACGCGGAAGCCACGGATCTTCACCTGATGGTCCATGCGCCCGAGGTATTCGAGCTGGCCGTCGGGCAGCCAGCGCACCAGGTCGCCGGATTTGTACATCCGCGCGCCTTCCAGCGGCGAGAATGGGTCCTCGATGAACACCTTGGCGGTCTGCTCGGCACGGTTGAGGTAGCCCAGGGTCACTCCGGCACCGCCGATGTGCAGTTCCCCCGGAACGCCCACCGGCAGCGGGTTGAGGAACCCGTCGAGGACGTAGGTGCGCACGTTGGCAATCGGCCGTCCGATGATGGGGCGGGCCGGGAAGTCATCGACCGCGCAACCGGTGGCATCCACCGTGCATTCGGTCGGGCCGTAGGTGTTGAAGAAGCGGCTGCCGGCAATCGACGGCAGGCGTTGCCACAACTGCGCGTCCACCGCATCGCCACCGAACAGCACGAAGCGCGGCAGGTACACCTCGCCACGGCGCACGCCGTCGCTTTCCAGCAACGCCTTGAGTTGCGCCGGGGTGCACTCGAAGGCGTCCAGGCGGGTTTCGGCGAAGAACTGCGCCAATGCCTGCGGGTCGTAGCGCACGTCTTCCGGGGTCAGGTACAGGCTGTGGCCGTCGAGCAACAGGATGAGTTCGGCCACCGAGCTGTCGAAGGCGAACGAGTAGTTGAAGCTGGTGCGCAGCGGTTGGTCGGTGTAGCGACGGTACAGGCCATGAATCCGCGCCCAGGCCAGGTTGACCACCGAACCGTTGGTGACCAGGGTGCCCTTGGGCTTACCGGTCGAGCCGGAGGTGTACATGATGTAGGCCAGGTCTTGCGGCCCGGCGAGCGCAGGCAGGTTGGCGTCCGGCTGATCGGCGAACAGCGCCGCGTCGCTGTCCAGGCGCAGGCGAGGCAGGTCGGCGCCCAACTGTTCCAGCAGGCCCTGTTGGCCGAGGAACAACGCCGGTTGCGCGTCTTCGAGCATGTAGGCGAGGCGATCCACCGGGTAGGTCGGGTCCAGCGGCACATAGGCGCCGCCGGCCTTGAGGATCCCCAGCAGGCCGACCAACAGCTCCAGCGAACGCTCGACACACAGCGCCACCGGACGATTGGCGACCACGCCACGGCTGCGCAGGTAATGCGCCACCTGGTTGGCCCGCCGGTTCAGCTCGGCGTAGCTCAGGTGGCGGCCCTCGAAGCACAGTGCGTCGCGCTCGGGGGTGCGCTCGGCCTGTTGTTCGAACAGCTGGGCGAAGGTCAGGTCCGTGGGCACCGCCATTTCGGTACGGTTCCATTCCACCACCGTGCGCTGCCATTCCGCGTCCATCAGCAGCGGCAGGGCGGCCACCGGGCGTTGCGGTTCGGTGAGCATCTGCTCGAGCAGGTGCTCCAGGCGGGCCAGGGTCTGGCGGGCGCTGTCGGCGACGAACAGGTCCAGGGCGAACATCAGTTCCAGCTGGATCGGTGCATTGGCCGGGCACAACACGTGCAAGTCCAGGTCGCATTCCGAATGCCGGAGCGGAGTGTCCAGCGCTTCGAACTCGAGCCCAGGGAAGCGCAGCCGCGACTCCATCGCCAACTGCTGGGCCACCATCACCTGATACAGCGGTGCGTGGCTGAGGCTGCGGGGCAGTTGCAGGCTGTCCACCAGTTGCTCGAAAGGCAGATCCTGGTGCTGCAAGCCGCTGCGCAGGCGCTCGGCCACTTGTTGCACCAGGGCGGTGAAATCTGCCTGCGGTGCAAAGTCGGCGCGGATCGCCAGGTTGTTCAGCAGAATGCCGAGCAGGCCTTCGGTGCCCGGTTGTTCGCGATGGGTCACCGGGGTACCGACCAGCACCGTGGCATCGCCGCTCAGGCGGTGCATCAGCACGGCGAAGCCGGCGAACAGCACCGTGAACGGGGTAGTGCCGAGGCGACTGGCAAAGGCTTGCACCCGGCCACTGAGGTCGGCGCTGAGTTCACGCTGGACGATCCCGGCGCGGTAGCTCTGCATCGACGGCCGCGGATGGTCGGTGGGCAGCGCCAGCAGCGGGCTGCCTTCGCTGTCGCGGCGGTCCAGGGTGGTGGTCCAGTAATCCAGTTGGCGCTTGAGTTCGGCACCTTGCAGGTGTTCGCGCTGCCAGAGGGCGAAGTCAGCGTATTGCACCGGCAACGCCGGCAGTTCGGCGGCGGCGCCGTTGCAGCGGGCTTCATAGCCCAGGGCCAGTTCCCGCAGGGCGATGGTGGCCGACCAGGCGTCCGACACCAGGTGATGCAGGGCGATGCCCAGCACGTGCTCTCCCGGCGCCAGGCGCAGCAGGCGGGCACGCAGCAATGGCGGGGAGGTCAGGTCGAACGGCTGCTCGAAGGTGTCTTGCAGGGCAGTGAACTGCGCGCCTTCGCGGGCGGTGGCGGTCAGGCCGGACAGGTCCTCGAAGGGCAAGGCGATGTCCAGAGCTGCGCTGATGCGTTGGCAAGGCACGCCATCGGTGCTGTGGATGCCGGTGCGGAGGATTTCATGGCGCGCCAGCAGGTCGTTCAGGCTGGCATGCAACGCCTCGACATTGAGTTCGCCCTTGAGGTGCAGGGCGAACGGGATGTTGAACAGCGTCGTGCCCGGGGTCAGTTGTTCGATGAACCACAGGCGCTGTTGCGAGAACGACAGCGGCAACAGGGCCGGGCGTGGCTGGGCTTTCGGCGCCTTGAGAACGACGGCTTGTGGCGCGGCAGCGTCGGCCTGGCGGGCGGCGATGTTCACCGCCAGCAAGGCCACCGTGGGTTGTTCGAACAGCGTGCGCAGCGGCAGGTCGAGTTTGAAATGGCTGCGCAGTCGCGCCACGATCTGAGTCGCCAGCAACGAGTGGCCGCCGAGGGTGAAGAAGTTGTCTTCCACACCCACGCAGTCGCGCCCCAGGACCTCGGCCCAGATTTTTGCTGTGGCCGCTTCCAGTTCGTTGCGCGGGGCGATGCTCTGTTGGGTGTCGGCCTGCCAGTCCAGTTCCCGGGCGGCCAGGGTCTTGCGATCGACCTTGCCGTTGTTGTTCAGTGGCAGGCTGTCCAGGCAGACGAAGGCGGCCGGCACCATGTACGGCGGCAGTTGCGCCCGCAGGTGTTCGCTCAGCCCGTCGCTGCCCAGGGTGTCGTCATGGGCCGACCAGTACGCCACCAGCCAGGCTTCACCGACGCTGTTTTCCCGCAGCAGCACGGCGGCTTCGCGCACGTTCGGGTGCTGTGCGAGGCGGTGTTCGATTTCGGTCAGTTCGATCCGATGGCCGCGCAACTTCACCTGCTGGTCGCGGCGGCCGAGGTATTCGATCACCCCGTCTGCGCGCCAGCGGCCGAGGTCACCGGTGCGGTACAGGCGACCTTCGAGCTGCGGATGCTCGATGAACGCCTCGAAGGTGCGCTGCGGATCGTGCAGGTAGCCACGGCCGACACCGACGCCACCGACACAGATTTCCCCAGCCACACCCACGGGCAGCGGACGCAGGGCCTCGTCCAGCACGTACAGACGGTTATTGGCGGTCGGCTGGCCGATGGGCATGTGGCTGACGTCGGCTCCTGGTGCTTCGAAAATCGGCTGGAACGCCACGTCGTCGGCACATTCGGCCGGTCCGTAGGCGTTCATCAGGGCGATGTCGGGGAAGCGCGCAAACCAGTCTCGGGCCACGGTCGGCGGCAGGGCTTCACCGGTGGGCAGCACCCAGCGCAGGTCCGGCAGTTGCAGGTCGCACGGGCACAGCGCGAGCAGGGTGCGCATCAGGCTCGGGACGATTTCCAGCACGCTCAGACGCTCGCTGGCGAGCACTTGCAGCAGGCGCTGCGGGTCATGGGCGACTTCATCCGGGAGGATGTGCACGGTGGCGCCGAGCACCGGCGCGGCGAGGAACTGCCACACGGAAATGTCGAACGCCACCGAAGCCGTCTGCGGGATCCGGTCTTCGGCGCCGAGCCCCAGGGCCGGGACCTTGCCGAAGATGTTGTTGAGCATGCCCCGTTGCTCGATCATCACGCCCTTCGGCGTACCGGTCGAACCGGAGGTGAAGAGGACGTAGGCGAGGTTGTCCGGGCGCCCGAGAAGTGGCAGCGGCGCGTCGTTGGCGGATGTCCAGCAAGCTTCGGCGAACAGCGCCACGGGGGCCTGTTCCAGACCGCTGAGCAACGGATCGAGCAAGCCGCTGCAAGCTTCACTGGCGACCAGCAACGGTGCGCGGGACAGGCTGAGGATCTCCCGCAGGCGCTCAGGCGGATGATTGACTTCCAGGGGCAGCATCGCCGCGCCGGTCTTGAACACGGCAATCATCATGGTCAACAACGCCAGGCCACGAGGGGCGGCCAGGGCGACCAGTTGGTCTTCGCCGGCGCCGGCTTCGCGCAAGGCGTGGGCCAGGCGCGTGGAGCGCTGGTCCAGCTCGGCGTAGGTCAGGGACTTGCCGTCACAGATCGCCGCGACCTGCCCGCCGCGCTGGGCGACCTGGCTGGCAAACAATTGCGCGTAGCTTTGCTCCAGCGGGAAATCGTGAGGATTGACCGCCCAGTCGCCCAGCAGTTGTTGACGCTCCTCGACGGCCAGCAACTCAAAACTGCTCAACGGCGCGTCCGGCGCTGCCAGCATGCCTTCCACGAGGCTGGCGATATGGCCCAGCAGGCGCTCGACGGTGGCGGCTTCAAAGCGTTCGCGGTCATAGGACACGCGGATGCCCAGTTGCTCGCCGGGCAGGATCACCACGGTCAGGCCGTAGTGGGTGTGCACGCTGTGGTCCATGCCTTCGAGGCTGAACTGGAAACCGCCTTCGAGGATCTGCTCGTCGATGGGTGCGTTCTCGAACACCAGGATGCTGTCGAACAGGGTTTCGCCCCGGGGGAAGTCGCTCCAGCCCTGGATGTCGGTCAGCGGCGTGTGCTCAAAGTCGCGCATGTCGACGTTGAGGCCTTGCAGGGCGCCCAGCCAACTGCCGAGGGGGGCGTCTGGGTCCACCGACACCCGCAGCGGCAGGGTGTTGATGAACAGGCCGATCATTTCCGCGACGCCGGTCAGGTCCGCCGGACGACCGGCCACGGTGACGCCGAAGACCACGTCCCGTTGCCCGCTGTAGCGTGAGAGCAGCAATGACCAGACACCCTGGAAGAAGGTGTTCGGGGTGATCCGCCGGCTACGGCAGAACGCCGCCAGCGCCTGGGTCTGCTGTTCGCTCAGGTGAATCAGTTGGTCGTCCACCAGCACCGCGTCGGTGTAGCGATCATGGACCACGCCGTTGTCCACGGTCAGCGGCGTCGGCGCATTCAGACCCTGCAGTTGGCCGCGCCAGAATTGCTCGGCCTTGCCCGCATCCTGGCGTTGCAGCCATTGGATGTAGTCGCGGAATGGCCGAGGGCTTTTCAGTTCCGGGGTGCGGTCGTTGCACAGCGCTTCGTAGACTTTGAGGAAGTCCACCGTCACCAGGGAAATGCACCAGGCGTCCATGAGGATGTGGTGGAAGCTGCGGATGAATTCGTAGGATTCATCGGCCAGGCGCACCAGGCGGAAGCGGATCAGCGGCGGCTTCGACAGGTTGAAGCCGACTTTCTGTTCGTCTTCCAGCAGGCTGCGGATGCGTGCTTCCTGCTCATGGGCGGCGAGCCCGCGCAGGTCGAGGGTGTCCAGCGGGACCTTGACCTCGCGATGAATCACCTGCACCGGTTGCTTCTGGCTTTTCCATTGGAAACTGGCGCGCAGGGACGGGTGCAGCGCCACCACCTGGCGCCAGGATTCGAGGAAAGCCACTTCGTCGATGGCCCCGCCGATGCGGTAGCGGTCCTGCATCAGGTAGACGCCGGAGTCTTCGTGGAGCAGGGAGTGGAAGAGCATCCCTTGCTGCAACGGCGACAGCGGGTAAACGTCTTCGATCGGGTTGCCGGTGGTTTTTTCGGTGGTCATTGAAAGCGTCCTGCGTAAAAGGGGGCAACGGTGATGGCTTGGCAGTGGGAGCAGCGACTCACAGGTCGGCCTCGTCCAGTTCGGCCATCAGCGCTTGCATTTCGTCGTCGGACAGGCCCGAGGCGCTGAACTCGGCACTGTCTGCCACCGGCTCGGCGGCGGATTCGGCCAGCGGTTGCGCGACCTCAGCCATGGCGGCGACGGTCTGGCGTTCGAAGACTTGTTTGGCCGAGAGCGCGATGCCTTGCTCATGGGCCTGGGCCACCACTTGCAGGCTCAGGATCGAGTCACCGCCGATGGCGAAGAAGTTGTCGGTGACGCTCACGCTCGCCAGCTTCAAGACCTTGGCGACGATGGCTTGCAAGGTGGTTTCCATGGCGTTGCGCGGCGCGACGTGGGTGCTTTCGTCGAACTGATCCGGGTCGGGCAACTGGCGGCTGTCGAGCTTGCCGTTGGGCGTGCGTGGGAACGTCGCCAGGGTCAGCACCCGGGCCGGGACCATGTACGACGGCAGGCGCTCGCCGAGGAAGCGTTTGATCGCCTCCGAATCCGGCGCATAGCCATGGGCGGCGAGGACGTAGGCGAGCAGGCGTTTGCCGGCGGCGTGTTCCTGGACGATCACCGCGGCTTCGCGCACGTCGCTGTGGCTGCACAGTTGCCGTTCGATTTCGCCGAGTTCGATGCGGTAGCCGCGCACTTTGACCTGGTGGTCCTTGCGCCCGAGGAACGCCAGGCGTCCGTCGGCCAGCCAGCACGCCAGGTCACCGGTGCGGTAGGCGCGGGTGCCGTCGGCCAGGGTGACGAAAGCCTTGGCGGTTTCTTCGGGTTTGTTGCGGTAGCCCCGCGCCAGGGTCGGCCCGGCGAGAACGATCTCGCCCGGTTCACCGATGCCGCAGGCCTGGTCGAACTCGTTCAGCAGGCGCAGGTCCATGCCGGCAATCGGGCGGCCGATGCTGACGCTGCGGCTCGGCTCCAACACCTCGTAACTGGCCCAGACCGTGGCTTCGGTAGGGCCGTATTCGTTCACCAGGCGGGCCTGGGGCAGGGTCTTGCTGTGTTGCGCGACCAGTGCCGGCGGGCAGGCTTCACCGGCGACAATCCAGCACTCGAGGCTGTCGGCGCTGCCACTGCGCTGCAATTGATCGAGCAGGGCCTGATAGAGCGATGGCAGCGACAGGCCGTGACTGACCTTGTGCTGGGCAACCAATTGCGCCAGGCGCGCCATCTCCAGCTCTTCCCCCGGCGCCGGCAGTACCAGCCGGCCACCTTGGGCCAGGGTCCAGAAGATCCCGGCGACCGAGCTGTCGAAGGCAAACGACGACAGCAGCAGGTAGGCGCGCACCGGTGCCTCATAGGCGGCCATGCGCACCTGGGTCGAGAAACTCAGGGCGCCGTGGCTGATTTCCACGGCTTTCGGCGCGCCGGTGGAGCCCGAGGTGTAGATCAGGTAGGCGAGGGCGTTCGCGTCCGGCAGGGGCAGCGGCGGCAGCTCGCTCACGTCTGCTTCGCCCAGGTCATCGAGCACGAAACGTTGCAGGGTGACCGGCAGGCTGTCGGCCAGTTCGGCACTGACCACAATGTGGGCGATGCCGCTGTCGGCCAGCATGTAGGCGCGACGATCGGCTGGGTAGCTCGGGTCAATCGGCACATAGGCGCCACCGGCTTTCAACACCGCGAGCATGGCGACGATGGCGGCGTTGCTGCGCGGGAACAGGATGCCGACCGGTACGTCGCGGCTGATGCCGGCGGCCACCAGTTGATGGGCCAGATGGGTTGCGCAGGCGTCGAGGCGGGCGTAGCTCAGGTCGCCGTCGGTGTCGCTGAGGGCGATGGCGTTCGGTTGCTGACGAACCTGGCGGGCAATCAAGTCCACCAGTGTCAGCGCTTCGATGGAGGGCGAGCTTGGCGCGTTGTCGATAATCGCCGATTGCAACGGTCCGCCGAGCGGCAGGTGGGACCAGGCCTGTTGCGGCTCGGCCAGGGCGCCTTGCAGCAGTTGCAGCCATTGTTCGCCAAGGCTGCGTGCGGCTTCGACGCTCAGGGTGTGATGATCATAGGTGACGCTGGCGTGCAGGCTGTCCGGCAATTGGCGCACGTTCAGGCAGGCCTTCACCGGATTCATCAGTGCATCGGCATAGCGTTCCCGGGCATCGCCCGAACGCCAGGCGAAGGCGTAGCCCGTGGTGAGATCCCGGGTGTAATAGTCTTGCCAGCCGGCGCTGCGTTCCACCGAGGCGGCCAACTGTTGGCTTTGCTGGAGCAAGGTGGCCTGGGGATCCAGGTCGATGTTCAGGGGCAGGCACTGCTCGAACACGCCCAGGACGTTGTCCAGTTCGGGACCGCGGCTTTCGTGGATCAAGGTCAGCGGGACCTGCTGCTGGCCGGCCAGTCGACCGAGCAACGCAGCCCAGGCGGCGAGCATCAACTGCGCGGTCAGGGCCGGGTGCCGGGCGAGGTCGGCGGGCAGGGCCAGTGTTTGACGGGCGGGCGCGAAGCCGGCAGCGCTGGGCGCTTCGAGGGACAACTGCAAGGCGGGCTGCTCGGCCTCGTCCAGGGTTTTCCAGAAGCTCACACCCGGATGGTCCGGTTCGTCTTCCACCAGGTTCCAGCGCCATTCGGCGTAGTCGGCGTATTGCAGGGCTTCGGACAGATCCGGCTGGGCATCTTGCAGCAGGGCGTCGGCTAGCAGTCTGAGGCTGGCGAGGTCGAAATGGCTGCCGGCGCCGGCCAGGTCCAGCACCGATACTTCATCCGCCAGTTGCACCAGGGTCATGGCCAGCGGTGTGGTCCAGTCCCGTGGCTGCGCAGCGAGGCGTGCCAGTTCGGCGTCCTGATCGGCGAGGCTGTGTCGGCGCAGATCCAACCGGGCCACCGTCAGTGTACCGGCCTCGTCGATCACCTGCACCGGATGGCGCAGGCCTGGTACCGGCACCAGGCGGGTCCGCAGGATTTCACTGCCGGCCATCAACGCGCCCAGGCGGCTGTTCAGCGCGTCGACGTCGGTCGGGCCGGACAGGGACCATTGCAGGTGGCAACCGAACGGGTGCTCGGCAGCACCCTTGATGTGGGGATACAGCGCTGCCTGTTGCGGCGAGATACGAAAACCTTGGAGTCCGCTCATGTTCAACTCGACTGGAAAAGGGGCTTGGATCTGGAGGGCCGCACCGACGCCGGGGCTCACTGACTGAACGTCAAGGGAGCCGCTCGCGAACGCCGGGTGCGCCCGTTGAAATCAAATAGCGACGTCGCTCGACAGCAGGGCCTCGGCCATGCCGGTCATGATTGCGCGCTTGCCGGTAAAGGGTTCGCGACCATGGACCGCGAGCATGTTGTCGATGAACAACACGTCGCCCTGTTGCCAGCTGAAGCGCACCAGCGAGTCGAGGTAGGCCGCTCGCAGCGCCGCCAGGACCTGCGGCTCGATGGGTTCGCCGTCGCCATAAAAGGTGTTGGTGGGCAGGTCGAGATCGCTGAAGTTGCCCTGCAGCGAATCGCGGATGTGCGGCGGCAGGGTGCTGATGTGGAAGAAGGTCGCATGGTTGAACCAGACCTCTTCACCGGTACGCGGGTGGCGCACCACGGCCGGGCCGCGTTGGCGGGTGCGCAGGCGATTGTTGTCTTTCCATTCCACTTCGATGCCGACGCTTTCGCAGTAGGCTTCGACTTCGCCGCGGTCTTCGGACTGGAATACGGACTGCCATGGCAGGCCGAAACCGTCGCCATAGTTGCGTACGTACAGCACGCCTTTGTCGCGGAAGCGTGCTTCGATCTCCGGGCTGATACCGGCCTTGACCGCACGGGTCGAGCCGATCGGGGTTTCGCCGCCGGTCTCGGAGGGGAGCTGGCAATAGAAGAACAGTCGCAGCGGGAAGCGCGGCGAATAGGAGTGTTCGTTGTGGGGGAAAATCATCTGGTCGGCCGGGTAGTCGGTCGAGGTGTAGATGTTGCCGCCGACCCGGGTCCGGGGCGACGCGCGGAACATATATTCCAGGGCGCCCGGGGAGAGGGTGGCGATCACCTGGTCGAACTGTTCGACGGACGCCACGTTGAACCCGCGAAATAGCAGGGCACCGTATTGCAGCAGTTTTTTCTCCAGGGACTCGCGTTCGCCAGCGGCCCAGGCGACCAGATCGACACCGCTGACCGCCGGTTCGATTACCAGTGGCAGGGCATGCTCCGGGCTGAGCAGGCGCTCGGTGACCAGTTGCTGTTCCGAGACGTTCATGGCTTTGCGGCGCACGGCGCCAAGGGCGCGGGGCGATGGGGGCACGATAGACATAACGGCATCCGACTCGGTTAAAGGGACATTGAGCGACGTTTGGCTTGCAGCATCTGGCTGCGACCGGCCAGCGTGCGGGCCTGTTGGCGCTCGCGCTGGAAGGCCTGGTCCCAGGCATCGATGCGCTCGGCCAGCGCCGGCAACGGCTCGTCCAGCAGGTGGCGGGTTTCTTCCAGCAGGCGCGTCCACAGGTGTTGCAGGCGCAAGGCGCGGTCCTGATCGAAGTATTCGCCGCGGTACTTGAGGGTCGCGTCGAGCCCTTCGGGGCCATGCACCAGATCGAGCACCAGGTGGAAATCTCCGGGCGCTTGCGCCACCTCCAGGGCTTGCAACTGCGCACCGGCGATGGCGGTTGGCGTGGCTCGTGACGGCTGATAGTTGAGCTTCACCTGGAACAGCGGCGAGTGACCGGGCAGGCGCTGCGGCGCCAGGGCCGAGACCACCAGGTCGAAAGGCAGGCCTTGATGGGCATAGGTCAGGCGCGCCTCATCGCGAACACGCTCAAGGAAGACCGCCAATGTCGGTTCGCCCTGCAGGTCGCAGCACAACGTCAGCTGGTTGACGAAGAAACCGATGACGTCGTTGTGCTCCGCCAGTGGACGGCCGCTGACGTCGGTGCCCAACAGGAATCGTTGCTGGCCGCCCAGTTGCTTGAGCACCAGTTGATAGCTGGCCAGCAACAGCATGAACAAGGTCATGCCGCGTTCGCGGGCCAGCGCTGCAAGCTGCTCGCAGGTGGCCTGGGGCACGTTGAAAACCAGGCTGTGTTCGCCTGGAGTCTGGCCGCTACCGCCCAGTTCGAGCGTCTGCGGCAGGCCGGCCAGATGCTCACGCCAGAAGGCCTGTTCGGTGGCGATCCGCTGGTCGCGCCAGTGCGTGGCTTCCCATTGGGCGAAATCGAGGTATTGCACCGGCCATCCGGCGTCCGCCGTGCCGGCCAGTTCCGCCAGCAGCACTTGCGCCGAGCGACCGTCAAAAGCGATGTGGTGCAGGGTCAGCAACAAGTCGTGCTGTTGGTTATCTTGACTCAGCAACTGCGCACGCAGCAGAGGGCCGTTGACCAGATCCACCGGCGTGGCGTGTTCACTCGCCAGGCAGTCGCGCAGTGCTTGCTGCTCGGTCTGCCCGTGCCAGTTCAACGGCACCGGCGTGGCGGGGAGAACCTGTTGTTGCGGGCCGTCCACACCATCGCGATAGACCGTGCGCAGCACGCTGTGGCGGTTGACGAGGCTGTTCAAGCGCCCGGCCAGCCCCTCGACGTCCAACGGACCGTGCAGGCTCAGGTGCAGCACCAGATTGTGGCGGGTGTCGTCCGGGTTCAGTTGGCGGAGGAACCACAGCCGGCGCTGGGCGAAGGACTGGCGGCTTTCGCTGGCGTTCGCACGCTCGGCCGAAGGGCTGTTCGGCGTCGATGGCGCACGGAGGAAATCCAGCAGGTCCTGGGCCCATTGCGCCAGGGTCTGTTCACCGAACAGGCTTTGGGTGTCGAGGTTCCAGCCCAGGTCCCGGTGCAGGCGAGCGGCGAAGTCGGCGACGCTGATGGAGTCCAGGCCTTGACCGATCAGGCTGCGATCGAAGTCTGCCGCCAGATACGGATTCACAGCGTACAAGGTCTGCTCGAGCCATTGCCGGCAAGCGGCCTGGGCGTCGTGCGCCGAGGCTTGCACAAGATGCTTGAGCTGGCTGAGGTCCAAGGCTTCGCGGCTGGCGGCGAACTGTGCACCGCTCTGGGCGATGATGCTCAACGTGCCCGCCGCCAGTTGCTTGCGCGCGCCTTGGCGGGCGATCTTGCCGCTGGTGGTCATCGGGATGGTGCCGGCTTCCACCAGCACGATCTGGTCGATGCCACAGTCGGCGGCTTCGCGCACGGCGTTCTGCATCGAGGCAAACAGTGCCGGGTGCCGCGCCGGGTCGACGAACTTGCGCTGCGGCTCGGCGACGATCACCAGTTTCTCCCGGCCCAGGGCCGGGTCCATTTCCGAAAACGCCGCGATGCGCCCGGTGCGGATGCCCGGTTCGGCATCGGTGATGGCGAATTCGATGTCGTGGGGATACAGGTTGCGCCCGTTGAGGATCAATAGATCCTTGAGCCGCCCGCAGATCACTACCTGGCCTTCGTGCATGAAACCCAGGTCGCCGGAGCGCAGGTAATGTTCGGTGGAGCCGACAATGCGTGCTTCAAAGGCTTCGCGGGTGGCTTCGGGGTTTTTCCAATAGGACTCGGCGTTGCTCGGACCCTTCAGCCAGACTTCACCGATACGATCGGCGGCGCAGCGTTCATGGGTTTGCGGGTCGACGATGGCAATGCTGTGCAAAGCCTGGGGGAAGCCACAGGCGACGAATTCGACGGCGGCGGCATCGGCGGCCGCCAGGGCCACGCGACCGCTTTCCAGCACTGCTTTGTCCAGGCGCAGCGTCACCGGCAATGCGTCTTCCGGCGTGGCACTGACACACAGCGTTGCTTCGGCCTGGCCGTAACCGGGGCTGATCGCCAACGGATTGAGGCCGCAGGCGGCAAAGCGCTGGGCGAAGGCTTGCAGGGTGCCGGGGTGGATCGGCTCGGCGCCGTTGATCGCGTGTTTCCAGGCGCTCAGGTCCAGTTGGGCGATCAGGTTGTCGCCGACCACCCGGTTGCACAGGGCATAGGCGAAATTCGGCGCGAAACTGACGGTGCCACGGTAGCGACTCAACGCCTGCAACCAGGTCGACGGTGCGTTGACGAAGGTCTGCGAAGCCATCAGGTAGCAGGGCATGCCGCTGTAGATCGGCGCCAGCAGGCCGCCGATCAGACCCATGTCGTGGTACAGCGGCAGCCAGTTGACCATGGCGCCGTGTTCATCGAAACCGTAGGCCTGGCGCATCAGCTCGACGTTGGCGATCAGGTTGCGCTGACGCACCTCGACGCCTTTGGGCGAACCGGTGGAGCCCGAGGTGTATTGCAGGAAGGCCACGGTCGAACCGTCGATGGCCGGGCGTTGCCACTGGCTGGCCGGTGGTGTGCCCAGGTGCTGGACGGTCAGCACGTCGACGCGGCCCTCCACCAGGTCCCGCAAGCCTTCGCAATGATCCGCCGGGGCGAGAATCAGTGCCGGCTCGGCGTCCACCACCACATTACGCACGCGTTCAAGGTGCCGCGGTTTGCGCGACGGTGGTGGAAACAACGGCACGGCGATCATGCCGGCATATAAGCAGGCGCAGAACGCCCGGGCGTAGTCGAGGCTGCTGGGCAGCATCAGCAACACGCGATCACCCGGCGCATAGCGCGACTGCAACGCGGCCGCCAGAGACTGGGACTGTTCGTGCAACTGGGCGAAGGTCAGGGTTTCGCCGACCGTTACGCCGTCCGGCAAAAAGTGCAGGGCAGCACGTTCCGGGAAGCGCCGGGCATTGGTTTCCAGCACTTCGATCCACTGTTTGAATGAAAACATCTGCAATTCACGCCATGGCCACGATGACCTTGCGGTCACCGGTGTAAGGATTGCGACCGTGTGCGACCAGTCGGTTGTCGAGCATCAGCACATCGCCGGGCTGCCAGGGGAAGCTGACGGCGGTCTGGCGATAGACCTCGCGCACGCGGTCGAGCATGTCGTCGGGGATGGCCGAGCCGTCGCCGAAATACACATGGCGCGGCAGGTTCTCTTCACCCACCGCAGCCAGCAGGCTGGCGCGCACGCTCGGTTCGATGGCCGACACATGGAACAGGTGCGCTTGGTTGAACCAGACCCACTCGCCGGTCTCGGGATGCTGCTGCACCGCCGCGCAACGCTGGCGGGTGCGCAGGTCGCCATCGGCTTTCCATTCCCACTCTATGTCGTTGTCCTGGCAGTAGCGCTCAACCTGGGCGCGGTCCTGGGTGTTGAAGACTTTCTCCCAGGGCAGGTCCAGGGCACCGCTGTAGTTGCGTACATAAAGCAGCTCGCGGCTGGCGAACAGCTCGCGGATCTCGGCGGGCATGCGCTGGTAGATCAGGCGACTGTCGGCAATCGGTGTCTCGCCGCCGGTTTCACTGGCCTTGATGCAGTGGAACCAGATGCGCGAAGGCCACGGCCGGGTGTAGGCCTGCTCGTTGTGCAGGGGGATGAACTGATGGGCCGGGTATTCCGTGGAGCTGTAGACCCCGGCGAAGACTTTGCTGCGTGGCGTGGAGCCGAATTCGTAGCTGGCCAGCGGCGCGCCGAAGCTGGCGGCGAAGCGCTTGAAATCGATGGGGGTCGCCACGTTGAAGCCGCGAAGCAAGACGCCGCCCACGGTGCTCAGCACATGGGGCAGGCGGTCGCGCAGCGCTGCGTCCAGATCGTGAATCGACTGCCCGGGCGCCGCTTGCACCAACACGGGCAACGAGTGTTCACCGCCGTCCGTGGAAGTCATTGAAAAAGGCTCGGAACGCCTGTCCAGGTGTTCGATTGAGGTCATCCGTGTACATCCTCTTCTATCTTTTTCGACCCGTTGCAGGTCCTGAAAGCGGCGCAATAGACGCTTATGTAGGACCCGTCTGTAGTGTTTTGGATCTAATACAAGACGACATACTAGGTACAAATGAGATAGATTATCAATACTATTTATTTAATTTTTTTTTGGATTAGACTCCGCTCCGCTGGCGCCAAACAGCATTCAGCCAGCTCAAAAAAACCAAAAAATATCTGTCGCAGGGGTGCGGGGCTTGAATTTCAAAAAGAATACAATTGCGTTGGCTGTGGGGTCGGCATTGGGCCTGAGCAACTGCGCATGGGCGGCTGAAGAATCCACTGCCGTGGAGATCGCTCCGATCACTGTGACGGGTGAGAAAATCAACCGTACATTGGAGCAGACTCAGTCCAGTGTGGTGGTGGTCACCGAAGAGAAGCTGCGCGAGCATAGCGACAAGAACCTGGTGGATCTGTTTGCTCGTACACCGGGTGTCTATGGCCAGGCCGATAATGAAACCTGGGGTATTCGTGGTGTGCCGGTGGCGGGTTTTGATGACCAAGGGCCGGGAGCCATCAATGGCGCTGTATCGGTGTTTATTGACGGTGCCGTGCAGCCGACCCGTGCGCTGACCTTAAGCCCTGTCCCGCTTTGGGATGCGGAGCAGGTCGAAGTCTTCCTGGGGCCGCAGTCCACGACACAGGGCCGCAACTCTTTGGCCGGTGCGGTCGTTATCCAGACCAAGAATCCAACCTTCGAACCGAGCTTCTCGGCGCAAACCAATGTGGGGAACTATGGTGAGCACGGGGCGGCCGTCGCAGGTGGCGGAGCCATCGTCGATGACAAGATCGCTGGTCGTATTGCCGTGGATACTTCCGACGGTGACGGCTACATCCGCAACATCGCGCTCGATAAAGATGCCAACCCGCACCGCACCAGCAACGCCCGCGGCAAATTGCTGATTTTGCCCAATGACGATACGGACGTTTTGCTGACCTACGCCCATAGCGAACACCGCCAGGGTGACCGCTCGACGATGCGCGGCACCGATGGCAAGCCCAGCTATTACGACATCTCGTCCAATACCGAGGCCTTCGATAATCTCAAGCAGGACACCCTCAGCGCCAAGGTGGATTACCGCCTGAACGATGCCTGGTCGCTGACGAGCATGACCGCCAATACCAGCTCGGATTACAGTAACCGTCTGGACTTGGATCAGACCGCACTCGGTAATGACGTCGTTCTGCGTAAGCACGAGGGTAACCTGTTCAGTCAGGAGCTGCGTCTGAATTACGCCTCGGACACGCTGAAGAGTTTCATTGGTGCCTACTATGGCCACAACACCAACCGCTTCCACGATCGGTTGTTCTTCGATGAAGTGCTGTCTCGTACCTCCAAAGGCGAAACCAAGATTGAAAACAAGGCGGTGTTCGGTGAAGTCAACTGGACGTTCGCGCCGCGCTGGACGTTGATCACCGGCCTGCGTTATGACCACGAGACCAACGACACTGATATTGACCAGGATGGTTCCTTCGCTCCGGCGACAATCAATAAGTCATTTGATGCCGTGCTGCCGAAACTCGGCATCGACTACGAGCTGGCAACGGACCAATACCTCGGTTTCATGGTGCAAAAAGGCTATCGCGGTGGTGGCGTCAACCTGCGCTCCGGTAGTGGTCACCAAGCCTACGACCCGGAATACACCACCAACTACGAGCTGTCCTATCGCGGCTCGTTCTTCGACAAAACCCTGCGTACGCGCGCCAACCTCTACTACACCGACTGGAAAGACCAGCAAGTGAGGGTACAGCAGAACGCAAACGCTCCCCTTGATATCTTCAACGCCGGTCGCAGCGACATCAAGGGCCTGGAGGTCTTTGTCGAAAAGGATGTCACCGAACAGCTGACGCTGAACATGGGTGGGTCCATCACCGATGGCAAGTACAAAGACTTCGTCACCGGCACTGGTCAGGACATGAGCGGCGAATCGTTCCTGGCTTCGCCCAAGTACAAGATGTCGGTGGGCGGTGTCTATCACTATGACGACCGCCTGATGTTCGGCACCGATGTTATCTATCAGAGTTCCGCGCCTTCGGAGTACGAGTTCACCAACAACAAGGTCACCGGCGAGCGTCGGAGCGACAACTATGTGCTGGTGAATTTCAACACTGAGTACAAGGTCACCAAAAACGTCGCGGTGTCGGCCTACGTGAAAAACGCGTTCGACAAGGAATATGTCACCAACAACAGCAGTGACGACGTCATCGACGTCGGCGCACCGCGCACGTTGGGCATGATCCTGCGCTACGACATGTAAGCCCAGGGGCGCGGGAAGGCAATCTTCCCGCGCCCTTTTTTTTGCAGCGTCACGGGTATTCGTTTTCAGGCTGTTGTTCCCTTCCAAACCCAGCCTCCATGGAGGAAATCATGAACGCTTTTTCAAATGCCACAACCGGTGGCGCGCCACAGCTACGCCTGTTGCATACCGGCCTGTCGAACCCTTACTGCCTGGATCCGACGCCGCTGCTGGAGCGTCAGCAACAGCAGGAGTCCAACGCTCGCAGCTATCCGCGACGCATTCCCCTGGTGCTTGAACGGGCCCATGGCATTTATGTGCAGGACAGCCGCGGGCAAGTGTTCGTCGACTGCCTGGCGGGCGCCGGGACCCTGGCCCTGGGTCACAACCACCCGGTGATCGTCGAAGCCATTACCCAAGTCATGGCGGCCGGCGTGCCCATGCACACCCTCGACCTCATGACCCCGGTCAAGGACGCCTTCGTACAAGAGATCTTCGCCTGCCTGCCCAGCGAATTCGCGCGTAACGCCCGCATCCAGTTCTGCGGCCCAAGCGGCGCCGATGCGGTCGAAGCCGCGCTCAAACTCACCCGCACCGCCACCGGCCGCCACTCGGTGCTGGCGTTCGAAGGTGCTTATCACGGGATGACCCTGGGCACGCTGGCCATCAGCGGCAACCTGTCACCGAAAAATGCCCTCGGTGCGTTGACGCCAGGGGTGCAACGCCTGCCGTATCCCCATGATTTCCGTTGCCCGTTCGGGGTGGCCGGAGAGCAGGGCGTGACATTGAACGTGCGCTACCTTGAGCATCTGCTCAATGACCCGGAAAGCGGCGTGACCGCCCCGGCGGCCATGATTCTCGAGCCGATCCAGGGCGAGGGCGGGGTGATCGCCGCGCCGGACCGCTGGCTCCAGGAATTGCGCCGATTGACCCAGGCCCACGGCATTCCCCTGATCGTCGACGAGATCCAGTGCGGCATCGCCCGCAGTGGGCGGATGTTCGGCTTCGAGCAGTCGGGTATCACCCCGGATGTCATCACCCTGTCCAAGGCCATCGGCGGTGGGTTGCCGCTGGCGGTGATGGTCTACAACGATTCACTGGACACCTGGCAACCGGGCGCCCACGCCGGCACGTTCCGCGGCAACCAACTGGCCATGGCGGCCGGCACCGCAACCTTGCGCTTCATTCGCGATGAAGGTCTGGTCAAGCACGCCGAAACGGTGGGCGCTCATCTGCGCAAACAACTGCAGGCGCTGCAGAACGAGTTCGCCTGGATCGGCGATGTACGCGGTCGCGGCCTGATGCTGGGCATGGAAATCGTCGACCCACAGGGCACCCTCGACGTGCAGGGGCATGCACCGGCGGATACCACCCGGGCCAAGGCTTTCCAGCAGGCCTGCCTGAAGCATGGCTTGATCGTCGAGCTGGGCGGGCGCCACGGTGCGACTGTGCGCTTCCTGCCACCGCTGATCATCACCGAACAGGAAATCGATTTCGTTGCGCAGATCCTGTTCCAAGCGGCTAGCACGATCAACGAGCGCCTCGTTCGTTAAAGGACCCTATGCGCCCAGGGCTTGCCGATAAGAACGGCAAGCCTGCTGGGTGAATAGAGGGGATACCCGTACATTCTGAAAAGGACTATTCGCATGTACAGACATTCAGCATCGGCATCGTCCATGACGCCAACGCAAGGCGAGACGACCGCCACTCCACACCCGCTCGAAGGCGACCGTCACAGCATCCGTGAGTTGCTGCGACATTACGGGCTGCGCACCAGCCTGATCCGCTTCAAGGTCATCGATGCGCTGCTCGTTGCCGCCAGGGATGGGCGCTCCATCAACGTGCGCGGGGTGCACCGCTACCTGGGGCTGTTTGCTGGCGAGTTGTCGCTCGTCAGTGTGCGTGAGGTGCTCAGGCGGCTGTGTGACGAGGGCGTCATCTTTTTTCAAGCCGACAAGAGCTACCGCTTTACCAAGGAGGCCAGCGCAATACTGAGACAGTACGCGGGGGGCTGAGTCAGGGGCTGTGGTGTGGTCTGTCGTTGGACAGATGAAGTATCGAATCAGTCAGGCGACACTATCCGATCGACAATTCCATGCAGGGTCCTTTCCAGCTCCTGATTCTCCAGCATTGTCTCCGCAACTTTTTTCGATATGGTGCCGAATTCGGGATGCTCCAGAATGGTTTCGCCAAACTCCCAGCGCAATATCTCTTGCACCGTTATCACTGTTGCCGCTTCATGAAAGTCTTGGGTGTTTCTATTGAGGTCCTGAAGACGGTTCTGCAGTCGTATACGCAGTGCTTCAAGGTCTTTTGCGCCTTTTCCGGTTTTCACTGCGGTTGTACTGTTTGCAGTGCTCGATGTCACCCGGTCCTTGGGTTTGGCTAGCGCAGCGAGAACCTGGGACAGGCGAGTCTGATCGATTCGGCTCATCAGGAAGTCTCGAGGGTGTCGCGATAAGCGCCAAGGAAAACGGCGGGCTCGGCTATATTGGCGCTTGGGGCAGATGGAACGTCTGAAAGGCTTGCCAGTACCCGCTGCATATCAGCCTTCAATGCCGGGTTGGAGCAATCTGGCAGGCCTTGTGTCAATCGGGCAATTGCCCCTTGGGTGTTTTCGTCGAGCAACTCCAGGTACGCCCCGGAGAACTCTCGCAAGCTTGAGTCTTTCGAGGTCGCCTGGAGCGAGTTGAATGCCTTCCGAGCCTCATCGGTTTTTGATAACTGAAGACTCAGCAATCCAAATTGGAACCGTGCGATGTCCATTCCGGGATCGAACTCCAGTGCCTCGATCATTTCCGCGTGTGCACGTTCCAGCAGGCCCAGCTCCGCGTGTTCGGCGGCACGAAAATAATGCACGGCCGCATTTTTCGGTTCCAGCTCAAGTGCTGTGTTCAGATAGTTCAGTGCCGCGTGGTGGTCACCGTTTTGACTGGCATTGATAGCCAGGTGCAGGTATTCCGATGCGTCCAGCATGTTGAGTTTCCCCATAAACGATGACTTAGTGTTGGTCCGGATGACGATCTGGCACTTTGTTCTGGTGGGTTTTCAGCCAGTTTTCCATCAGGACCCGGCCGGTGTCGCTGCTGTCAGGCCTGGTCCGATCAAGTACTTGATCGAGCAACTGGGCGGCTTTTTCGGGTTGGCCTGCCTCCTGAAGTAGAAGTGCTTCGGCATACCGGGCTGACAAACCGTCGGATTTTAACTTGAGGGCGCGGCGTATGCCTTTTTGGGCGCGCTCTTTCTGTCCGTCCATGATGTCGACGATCGCCAGCCCCCCATGGGTTTCGCCAAAGGTCCGGTCCAGCGCATAAGAGCGTTCGAGCGCCTGGCGAGCTTGAGTGCTGTCCTTGCGCAGGATGTAGATCCAGGCCAGCAGGTGCCAGGTACCAATATGGTCCGGCATGAACTGGACGGCTGTTTTGAGGTGTTCTTCAGCCTTGTCGAACTCCAGCTCGTTGAACTCCAGTCGTGCCAGCCCGGACCATGCCCGGCCGCATTCCGGGTGCGCGCTGACCGTGTGAAGCCAGGCGTTGCGTGAGGCGACGATGTTGTTTTGCTCGAAGTGGACCGAGGCGCAGGCAATGAGCGCGTCGAGTTGGTCGGGATCCTCCGCCAGTGTCTCGTGTGCGGTGATCAATGCCGGGGAGTAGTCGTCGTTCTCGTATTGCAGCAGTGCAAGCAGGCCCCGTATGTCGGTGTTTTCCGGTTCTTGCTGTAGAGCCCGGACAGCCAGTACTTCGGCTTCTTCGGTTTCTTCCAGTTGATGCAAGGCCCGTGCATGCATCACCAGAAGATGAGCAGGGGCTTGCGGGTCGTTGCTCAGGCGTGAAAGCAATGCGTGGGTCGATGCATAGTCGCCACTGTAGAAATGGCCGAAAGCCGTATTGAAAAGAACGGCCGGGTGCTCGATTCCACCTTCGATGGCCTTGTCACCGAAGGCTCCCGCCGCTGTATATTGCCCGGCTTGTAGTGACGCATGAGCCGCCAGTGCACAAATGTTGGGGGCTTCGATCCCTTGGGCTTTTATATGGTCGATCAGCTGTTGCCCGTGAACGATGTCACCCAGATCAACGGCCAATGACAGGGCATCAACCAAAAGCGCCAGGTTGGTGGGGTCATGCTCCAGAAAAGTCAGCAGACGCTCCAGGCGATTGTGTTCAGCGGACGTATGGTCGATGGCCATTGAATGGGTTCTTTATGGGCGGTCGGAAAGGAAAGAAGCTGTTCTGTCGGGCGATTATTGCCTTGATAACAGCCTGCTGTCATGCGTTGGGCACTGATTTAAACGCCTCATAAAATATTTTCCTTTCCCCCTAAACTTTTCCTGAAATCCCGGCATAAGCACTGTCAGTAGCGCTGCTTGGCCGTTTGGTCGGCAGCCATTTTTTTGAGCCGCTCGGTCGGCTTGGCTTCGTCGGGGGAGTTTAGGGATATGGTTGCCATCGTTGCCGGTAATGGACTAGGGCTGTTCAACACGTCGTTGAATTCGCTGGGAGGCAGCGGCGTGGGTGGCCAGGGTAACCTGGGGCAGGCCGGCGGCCAGGCGCTGGTCAATGTCAGCAATGGCAACCTCGTGCTGCGCTTCACCGACGAACAGTTGTCCGGCCTGGGCCAGGATCTGCTGCAGACCCGTACCTACAACACCCAAGGCGGCTTGAACGATGGCGATGCCGACGGCTGGCGTTGGGATGGCGAGCGCAACCTGGTCCTGACCGGCACTGTGAACACGGTCGGTAGCCAAGTGACGCGGACGACGGGCGATGGTCACCAGACGGTCTATCAATGGAACGGCAGCCGCTATCAATCGACCGAAGGTGATGGCGCTCATGACACGGTGGTTTGGGATGCGGGTGCCGCCCAGATGGTCTGGACCGACGGCTCGCGACGCATCGTCGAACGCTACGACAGCAATGGACGGTTGCTGTCGACCACTGATGCCATCGGGACTCAGATCAGTTACGGCTACGATGCCAATGGGCGTTTGAGCAGCGTCGAGGACAGTTCCGGTCAGGCCTTGGTGCTGAATTACAATGCGGCCGGCAAGCTGGAGCGCGTCGATACCCGCAGCGTCGCAGGTGGAGCGCTGACCCAGCAGGTTTACTACGGCTATGACGCCCAGGGCCGGCTGATCAATGTCAGCACGGACCTGAGTCCAGAAGACAACAGCATTGCCGATGGTAACGTCTATCGCACCGACTACACCTATGACGGGACCAGTTTCCGTATCGCCAGTGTTGAGCAGAGTGACGGCACCTCGGCCAGTTTCACCTATCAGTTGCTGGACGGCGAGTACCGGGTCCAGACGGTGACCGATGGCTCTGGTACCACCACGTTCAGTTTCGACCTCGCGAATAACCGTACGGATGTGCTCAATGGCCTGGGCCAGCAGTGGAGTTACTTCTACGATGCCGATGACCGTCTGATCGAGGTGCAAACCCCAGCGGTCAATGGTCAGCGGCTGTCCACGCGCTACGCCTATGATTTGGATGGCAACGTGATCAGCGTCACCGATGGGCGCGGTAACACCATCACCTATCAGTACGATGCGAACGGTAATGTGCTGTTGGAGCGCGATGCGACGGGTACCACCGTTGCGCGGAACTACAGCGCCGATAATCAACTGCTCAATGAAATTCGTTACAGCTCGACTGAACCATCAACCGGTACTGCCCAGGTCACTCGGCTAGCCTACGACAGTGATAGCCGGGTGCGCTTCATGGTCGACGGTCGTGGGCAGGTCACGGAGTACCGCTATAACGCCGCCGGACTCAAAATCCAGGAAATCAGCTACGGGGATGCGTTGTTCGCGCTGACCGGGCTGGCTCCCGAGGCGGAGCTGACAGAAGCGCAGTTGATGGCCTGGGCAGATGCACGAGACAAAACCCGTTCGACCCTGACCGAACTGAGTTATGACTATCGCGGCAACCTGAGCCGCAAGGTCACCTACGGTGCAGTCAATGCAGCTGGCGTTGGGACGCAGGAGAGCAGTACCAGCGTCACCGAGTATATCTACAGCCAACACGGCCAACTCTTGCAGACGCTCGTAGCACGAGGGATGGACCGTAGCCAGAAAACCATCCTGAGTTCGATCGTTTACGACGGCCTGGGCCGCGTGATCAGCCAGACCGACTCGGCCGGCACTCGCACGACGGCTTACAACGGCACCAACCGTACGGTGGCGGTTACCAACGGTTCCGGCATGACCCTTACGCAAACCTACGACAGCAAGGGCCAACTACTCAGCCTGACGCAAACCGCCGCAGGCCAAACACCGCGTTCCACTTCATATGTCTACGACGCCGCTGGTCGGCAGGTCATGGCCCAGGATGCGACCGGCGCGCGCAGCTATACGTTCTATGACGAGGCCGGGCGAGTCAGTGCCCTGGTCGATGGTGTCGGGGCGGTAATCGAGTACAGCTACAACGCGGCTGGACAGCGCGTCCAGGAAAAACGCTACGCGACCCTGGTCGACACCTCGACCTGGTACAACGGAACCCCCGTCGTCGGCGACTTGAATCCGGTCACTAATTCCGCTGATCGCCTGACGACCTTCTCTTATGACAATGCGGGCCGATTGAGTACCCGCACGGATGCCATCGGCACACTGACCACCTTCACTTACGACGGTCAAGGACGGCTGATCCAGCAGCAGACCGGCGACCGCACAACACGATTTTTCTACGACGCCAGCGGACACCAGAGCGGTCAATTGGATGCCGAAGGTTACCTGCGCGAAAACCGCTACGACACCACCGGTCGGCTGATCCAAAGCATCCGCTACGCCAGCCAGACCTTGGCCGCCAATCGGGCCAGCGGCACCCTCGATCAGTTGCGCCAGCCCTCCGTTGATGACCTGTCGAGCTGGTATTTCTACGACACGGCCGGTCGGCAAATCGGCAGCGTCGATGAAAAACAATTCGTCACCGAAGCGGTGTACGACGAAGCGGGCAATACTCAACAAACGACTCGTTATGGCACGGCCTATACCGCTGCGATTTTTGACACGACGGCATTTGTCACCATCAAGAACACCGTGGCGACGGGGACGGCCCAAACAACGACCACGATTTTTGACGAACAGGGACGGGTAGCCCAACGTGTCGCCACCGATGGCACGATCACCGCGTATGAATACGACTCGGCCGGTCGCCTGGTGCGCGAAACCCAGGCTCAGGGCACGACCGACGAACGCAGCGTCCGCACCCGCTATGATGCCTTTGGACAAACCATCGGCAAGCTGCTGGGTGAAGCGTCGGCGCGCATCACCACAGGCATGAGCGACACAGAAGTCGCGGCGATTTATGCGCAGTACGGCCTGACTTACCAATATGACGCTGTCGGAAGAGTGGCCAGTGCCAGCGACGCGCTGGGCAATCGGACCCTGTCCTACTATGACGCGGCAGGGCGCCTGACCCACGTGGTCAACGCGTTGGGTGAAGTCAGCGAGACGGTGTATAGCGCCTTTGGTGACGTTCGCGAGCGTACGGCATTCACTGGACGCCTGGCCGACACAGACACCGCCGCACTCTCGGGTGGCGTACTGAATGCCCAACTGAAAAACCTGGTGCAAGCGATCCGCAACGCGATCAGCGACAACCGGCGCACCTACGACTATGACACTCGCGGCCTGCTGACCTCCACGACCGACGCACTCGGGTACGTGACCCGCTACGGTTACAACGTCTTCGGCAATCAGACCTCTATCACTCGAACCCTCTCGGTGGGTAACACCGTTGTCAGCAGCGCGACCTATAACAAACGTGATGAGCAGATAGGCCGTATCGAAGATGTCGGCGGTTTGCAGCGCAGCAGTTCCACGGTCTACGACGCTTTTGGCCGGGTGATGAGCCAGACTGATGGTATGGGCCTGACCAGTACGACCAGCTACACCAGCAATGGTCGGGTGATTACATTCAAGAACCCCCTCAACCAGAGTCAGACCAGCGCATACGATGCCTTCGGCCGGGTGTTCAAGCAAACCGATGCATTGGGAAACACCACGACTTACGCCTATGACGACACTGCGCGAAGCCTGACTGTAACCACTCCCGATGGGGTCAGTGTGGTGACCGTGAAGGATCGTCATGGTCAGACCCTGACGGTCACCGATGGTATGGGCGCCGTGACTCGGTACAGCTACAACAAAGACGGTCAGATCGTAACCAGTCAGGATGGGTTGAACCGGGTCACCAAAAATGCTTATGACGCGGTCGGTCGACTGATCACGGTGACCGACGCCCTGGGTCGGATCACCCGTTATGGCTACGACGCGGCCAACCGCGTGCTGACCCGCACCGACGCCAACAACAGCGTGACCCGCTACAGCTTCGACGGCCAGGGTCGGCAAGTCCGAGTGGTCGACGCTGAAGGCATGGCTGAGCAGCGCATCACCGACTACGCCTATGACCGTAAAGGCCAGCAGCTCAGGGTCACTCAGGAGCCGAATGGCCTGCAACTCACCACCAGCTACAGCTACGACGGCGTTGGTCAACAAGTGCAGGTGGCGCGTGGCACGGTGGCCAGCCCGAATCAGCAGATCACCCTGTACGAGTTCGACAAACTGGGCCGGCGCATCAGTGAGCGCCAGGATCCGACCGGGCTGAACCTGACGACCCAGTACCGCTACAACGGCAACGATCAGGTCACGCGCAAGATCGATCCGGCGGGTAACAGCACCTGGTATGTCTATGACGCCGCTGGTCGCTTGACCTCGACGGTCGACGCCCTGGGTTATGTCAGTGAGAACAGGTACGACGCCAATGGGCGTGTGATCGAAACGGTGCGCTATGCCCAGCCGGTTCAGATGCCGACAGTTGGCAGTATTGACGGGCGGACGCTTACCCTGAGCGGCAACACAGGCAGGTTGACCTCGGTGGAAAAAATCCCCATCGACCCGGCGAAGACCTACACCGTGCGTGTCAGGTTGCGCCAAGTAACGGGAGAAGGGTTCGTCTATGCTGGCGTGATGACATATGACAGCACGGGCAAGTGGCTTTCCAACCCGTACAGCGGCTCCTATGCCTACAGCGCAGTGGGTGGCGTGAAGCTGACGCCGGAAATGGGCTGGCGAACTTTCGAGGGCACCATCAGTGGCACCAACCCGATCAATGCGAATGCCAGCCCCAACAAGTTTTTCGAGGGCAGTGTCGGCGCACTGCCGTTGCTACTGTACAACTACGGTGCCGACGGCAGCGGCGACGGGAGTCGCCTGGTCGAAGTGGATTCGTTGGAGCTGGTGGATAACGCGACCGGCCAGGCACTCAATGTCAATGCAAACACGGGTACTGATCAGGCGAACTGGTACTCGGCCGGTCTCGTTGGGGCAAATAGTCCAAGCGATACCCTCAGCGCAGAGCGGCTGCAAACGCTTTTGCGCCGAGACAGCACTGACCGGCGTACCCAGTTCGTATATGACGCGATGGGCCGTCAACGCTATGTAATCGACGCGCAAGGCGCTGTTACCGAAAACAAATACGATGCGAACGGCCGCCTCACCACGACCGTTCAGTACGCCAACGGCATTCTGGTGCCGACTGACGGCAGCAGTGACGGTCGGACGCTCACCCTGAACGGTAACGCGCGCGCATTGACCGCCATGGGTAAAGTCGCCATAGATCCAGCCAAGACCTACACCGTACGAATCAAGATGCGCCAGGTGACGGGGGAAGGGCTTGTCTATGCCGGTGTGGTGACTTTTGACAGTGCAGGCAATGCGCTCACCAATCCGTACAGTGGCACCTACTCCTACAGTGCGGTTGGTGGCGTGAAGCTGACCCCGGAGATGGGGTGGCGGATCTTCGAGGGCATCATCAGCGGCACCAACCCAATCAACGCGAGCGCCAACCCCAACAAGTTCTTCGAGGGCAGCGCCAGCGCGGTGCCTTTGCTCTTGTACAACTACGGTGCCGACAGCAGCGGCGATCCGAGCCGTCAGGTCGAAGTGGATTCGCTGGAACTGATCGACACGGCGACCGGCCAAGTTCTAAATATCAACGCAAGCGCGAATGCTGGCCGGACGAACTGGTCCGTGGCCGGTTTTGTCGGCGCAAACAGCGCAGGCGATACGCTGAGCGCCGAACAGTTGCAAACGCTACTGCGCCCAACCAGTAACGACCGGACCACCACCTACACCTATGACGCTGCCGGCCAACAAAAAACGGTCACTGATGCAGCGGGTAAAATTGAGTCTTATACCTACGATGCCGTGGGTAACCGCCTGACCCTGACCAACAAGAATGGCGCCGTCTGGAACTACCGTTACGACAACCTCAATCGACTGGTGCTGGAGATTGCACCGGCGATCAGTGTCGCCAGCATGGATGCCGACGGTGCGGTAACCACGAAGACGGCGCTGCCCATCACGGTCATCACCTACGACGCCTTGGGCAATATCAGCACGCGTACCGTGGGACGGTTGCGCAGCAGCCTGGATGCCGCAGCGTCGACGGACGATTTGAGTCAGGCCCGCACGACCCGCTACGCCTACGATGCGGTGGGGCATCAGGTGCTGATCACGTCGCCCGGCTGGTACAACAAAACCACCGGTGCCTTCCAACAGGCCTCCGATGGTACCGCCAGCATCTTTCAGATCACCACCGAAGTTACTTACGATGCCCTCGGCAATGCCGTGCGCAATCGGGTGCGCATCAACAATACCGGCGTGGCGGCCACTGACTTTGTCGACAGCTATAAGGTCTACGACAGCCTTGGCCGACTCACTCACGATATAGACGCTCTCAAAGGCGTCACGGCGTACACCTACGATGCCCAGGGTAATCGCCTCACTACCAGACGCTACGTCAATGCGCTGACCCTGGCCGTCCCTGCGACGGGTTATTACACCGGTGCGAATCTGACGGCGACGACCCTGGTAGCGAACGCAACCCAGGACCGGACGCTGGCCACCCGCTATGACGCATTGGGACGTAAAGTCTCGGTGCAGCAGGATCAAATCAGTCTTTACAACTTCACGGGTGTGGTGAGCACCTCCACACTGATAACCGCAGCCCCAACCACGCTGTACAGCTACGACGCCTTCGGCCAATTGGTCCGTGAAACCCAGGTCGCGCGCAACGCCAGCGGTGCGACCGTGATGACCGGTGCCAGCAGCGTTCATTACTACGATCAGGTCGGCAACCGCATCGGCAGCGTGGATGCTCTGGGCAACTACACCCGCATGGAGTACGACGCCCAGGGCAAGCTCAGCCGTCAGGTGGAATACGCCAAAGCACTGACCGTCTGGAATGAAAACAATATCCCAAGTGCACCGGTCGCCAGCGCCAATGACCGCAGTACTCGCTACGACTACGATGCGATGGGCCGCCTGAGCCAGGTCACCCAGGAAGGTGTGCGTTATTGGCAGCAGACCATCAACGCCACGAACGGTGTCGTCTCGGCGACTGCGGTGGTTGGCAACCTGGTGGTCAGTCGCTTGACCTACGACGGCGTGGGCAACACCCGCACGGTGACCGACGCTGCCGGCAACGTGACCACCACCGATTACAATGCGCTGGGGCAGGTCAGCCAAGTCACCGAACCTGCGCGGGTAACCGCAAAAAATGGTGCGGTTGATCCATTTGCTTCGGCTGTGGTCCTGGCTTCGCCGGTCACGACCTATGCGGTCAACGCCTTTGGCCAGGTGCTGAGTGAAACGCGTACCGCTGGCCGTGCAGGCGACATCGTCCAGGCTGGACTGACCCAGACTACCCGCACTCGCTATGACGCGAGCGGGTACGAAGTGCAAAGTTACGACGCCAGTGGCGTGGCGACCAATTACAAGGTCGACGTGGCAGGACGCCGTACCGAACAGAGCCTGAAAACCAGCGTTGTGCTCAGCGGTTGGACCGTGGGCGGCTCGGCATTGGTGCGTAATCAAACCTTGCGCCGCAGCTACGTCTACGATGCTCTGGGCCAGCAACTCTCGACTACCGATTGGTACACCGCAGCGGATAACACGCAAAAAAGTACGACCAACTCGGTGCTCTACAACCGCTTTGGTGAAGTGACCAGCCAGTTGCTCAATGGCAACTTGCAAGCCGGCTACGCGTACGATCAGGCTGGCCGGGTGATCCAGCAACAAAATGCCCAAGGCATCGCCAAGGTCGACTACGACCTGAACGGTAAAGCGACGCGCAGCAACCAGATTGGCAATGCGGCGATTGCGACCGATGACCGCATCACCTACACCCGGTACGACAACCTGGGTCGAGCCCTGGAACAGCATTTGCCGGCCTTTGAGGCAAACCTCAACGCCGACACGCTGAACAACATCACACTGACGTTGGCGACGCCTATCATCCGACAGACCTATGACCGCTGGGGCAACATGCTCAGCCGCACGGATGCGCGGGGTTATGTCACTACCTACACCTACGATCACAACAACAAACAACTGACCGAAACGTTGCCGGTCACTGACATCCTTCGCGAAAACGGCACCAGTTATCGTGCCAGTCTGATCCATGAAAAACGCTACGACGGCTTGGGTCAGTTGATTCAGGAAGCGGATCTGGTGGGACCTTATGCGGGGGTTGCCACCAGCACTGAACTGCGTACTCGCCAGCACGTATACAACCAGGCTGGGGAACTGATCAGTGATGTCGATGCCCTGGGTTACTCACGCAATTATCGGGTCGACAGTAACGGTAATCGGGTAGCGACCCAGGATGCGTTGGGTACGGTGTTGGTGGATGGTTATGACGCCATGGACCGACAGTTGAGCCACGGCATCATTCGTAATGGTGCGGCGGTGACGTTGTTGACTAATCAATACGATCAGGCAGGACGGTTGGTTGGAGAAATCAGCGGTAGTACGGCGGTTGAGGAGACGTTGTATAGCGCTAGTGGTTCCGGGGTAATGACGGGTGTGGCTGGAAATGTAAGGTACACGCTTTTTGATGAGCGCGGAAATATCGTTAAAACGCGCAATGAGTCGAAAACAGAAAAGCTCTACGAGTTTAACGAAGCTAATCGTAAAGTCAGCGAAAATGACGCGCTCAGCAATCTGTTGACTTGGACTTATAGTGAAGCGGACTTTGGCCGCTTGGTATCAAGCACGACGCGATTTAGACCCCGGTCGACTTATACTTACAATGGTTTTGGGCAGATAGCTCAGGAGACGCTGTCCGGACCGGTGGAGATTAAGCCGGGGGTTTTTTTTGAGTTGGCTGGTGGTGGGACTTATTATATATATGATTATTATACGAATGGGTTGTCTAAATCCCTGGTTTTAACCGGGGAGTCGTTGAAGGCTGGTGACACTTATCTGGAGCGGTCCACGTATCAATACAATTTGTCTGGAGCTAGAGTTAGAGAGGTTAATTATAAGAGAGTTAAAGATACCATGGTTGTCGTGGTTGATTTGACAGTGAGCATGGAATCGCGGTATCAGTTGGACGAGCAATCTAGATTAAAAGAGGTAAAGGCTCCAGCAGGCTCAAGCGCGCTTAGTGGGTTAGTCTCTGCCGTGGGTAGTGCTAGATTGGATTCGCTTAAATATTATTTTGATGAGCTTGGGAACCGTCGCAGAAGTTTTTTGGATGCCACAAGTCAAGCCGGAGTTCGAACACAGATTGATAATTGGTACAAATTTGATCGGGAGGGCCGTGTTTTAGTTGATGAGGGCTACTCTAGTGGTAGCGGAGTAGCTGCGGGGGTAGTAGGGGGGAAGACGAAAGGTACGGCGATTACTTATGATGTAGTAGGTCGTCGTCTCACAACTGAACAATGGACTAGTAGTGTTGTCGGTGTCAGCGAATTATATAAGCGCAAAAGCTATAGTTATAATGATTCTGGGCAGGTGCTAAGTTCGAGTGGTTTCGACGTCAAGCGGGCCGTGGGTGCTGACAGCTCGCAAGGAGTTCAGTCTCAGACGGTTGCTGAGTTGGAGGTTGTGAATGTCTATGATGCTTTCGGTAATCGTACTGTCCAAAGTATATATAGTTCAGGGGTTGTGAGTTCGTCCAGCAATTATGCGTATCGCGGGGATGGTCAAATGACCATGCAGCGTCTGTATAAGGTGTCTGCTGGGGTGCAAAAAATTTCTCAGGCTAACTATTTTGGTGAGTCTGGAATGTTTGACGTTGTTGGGAATCAAATTCTTTCGCGCTACGCTGTGTATAATGCTGACGGGGTGGGTATAAAATATACTGGTAAGTACGAAAAAGAATATTCTTTTATTAATGGCTCTTATAAAGAGGGTGGGATTACTGCCTCGTCCAGCCTTCCTGGTTCTCCTGGGATAACGACTTTTGGATATGATAGATTTGGGGTGGTGCAATCTATAAGTGTAGGGTCAGGTATCAGGCGTTTTAATGCGAATAGGGAAGGTCAGGTCATTGTAAGGGCTGAGGCTAACAATAAGGCGCAAACTTATTTTTATTATGAGGGGAAGGCGCTTGCTAATGTTGGTACCGCAGGTGTAGCCGAGCTTAGTGATACGTTAGTGCCGATTTCAGATGTCTATCCGGCTCGGACGTCTAATGGGTATATCGTTAATCAGGGGGATACGTTAGAAAGTATTGCGCAAGCTGTTTGGGGTGACTCAGGAATGTGGTACCTAATTGCCGATGCCAACGGACTAAGCTCCAGTGCTGCATTAGTGCCGGGAAGCACGGTACGCATCCCAAATGTGGTTGGAAGTACGCACAACAACTCCACAACGTTCAAACCGTATAGTGCCGATGAAATAGTGGGGGACAATACCCCAAGCCCCATTCCTCCACCTCCGCCCAAGCCCAAGAAAAAGAAATCCGGCGGGCTAGCCAGCATCGTCATGGTGGTGGTCGCCGTCGTGGCAACAGTCCTGACGGCAGGTGCCGCAGCCCCTCTCGTTGGCGTTGCAGCCAGCGGCGGGCTATTGGCGACCGGTGTTGGTGTACTCACCGGAACAATAGCGGGTGCGGGATTGGGGACTTTGGGTGTGGCTTTCGTCGCTGGCGCAGTAGGTAGCGCCGCGTCGCAATTAGCTGGTAAAGCAATGGGGGTCGTGGACGGTTTTTCATGGAAACAGGTTGCCGTGGGTGGTCTTACTGCGGGCGCTACGTCCGGCTTGGGAACACTTGCTCAAACCGGCGCCATCGGGGCATGGGCTAGTACAGCTGCTGAGGCAATGAAGAGCGGTGGGGCCTATGGCACTGGCTACGCGGCATTGGGTACGTTCAACTATGCAAGCAATCAGATTGCCAGCCGGATAGTGGGGCTCGATACCGCGTTCAGTTGGCGTGATGTCGCAGCGTCTGCTGCGGGAGCAACTGTCGCAGGGTATGTAGGGGGCGGTGGTCAAGGCTTGTTGAATTCAGTCGTGCGTGGACAGGTGAGTGCCTACGCTTCGGCGGCTATCAAAGACAAATGGTTTGGAGGTGGACGGCCTGATTATGGTCAGGTCGCGGCGGATGCCTTTGGGAACACGCTGGGTAATTTCCTGGTAGATCAATTGCGTCAACCTTCAGCAGAGACGCTGCGTCGCGCCATTGAACTGGCTGGCGTATCGCCAGATGACGAAGTGCTGGTTGAAAGTGTCCGTCAGACCCTGGTCAATGGCGCAACCCCTGAGCAGACGGGGACAATCTTTAACGATCCGAAATTGAAGTCGCAACTGCATCACCCAACCAAGGGAGGTGAAAATGGATCATACCTACGATATGAGGGCGATGGAGTCTGGGTGGGCGTGCCAGCTGCGCAGGAGCCGATCACTTACTCCGTTGATAATGTCGAAGGCGTTTCGTACCTCAACGGAAATAGCACCTGGGTGGATTGGGCAAACAACGTCACTCCCCCGGTTCATGAAGGCCTGATCGGCATTGCCAGCTTCGCCAAGGCACACGAGGATGCGACCACTCTGATCAGTTATGCGGCGCAGGCGGTCAGTTACGCGATGATGGGGTGGGTGGCGGCTGCTCGCGTCATCGCGAATGAGGCGATTCTTGGCGCAGCGAAAAGTCAGGTTCGCGATTACGCGATAGAGAAAGTCGGCGATTACTACCAATCCAAAGGCGTGTTAGCCGATAATGCCGATATTCTTGCTACTGGTACCGTGTTTGGTGTAGAGACTATTGGCGGTAGCGTCATGGATGCTGTGAATGGCGCTAAGCGTTATGCGATGCAGATGAGTGGTAGGAGTGTCAATAGTATTGGCGCTTCTAGACCCGGAGGCTATCTAACTAACGATGTTGATAATCATGGATTGTTGAGTCCGCAGGTAAACAGGGCTCCAGGTTATATGAATAATCGAGAGGATGGATATGTGCAATCACATCATCCTGTACAGGATAGGTGGGCTCAAGAAAACGTTCCGGGATATGATAGGAATGAGGCGCCAGCGATCCTCCTAGAGTCTGCATCAGGTAGCCCCCATGCAAAGATTTCTGCTGCGCAAAGAGCGCTTCGATTTGAAATGAAAAGCAATGGGGTGGGCCCTTGGAGTAACGGCATAAAACAGGAATTTCAGATTGGATACAAGCAAATGATTGACGCTGGTGTGCCGGAGGGTGTTGTCAGGAAGTCAATTAATGATAGTTATAAATATTTTGACGGTTTGGGGGCGTTTAAATGAATATTTCAAATATTAAAGGAATTGTCTTGGCTGGCGGTGCTGTTTCGAATACTCAACTGGTTGAATTGCAGAGTAAGCTAAATGTGCAGTTGCCAAGGGCTTACGTGCAATTGCTAGAGACAGCAAACGGTTTCTCCTTGCGCAATGGGTTGGTAATATATTCTTCTGATGAGCTTGTTGAGAGGAATGATACCCTCGAGGTGGAAAAATACGCGCCCGGCTATCTTGTGATAGGTGATGATAGTGGGGGGCGTTCTATAGTTGTTTCTTATACAGATGAAAGTGTTTTTTTGGTGGATCAAGGGAGTATGGATCCTGACGATTTTGAGAAAATCAGTCTGTCATTGTCTGAATGGGTTTCTGGTGGGTGTGCGTTTTAATGATTTGATACCTGGGAATTGCATTGTTATGTCGTCAATGTTGGTCAGAATACTTCGGGATAGAAGGGTTTAACTATGGAGTCCAATTTCTTCAGCGGATTGCGTCAAATTACTGAGGACTGCAACGTGCTGGGCCTTCCTGTCTCAGAGTTGGCGTTCTCAATAATTTCTGCAGCAAAAAAATATTCTGATGAAGAAATAATAGATGTCTTTTCTCGCCTGCCAAACGAGGTGGCGGTAGAGATCAGGCGACAGATTTCAGATTATGAAGTAACTGGGCAATATTGCGCCGTTTCAAGTGCGGGTATAGCAGATTTTTCTGGATTGATGAGGCGTATTTCGCAATTGATCTGAAGTTTATTGTGTTTGTGTGATATATGGATCGGTCTCGCAGAGGACGTAATAATTGCAGGGGCTGAAAAATAAAAGGGCTCTGGCAGTTGAAAATTAAAATGAGCATAACAGAAAAATTTGAGTTGTCAGGTGGCGTTACGGTCCTGGCTTGTAAAGGTTGCAGTTCAAATGTCGATGTCATAGGTAAGCTGTTTCATCTCCTCTCCGGTGGTGAGATTCGACAAACTCTGACAATAGTTGGTGAGCGTAATATGCTAAATCAACAGTCGAACCTTGATCAAAAGGCTTTTGAAACACGGGACGTTGTGAATTTATCGCAAGACGAGGCGAGAAGTGGAAGCTGGAACTTGGTCGCAGAATAAATCACAGATTCCTCATGGATGGAGAAACGGGAACGTAAAAGGGGCTGACCCAGAGGATCTCCACAATCTACCCCAGGCCCTACATCTGCTGCATCACACTCGGAGCGTAACATTTGCTTGGACTCCGCCGGCGCTTGTTGAGCCTTCGGTGATGGTCGAAGCGATTCTTCATACGATGGGGGCAGCGAGGCATGTTCACGCCGAACGGCGATAGCTTGAATGGGGGGAAGCCATGGTGATGAAGAAGTTAATGAGCTTGGATGAAATGGAGCCAATAGCTAAGGAGGCGACGCGTCGGGCGTTAAATGAATATTCTGAGCCGTTGAAAGAAGACCAGGCCAATTGGACGCTGGGGAAGTTCGAAGGTGAGAACGAGGGCGTATTTGAGATTTACATACCTTCCGAGCAGCCTTTGGATGCAAAGGTGATTAGCCGAGCCCGAGTTGATCGCAGGTCCGGCGCGGTAAACGTCGAGGTCTTCTTGGAAAAAATAGCGACGGAGACATCATAATTTCGCTCGACCGTTGGAGCTCCTGTCATACCGTTGCTCTGGGGCTACGTTAATCTAGTCACCGGATGGGCGGTATGTCTGCTCAAGTGACGGCTCGAAGTCCTCACATTTAAAGCCCACTTTCTTCAGATCAATCAGGAGGTTTCCGGCTTCAACAAGCTTCCTTGTGAAAATCGTTATTGCGCCTCCGCCCCCCGCATTCCTTGGTCGCGCCCTCTAGTCCTGAATATTTTCCATCCCCCCTAAACTTTTTCTGAAATCCCGGCATAAGCACTGTCAGTAGCGCTGCTTGGCCGTTCGGCTGGCAGCCAATTTTTTGAGCCACTCAGTCGGCTCGACTTCGTCGGGGGAGTTAAGGGATATGGTTGCCATCGTTGCCGGTAATGGACTAGGGCTGTTCAACACGTCGTTGAATTCGCTGGGAGGCAGCGGCGTGGGTGGCCAGGGTAACCTGGGGCAGGCCGGCGGCCAGGCGCTGGTCAATGTCAGCAATGGCAACCTCGTGCTGCGCTTCACCGACGAACAGTTGTCCGGCCTGGGCCAGGATCTGCTGCAGACCCGTACCTACAACACCCAAGGCGGCTTGAGCGACGGTGATGCCGACGGCTGGCGTTGGGATGGCGAGCGCAACCTGGTCCTGACTGGCACTGTGAACACGGTTGGTAGCCAGGTGACGCGGACGACGGGCGATGGTCACCAGACGGTCTATCAATGGAACGGCAGCCGCTATCAATCGACCGAAGGTGATGGCGCTCACGACACCGTCACCTGGGATGCCAATGCCAGTCAGATGCTCTGGACCGACGGCTCGCGACGCATCGTCGAACGCTACGACAGCAATGGACGGTTGCTGTCCACCACCGATGCCAACGGCACTCAGATCAACTACGGCTACGATGCCAATGGGCGTTTGAGCAGCGTTGAGGACAGTTCCGGTCAGGCACTGGTGCTGAATTACAATGCGGTCGGCAAGCTGGAGCGCGTGGATACGCGCAGCGCTGTGGGTGGCGCGCTGACTCAGCAGGTCTATTACGACTATGACGCCCAGGGTCGGTTGATCAGTGTCAGTACGGATCTGAGTCCCGAAGACAACAGCATTGCCGACGGCAACGTCTATCGCACCGACTACACCTATGACGGGGCCAGTTTCCGTATCGCCAGTGTCGTGCAAAGTGACGGCACCTCGGCCAGCTTCACGTACCAGTTGCTGGACGGTGAGTACCGGGTCCAAACGGTGAGCGATGGCTCCGGCACCACGACATTCAGCTACGACCTCGCGAATAACCGTACCGATGTGCTCAATGGCCTGGGCCAGCAGTGGAGCTATTTCTACGATGCCGATGATCGTCTGATCGAGGTGCAGACCCCGGCGGTCAATGGTCAGCGGCTGTCCACGCGCTATGCCTATGATCTGGATGGCAATGTCACCAGCATCACGGATGGGCGCGGTAACACCATCACCTATCAGTATGATGCGAACGGCAATGCGCTGCTGGAGCGCGATGCGACGGGTACCACCGTTGCGCGCACCTACAGCGCAGATAACCAATTGCTCAATGAAATCCGCTACAGCGCGGCAGCGATTTTCAACAATGCCACCGGCCTTTGGACGGAGCCGCCTGCCAGTACCGCCCAGGTCACCCGATTGGCCTACGACAGCGATAACCGGGTGCGCTTCATGGTCGATGGGCGTGGACAGGTCACGGAGTACCGCTATAACGCCGCCGGACTCAAAATCCAGGAAATCAGCTACGGGGATGCGTTGTTCGCGCTGACCGGGCTAGCCCCCGAGGCAGAGCTGACAGAAGCGCAATTGGCAACGTGGGCGGATGCGCGAGACAAAACCCATTCGACCCTGACCGAACTGAATTATGACTACCGTGGCAACCTGAGCCGCCGGATTACGTACGGTGCAGTCAATGCAGCTGGCGTTGGGACGCAGGAGAGCAGTACCAGCGTCACCGAGTATATCTACAGCCAACACGGCCAACTCTTACAGACGCTCGTAGCACGAGGGATGGACCGTAGCCAAAAAACCATCCTGAGTTCGATCGTTTACGACGGCCTAGGCCGCGTGATCAGCCAGACCGACTCGGCCGGTACCCGGACGACGGCTTACAACGGCACCAACCGTACGGTGGCGGTTACCAACGGTTCCAGCATGACCGTTACGCAAACCTACGACAGCAAGGGCCAACTACTCAGCCTGACGCAAACCGCCGCAGGCCAAACACCGCGTTCCACTTCATACGTCTACGACGCCGCGGGTCGGCAAGTCATGGTCCAGGACGCAACGGGCGCACGTAGCTACACGTTCTACGACGAGGTGGGGCGAGTCAGTGCCCAGGTCGATGGCATCGGCGCGGTGACGGAGTACAGCTACAACGCGGCTGGACAACGCGTTCAGGAAAAACGCTACGCGACCCTAGTCGATACATCGACCTGGTACAACGGAACCGCCGTCGTCGGCGACTTGAATCCGGTCACTAATTCCGCTGATCGCCTGACGACCCTGTCTTATGACAATGCAGGCCGGTTAAGCACCCGCACGGATGCCATCGGCACCCTGACCACCTTCACTTACGACGGTCAAGGACGGCTGATCCAGCAGCAGACCGGCGACCGCTCGACACGATTCTTCTACGACGCCAGTGGACACCAGAGCGGTCAATTGGATGCCGAAGGTTACCTGCGTGAAAACCGCTACGACGCCACAGGCCGGCTGATCCAGAGCATCCGCTACGCAACCCAGACCTTGGCCGCCAATCGGGCCAGCGGCACCCTCGACCAGTTGCGCCAGACCTCTGCGAATGACTTGTCGAGCTGGTATTTCTACGACACGGCCGGTCGGCAAATCGGCAGCGTCGATGAAAAACAATTCGTCACCGAAACGGTGTACGACGAAGCGGGCAATACCCAACAAACGATTCGTTATGCCACGGCCTATACCGCCGCGATTTCTGATATGACGGCATTTGCCACAATCAAAACCGCAGTAAGTGTGGGTCCCTTACAAACAACGACCACGATTTTTGACGAGCAGGGACGAGTGGCCCAACGTGTCGCCACCGATGGCACAATCACCGCGTACGAGTACGACTCGGCCGGTCGCCTGGTGCGCGAAACCCAGGCCCAGGGCACGACCGAGGAGCGTAGCGTCCGCACCCGGTATGACGCCTTCGGACAAACCATCGGCAAGCTGCTGGGTGAAGCATCGGCGCGTATAACCACTGGCATGAGCGACACCGAAGTCGCCGCGATTTATGCGCAATACGGCCTGACTTACCAATACGACGCGCTGGGCCGGGTAGCCAGCGCCAGCGACGCGTTGGGTAACCGGACCTTTTCCTACTATGACGCCGAGGGGCGGTTGACCCATGTGGTCAACGCACTGGGCGAAGTCAGCGAGACGGTGTACAGCGCCTTCGGCGATGTTCGCGAGCGTACGGCATTCACTGGGCGCCTGGCCGATACGGACACGGCCACACTCTCAGGCGGGGTATTGAATGCCCAACTGAAAACCCTGGTGCAAGCGATCCGCAACGCGAACAGCGACAACCGACGCACCTACGACTATGACACCCGCGGTCTGCTGACCTCCACGACTGACGCACTCGGGTACGTGACCCGTTACGGTTACAACGCCTTCGGCAACCAGACCTCCGTCACTCGAACCGTCTCGGCGGGCAACACGGTCACCAGCAGCACAACGTATAACAGCCGAGGAGAGCAGATCGGTCGTGTTGACGATGTAGGCGGGCTCGCCCGCAGCACTGCGATCAGCTACGACGCCTTTGGAAGAGTACTGACCACTACCGACGGCCGCGGATTGGTCAGTTCCACGAGCTATGACCAGAGCGGGCGGATCATCACGACAACCAACACACTGGGGCAAAGTCGCAGCAGTGAATACGACGCCTTGGGCCGGGTCTTCAGGCAAATTGATGCCTTGGGCCGGACGACCAGCTACCGATACAACGACAGTGACCGCAGTCTGACCGTGACCACGCCGGATGGCGTCAGTGTGACCACCGTCAATACCCGCCATGGCCAGACGTTGACATTCACCGATGGCAGCGGCAACACCACCCGCTATGCGTACGACAAGAATGGCCAGGTCACCAGCGTTCTGGATGGCTTGGGCCGTGAAACAAGCAATGCCTACGACGAAGCGGGCAACCTGCTGGGTGTGACTGATGCCTTGGGGCGCACGACCCGGTACGGCTACGACGCCGCCAACCGCATGCTGACCCGCACCGATGCCGCCAACAGCGTAACCCGTTACACTTTCGACGGTCAGGGGCGACGCATTCAAGTGGTTGAGGCCGAAGGGAGTGCGGTGCCGAAAATCACCGCCTATGCCTACGACAGTAACGGCCAGACGCTGGTCGTTACCCAGGACCCGGCGGGCCTGCAGCTCACCACGACCTACAGCTATGACGGGCTTGGTAATCAGGTCCAGGTTACTCGAGGCACCGTAGCCAACCCAAACCAGCAAAACACCCTGTACGAATTCGACAATCTGGGCCGCCGCATCAGTGAGCGCCAGGATCCGACCGGGCTGAATCTGACCACCCAATATCGCTACAACGGCAATGACCAGGTTACGCGCAAGATCGATGCGGCGGGCAACAGCACCTGGTATGTCTATGACAACGCAGGGCAACTGAGTGAAACGGTCAATGCGTTGGGCGGCGTGACCCGTAATCGCTACGACGCGGCCGGTAATCTGCTCAGCACCACGCATTACGCCACGGCACTGGATTCGAATACGCTTGCCAGTTTTGGTGATGGGATACTCAGCGTCGCCGTGACACTCGATGCCACGCACGACCAGACAACGACCTACGTCTACGACGACGTCGGCCGGGTGCGCTATAGCATCAACGCGTTGAATCAGATCAGCGAAACGATCTACGACGCCAATGGCCGTGTCAGCGAAACCCGCCAGTACGACAAGGCCATTGCCGCCAATGCCCCTAGAACCTTGGCTGGTACCGCTGCTGCCTTAGTCGCATCCGGCGCGCAAGCGCGCAGTACGCGCTCGGTTTACGATGCAGCCGGCCAGCTCCTGAGCATCACTGACGCGGCTGGAAAGGTCGAATCCTACACCTACGACGCCGTGGGCAACCGCCTGACCCTGACCAACAAGAATGGCTCAGTCTGGAACTACCGTTACGACAACCTCAATCGACTGGTGCTGGAGATTGCACCGGCGATCAGTGTCGCCAGTATGGATGCCAATGGTGTGGTGACCACGAAGACGGCGTTGCCTATCACCGTCATCACCTACGACGCCTTGGGCAATATCAGCACGCGTACCGTGGGACGGTTGCGCAGCAGCCTGGATGCCACTGCGTCGACGGACGATTTGAGTCAGGCCCGCACGACCCGCTACGCCTACGATGCGGTGGGGCATCAGGTGCTGATCACGTCGCCCGGCTGGTACAACAAAACCACTGGCGCCTTCCAACAGGCCTCCGACGGTAGCGCCAACACCTTTCAGATCACCACCGAAGTTACTTACGATGCCCTCGGCAATGCCGTGCGCAATCGGGTGCGCATCAACAATACCGGCGTGGTGGCCACTGATTTTGTCGACAGCTATAAGGTCTACGACAGCCTTGGCCAACTGACACACGACATAGATGCTCTCAAGGGTGTCACGGCCTACACCTACGATGCCCAGGGTAATCGTCTGACCACCAAGCGCTACGCCAATGCGCTGAACCTGGCCGTCCCTGCGATGGGTTATTACGCCAGTGCGAACCTGACGGCGACGACCCTGGTGCCTAACGCAACCCAGGACCGAACGCTGACCACTCGCTATGACGCGCTGGGACGTAAAGTCTCGGTGCAGCAGGACCAAGTCAGCCTTTACAGCTTCACGGGCACGGTTAGCACTTCGACGTTAATAACCGCAGCCCCAACCACGTTGTACAGCTACGACGCCTTCGGCCAATTGGTTCGTGAAACCCAGGTCGCGCGCAACGCCAGCGGTGCGACCGTGATGACCGGCACCAGCAGCGTTCATTACTACGATCAGGTCGGCAACCGCATCGGCAGCGTGGATGCGCTGGGCAATTACACGCGCATGGAATACGACGCCCAAGGCAAGCTCAGACGTCAGGTGGAATACGCCAATGCATTGACCACCTGGAATGAAAACAGCATCCCAAGCACACCGGTCGCCAGCGCCAATGACCGCAGTACTCGCTACGACTACGACGCGATGGGCCGCTTGAGCCAGGTCACTCAGGAAAGTGTGCGTTATTGGCAGCAGACCATTAACGCCACAAACGGTGTCGTCTCAGCGACTGCGGTGATGGGCAATCTGGTGGTCAGTCGCTTGACCTACGACGGCGTGGGCAACACCCGCACGGTGACCGACGCTGCCGGCAACGTGACCACCACCGATTACAACGCACTAGGGCAAGTCAGCCAAGTCACGGAACCGGCGCGGGTAACCGCAAAAAGTGGGACGGTCAATCCATTTGCTTCGGCCGTGGTCCTGGCTTCGCCGGTCACGACCTATGCGGTCAACGCCTTTGGCCAGGTCCTGAGTGAAACGCGTACCGCTGGCCGTGCAGGCGACATCGTCCAGGCTGGACTGACCCAGACTACCCGCACTCGCTATGACGCCGCCGGTTATGAAGTTCAGGAAATCGACGCTGCCGGTTCCGCGCAGAACTACAAGGTCGATGTCGCCGGCCGTCGTCTGGAAGAAAGCCGGCAGGTCAGCGCCACCTTGAGTGCCTGGACCTCCGGTGGGACAGCCGTCAGCTATAACCAGACCTTGAAGCGTACCTTCGAGTACGACGCGCTTGGTCAGCAGGCTGCCACCGTCGACTGGTATACCGTCGCCGATGGTACGGCGCAGAGTACCCGTAACAGTGTGCTCTATAATCGCTTCGGCGAAGTCACGCAGAAACTGCTCAACGGCAACCTGTTCGCCAGCTATGACTACGATCAGGCCGGGCGTGTCATCCAACAACAAGATGCCCAAGGCATCAGCCAGTTGGCCTACGACCTGTCCGGCAAGGCCAGTCGCAGCATCCAGCTCGGCGATGCCGCAACCGCGGCCGATGACCGTATTAGCTACGTGCGCAACGATCTGCTTGGTCGCGCCCTCGAACTGCACCTGCCGGCCTTTGAAGCGAACCTCAATGCCGACACGCTGAACAACGTCACGCTGACGTTGACCACCCCCATCATCCGTCAGGCCTACGACCGCTGGGGCAACATGCTCAGCCGCACGGATGCGCGAGGCTATGTCACCACCTACACCTACGACCACAACAACAAGCAACTGACTGAAACCCTACCGGTCACTGACATTTTGCGTGAAAATGGCACCAGCTATCGCGCCAGCCTGATCCATGAAAAGCGTTACGACGGTTTGGGGCAGTTGATTCAGGAAACGGATCTGGTGGGGCCTTACAGTGGCGTCACTGGCAACACTCTGCTGCGGACCCGTCAGCATGTGTACAACCAGGCTGGGGAACTGATCCGTGATGTCGATGCCCTGGGCTATTCGCGCAGTTACTTGGTCGACAGCAACGGTAACCGGGTGGCGACAAAGGATGCGCTGGGGACGGTGCTGGTGGATGCTTATGACGCCATGGATCGTCAGTTGAGCCACGGCATCATTCGCAGTGGCGTGGCGGTCACACTGTTGACCAATCAATACGATCAGGCGGGGCGGTTGTATGGCGAAATCAGTGGGGCCAGCGCTGTCGAGGAAACCCTCAACAGCGTCGCCAACGCCAACTTTTCCAGCACTACCACCGGCGTTGCGGGTAATACCAGGTACAGCTTGTACGACGAGCGCGGCAATATTGTTAAAACGCGTAACGAGTCGAAAATTGAGAAGACCATCGAGTACGACGTCAACAACCGCAAGGTTAAAGAGACTGATGGACTGAATGGAGTTTTGACTTGGTCCTACGACACTGAGGATTTCGGGCTTCTCAGCAGCCGTAAGGACTTGGGCGGGCGGGTGTACAGCTTTACCTATAATGGCTTTGGACAACTCATCAGAGAAGGTCTGACTACTGCCAGCGGGGCGGGGCCGGACAAAATTTACAGCTACTACGGCAATGGTCTGGCCAAGACCATCGTCGAGGGCACCGTCACCAGGAGTGCTGCGGGGACAGTGACCGCCGAAGATTCGCGCACCTCGACCTATGCCTATGATCTGAGCGGAAATCGCATAAGGGAGATCAACAGCGGGCGTTATCTGAACGGGGCTGTTTCCCAGGTAAGCAGCAACGAAGTGCGCAGCAAGTTCGATGAGCAGGGGAGACTGAAGGAGCTCAAGGCGCCTTCGGGTAATCAACTTGTGGGGGCGCTCGGCACCCAGTATACCTTGGCCAGCACAGCGAGGCTGGATTCACTGAAGTATGACTACGATGAAATGGGTAACCGTCGGCGCGTTTATCTAGATACAACTAATCAGTCTGGCAGTCGCAAGATCGTCGATGACTGGTACAAGTTTGATCTGGAAGATCGGGCTTTGATTGTGGAAGGCTATTTGAAAAATGGCAAAATTGTCGCCGGTACGGTGCAAGGTAGGAGTTCTGTTAGCGGAAGCCCTACTGTGAGTGTCGCGGCAAAAGGCTACTCCATCAGTTATGACGTGCTCGGAAGACGACAAAGCTCCGAGCGTTGGCAGGCGGCCATATATGAGGAAAAGAGAGATGGGGCTAAACCTGTAGATTGGACATACTGGCAGGTATATAGCGGCGATACCTATCTACGTTCGACCTATATCTATAACGATCTGGGGCAGGTTTCAACTATCGCAGGTGCGCAAGTGGCTCGTGCTGGTGTGTCCGATACTACCATGGCAACTAAAAGTATAGTCGGAGGTTCGTACTATAAAAAAGTCACCTACGCCGCACTCGGCAGGGCATATACTCTTTTTTCCGCCACTTATGATGAGCGCGGCAATCGTGCCCGACAAGCTGATTACTCTTATAGCTGGAAAGGTGGCGAAACCTCACTTGCGAGCAGTGCAAGTAGTATCTACAACTATCGCGGCGACGCTCAGGCGCTTAGCGAATTGAAATATAGTGGTGGCGTATTAACTCAGGCAAATTATTTCAATGAGCTTGGTATGTTGGATGCCGTAGGCAATCAACGGGCCTATCGTTACGTTGCCTATAATGCAAATGGCAGTATTAACCATCGGGGAAATTTCAGCGCCGGGCAGATGGCGTTCGATGGCTATAAGGAAAGCCAGGCCACGATAACCCGTACCAATGGCGGCTCGCCAGGCACCACAACCAACACGTACTCCGCTCGCGGCGAACTTCTGCAGAGCGTTGGCACCGGTGGGAACGTCTTTACCCGCGGACTCGCAACCAATGCCGAAGGGCGGCTGATTGCGCGCCGAGAGTCTTCCGGAGTAGCCCAGACCTACCTGTACTATCAAGGCGCTGCTCTGGCGAACATCGGCAATGCCTCCGCCCCGGAAGTCAGCGATACCTTCACCCCAATCTCTCCTGACTATCCAGGGCGCACCCCCAGCAACTACGTCGTCAATCAGGGCGACACGCTGGAAAGCATCGCCCAGAGCGTCTGGGGTGATTCCGGTATGTGGTACCTGATCGCCGACGCCAATGGCCTGGCCTCGAGCGACGAACTTACGCCCGGCGATAGTCTGAAAATCCCCAACGTGGTCAGCAGTACGCACAACGACGCGACCACGTTCAAGCCATACGACCCCGATGATGTCATCGGCAACATCAACCCCAGCCCGAAAGCACCACCACCGCCCAAGCCCAAGAAAAAGAAAAGCGGGGGGCTGGCAACTATTGTGATGGTGGTGGTGGCTGTGGTCGCAACGGTGTTCACTGCGGGGGCCGCCACAGCGGTGCTCAGCGGAGCAGCCACCACCCTTGGCGGCGCGGCCGCCGCAGGTACTGCTGCACTGTCTGCCGCCGCGGCAGGAACGGCTGCCACTATTAGTCTTGGCGGTGCAATCATCGGGGCTGCCGTGGGTAGCGCGGTTTCCCAGGCGGTTGGCATGGGCATGGGCGCGGTGGATAAATTCTCCTGGGGGCAAGTAGCTGTCAGCGGGATTACCGGGGGGCTCACTTACGGAATCACATCCGGCATCAATACATTGGCACAAGGCGCTCAGCCAGGTTCCTGGGCCCAAACCGCGGCCAGTGCCGCCAGAACCTATACAGCTCAAGGCGTCTTTAACTATGCCACCAGCCAAGTCGCCAATCGCATCGCTGGTCTTGATACCTCATTCAGTTGGCGAGGTGTCGCCGCGTCGGCTGCGGGGGCAACTATCGCAGGGTATGTAGGGGGCGGTGGTCAAGGCTTGTTGAGTTCAGGCATACGTGGGCAAGTGAGTGCCTACGCTTCGGCGGCTATCAAAGACAAATGGTTTGGCGGTGGACGGCCTGATTACGGTCAGGTTGCGGCGGATGCTTTTGGTAATACGCTGGGCAACTTCTTCGTGGATCAATTGGGTCAACCTTCGGAAGAGACGGTGCAACGGGCAATGACGTTGTCTGGGTTGCCGGATGATGAGGTTTATAGGGACGCTGTCGGCCGGCTGGTGGCCAACGGAGCAACTCCCGAAGTTGTGGGGGAAATCCACAACGACCCAGGACTAAGATCGACGCTGCTTCACCCAACGCGACCTGGCGAGAATGGCGCTTACCTGAGGTATGAGGGCGATGGGGTATGGGTAGGCATACCACCTGTTCAGGAGCCGATCACTTACTCCGTTGATAATGTCGAAGGCGTTTCGTATCTCAACGGAAATAGCACCTGGGTGGATTGGGCAAACAACGTCACTCCCCCGGTCCATGAAGGCCTGGTCAGCGTTGCCAGCTTCGCCCGGGCACACGAGGGTGCGACCACTCTGATCAGTTATGCGGCGCAGGCGGTCAGTTTCGCGATGGCGGCGCCGATGGCGACTGCGCGCGTCATCGCGAACGAGGCGATTCTTGGCGCAGCGAAAAGTCAGATTCGCGATTATGCGATAGAGAAAGTCGGCGATTACTACCAATCCAAAGGCGTGTTAGCTGATAATGCCGATACTCTTGCTACTGGTACTGTGTTTGGTGTAGAGACTATTGGCGGTAGCGTCATGGATGCTGTGAATGGCGCTAAGCGTTATGCGATGCAGATGCGTGATAAGGATATTGCGAACAGTGCTGCGACCTCTAGTATCGATCATTCATATGGTGTAGAGAATGGTAGTGAGCCTCAATGGAGGCTGTTACAAGTGGATCCACGAAACTTGATTCCCACTCAGGAGAAGGCTGAGATGTCAGGGTCGCAAATAAAGCGTTTTACGAAGGATATGCTTAAGAATGGGTTTGATCAAAATCATCCTGTAGATGCTTGGAGGAACCCTTCCACTGGGCGGCTTGAAATTCAAGATGGACATCATCGCACAGCAGCTGCTAGAAAAGCGGGTTTAGATAAAATACCGGTAAATGTATGGGAGTGATGAAATGAAGGGGAAGTATCGAACGGCATTCATTGTTCCCGAAGGTGCAAGAAAAAAACTAAGTGACGATGGATGGGAGTTTGAATCGGCCAGTCGTTTGTCATTGGACTTTAAAGAGCGCCTGATAGATCATCTCGATTTGAGTTATCTTAATGAATATCTTGGAATCGAAGCTTATTGCGGCGCTGACTTGGAAGTTGGTTTTTTTTACGATGATGATCACCAGGTTGAGTTTGTTCATTTAAAAATGTATGGTGATGTGCAGCTTAATACCTTGGAGCTGTTAGGTGAGCTGGTGGTGGACGGTTCATTTGAATTGTTCGTTCCCGCTGAGCCTGAAAAGTGATAAGCGGGGACGTGATAAACGGGGACAGACCCTGAGGGATCCCCGAATTTTCTTACGCAAAATCAAGAAGTTGGAATATTGAAGAGACCTGCATGAATCGGTGGCTTGTGTTGCACCACACAAAACAAGATCCCGACCCATGCAGGCCATCCGATTCTTACACAGCGCGCTCGCCCAAGTGGATAAACGGGGACAGGCCCTGAGGAATCCCCACTTTTTCCTACATGAAATCAAGACGTTGGAATATTGAAGAAGCCTGCATGAGTCGGCAGCTTGGTTTGCACCACACAAAAGCAAGATCCCGAACTCATGCAAGCCATCCAATTTTTACACAATGCACTCGCCCAAGCACTGCCCACGCTCCATTCTCGCCGCCTGACCGCCCTGATGTGTTGTGTCAGCGCATTGCTGCAAGGCCGGCGCCTGACCTTGACCGGAATCGGTCGTGCCATGCAGGGTCAGGCGTACCCCAAACACTCGATAAAGCGATTTGTGAAGATTCCTCAGGGACAGACCACGATTATGAGCTGGCTGAACTCGACTTGCCCTTCAGTCGTGGTTGCGATTCACGTCATCAGGTTTGAGGGACTGATCGGCTTGGTTGACGGTGAGCGTGAAATTGGCGTGCTGCCATCGCCTAATGGGAAGCCATACGCAGCTTAAAATTGCGAGGGCGCGCAAGCACCCTCGCAACATTGCCTGGCGACTACCCTGGCAAATGGTGGTTATCCAGTACGCGATTCACCGCTAACTCACTCAGCATGATCACCTGCTGCAGCCCGATCATCTTGCTGCGCTGCGAGCCTTCCAATACACCGGCGATATCGCCGGCCATGTCACAGGCCGATGCCAGCGATTCGCAGGCTTGGACAAGCAGCGTTTCGTCATCCACCATGGGATCGATGAGGAAGATGTTGCCGTGCCTCCGGGGCGGTATCTGCGTTTTCGGCGCCCCGGGGTTGAGGTAAAAGTTGAGTGCGCGGTCTGCCGCCTCTTGTAGCTTCTTAGGATCGAGAGAGGCGTCATGGGGTACCGGACCGATGTTCGGGGGGGTGGGAGTTACTTTGAACATATTTGACAATTCCTGTAATGGGGCCGCAACCGTTCTCTACTAAAAGAAGGGTGGCGGCTGTACGCAGGTTAGTAGACCGGAGGAATTGGCAAAACCGGCGCGCCCAAGGGCGCCCTGCGCACAACCACCATCAAGTGCAGGTACAAAAATGACCTGACTGAATGGAGCTCATGCACCTACCAAACCTAAGGGCTACTAAACCCGACCACTGATGGGCAGTGGCAGGTGAACGATAGAGGCCGGGGGCAAAGCGCACAAGCCAGCGAATTCTGACGCACGCGTAAGGAAGGACGCAAGGTTTCGTAGCCTTTAGGGCGTAACGCCGAGTGTCTGTAAACGTGCAGTCCAGAACATGTTTATGAGTGTCAACATCGGAGAATTGGGGAGCAGACCACGATTACGAATTGATGCGTAGAACGGGACAAAAATACTCATTTCAAATAGAGCGAGGCTGAATTGGTCGAGAGCGGACTGCAAAGTCATAATAAATTCTGCTCCGATCTGTGAACCTGTTCCGCAACATTATGTTGCATGTCATGATTCCACATAGCTACCATGCCCCCCGTTAATGGCTATCTGCCATGGAAGCTGAGGCGCGCCCAGAACGCGCCCTCTATAAAGCTCAGCCGGGGTTAGGGATGACGCAGGACTTCATGCTTTACGCACTCAAGGAAGCGCTCCTGACCGCCGCAATGGTGGCGGCCCCCTTGCTGCTCGCCATCCTGATCATCGGCCTTCTGGTCAGCATTCTCCAGGTCGCCACCCAGATCCAGGAAATGACCCTGACGTTCATTCCCAAGCTGATCGTGACGGTCGTCGTGTTGCTGGTCTTTGGGAGCTGGATGCTGACGGTTCTCAAACAATTCGCACTCAGTGCATTAACTCAGGCCGCTAGTTTCTAGCTTCGTTTTGGTGTGGGTTGTGCTGACGTCCTTTTTTCTCAACGTGCTTCTCGTGTCGGTCAGGTTGATTCCGCTCGTGGTGGTTTCGCCGATTCTGTTTTTTGCGCGCATTCCATTGACCGTCAGGTTACTGCTGACTTTGGCGCTGTCCGCCGTAATAGCAAGCAGCATGACGCTTACCCATGAACCGATTTTTACGCTGCCCGCGCTGCTGGGGGAGTTGCTGCTCGGTGTGTTGATGGCGTTTGGTTTTCATGCCGCTCACGCCGGAGTCGATATGGCCGGCAAGCTGATCGACACCCAGATCGGTCTGAATGCGGCGGGTGTCTTTGATCCTGGGACCTCCAACATGACCGGCCTGATAGCCGATTTGCTGGCCTGGTCATTGAGTGCGGTGTTCATTGTGCTCAATCTGCATCACGATTTGCTGCGGGGTTTCGCTCAACTCCTGGTTGCGGTTCCGCCCGGTAGCGTATCGCTCTCCACACTGTCCTTATCCTTGGCGACGATCATGACCCAACAGTTTTTACTGGCGTTCATGATCGTCGTGCCGGTGCTTCTCGGGCTCTGGCTGATCGATATTGCCTTTGCGTTCATGTCCCGCTCCATGCCCCAGGCCAACGTCTATTTCCTCTCCTTGCCCATCAAGTTGGGCGTTGGCGTGTTTATCCTGATACTGACCCTACCGATGATCGTGCAGCGCTTGCCGCTTCTGATTGAAAACGCCTTGCGCTTTGCCCTTTCGCCGGCAGGTGTTCAATGAGCGATCAGCAGGATAAAAGCGAAGAAGCTACGCCTTACAAGCTCGAGGAAGCGCGCAAGAAAGGGCAGGTGCCGCGCAGTCCCGATCTGTTGTCCCTCATCATGCTGTTGACGTTCCTGATGGTGTTCTCGGCCATTGCCTATCCCCTGGCCAGCGTGATCGCCACGCATACCCATTGGTGGCTGAGTAATGCCGGGCAAATGGGCCGAGGGTTCAGTTTCCTGGGGGAGCAGGGCGGGTATAGCCTGAGACAGGTGGTGTACGGGTTATTGCCGCTGATTGGCGCGCTGATACTGATGGCAATCCTGACGAACCTGATCTTCAGCGGTCCGGTGTTTTCTTTGGTTTCCTTGAAGCCGGATTTCAAGCGACTCAATCCGATCCAGGGGCTCAAGAAGGTTTTTTCGCGACGTATGTTCGTTGAGCTGATCAAGGTGCTGGTCAAGGGCGCCCTGTTCGCGTTGGTCCTGTATTACCTGTTCCAAAGCGTGCTGCCGCAGTTGATGGGCATGGCGACGATTTCGCCGTTGGAGCTGCCCCAGGCCGCCAAGCAATTGCTGATGCAATTGGGCTTTACGGTACTGGCAGTCATGGCCGCCGCCGCGTTGTTTGATATCTGGTATTCGCGGCGCGAGTTCAGTCGCCAGATGCGGATGAGTCGTCGGGAAACCAAAGACGAGCATCGGCGCCGGGAGGGTGATCCGGAGGTCCGCTCCAAGCGCAAGGGCATACAGCAGGCTCTGCTGAAGAAGGCTGCGGCGTTGGGGCAGGTCAAGGACGCTGACGTCATCATCACCAACCCGACCCATTATGCGGTGGCCTTGCAGTACCGACCTGCAAGCATGCTCGCACCCAAGGTGCTGGCCATGGGACGAGGCCTTCACGCCCGGCGTATTTGCCACATCGCCAGAAAGCACCGGATACCGATTATGCGGCGTCCGCCGTTGGCTCGGGCGCTGCATGCGCTGGCCCTGGTCGACTCGGCCATTCCGGATTCCACTCAGACCGATGTAGCACGTATCTATCGTTGGGTGATCGCATTGCCGGGCAATAAGGTGCTCGCCTCATGAAGCCACTTTTTTCTCGCGTGCTATCCGAGGGCAGTGATCTGCTGCTGGCTGTGGCGGTCATCGGGATCCTGCTGGTGTTGTTCACGCCGATCCCGACCTGGCTCCTGGATTTGCTCCTGCTGACCAATTTTGCCGTGGCGCTGATGGTGCTGCTGGTGACCTTCGACATCGATAAGCCGCTGAGCTTTTCGACCTTTCCGTCGTTGTTGTTGATGACCACGTTGTTTCGTCTGGCCCTGAATATTTCGGCGACGCGGTTGATCCTGACCGATGGCGATGCGGGCCTGGTCATCGCAGCGGTGGGCACCCATGTTGTCGGCGGCAACTACGTGATCGGCTTTGTGGTCTTCCTGATTCTGGTGGTTGTGCAATACGTGGTGGTCACCAGCGGCGCCCAGCGTGTGGCCGAAGTGGCCGCCCGTTTCACCCTGGATTCGTTGCCGGGTAAACAGATGAGCATCGATGCCGACCTGAACATGGGCATCATCGACCAGGAAGAAGCCAAGCGCCGGCGCAGTCAGTTGGAGCGTGAATCGAACTTTTACGGGGCCATGGACGGTGCGTCCAAGTTCGTCAAAGGGGATGCGATTGCCGGTATCGTGATTATCGCGATCAACATCATCGGCGGCTTGTCGGTCGGGATTCTGCAGAAAGGTCAGAGCTGGGGCGATGCGTTGCATCATTACACGCTGCTGACGGTAGGCGACGGCATCGTGACGCAGATTCCTTCGCTGATCATCGCAGTGGCTGCCGGGATCATCATTACCCGGGCCGCGACCGATGCTCGCCTGGGGCCAGAGTTGGGGCGCCAGGTTTCGGCCTACCCCAAGACGCTGGTTGTGGTGGCGTTGGTCACTGTCTTTCTGGCGATGATGCCAGGCTTGCCTCTGATTCCGCTGTTGATACTGTTTGCCGGGTTCTCCATCGCGGCCTGGTTCTCCTATCGCAAGTTGCGAAACAAGGCCAAGGAGGGGGGCGATCCACGGAGCGACGACTCGTCTGCCGCGCAGGACAACGAAGCCGGCGATGTCTACGCGTTGATGAGCACCGATGCGTTTGAGCTGCGTCTCAGCACCGATCTTGCCGCCCACGTCCTCGCCGCGACCAGCACGCTGAGCTTGCGCATTGACAACCTGCGCAAGCAATTCGCCCGGGACTACGGTTTTGCACTACCGGAACTCAATGTGCACGCCGACAAGAAACTGGCAAACGGCACCTATCAGGTCTGTGTGCAAGGCGCGGTGGTGGCCGCGGGTGAATTGGAGTTCGATAAGTTGCTGGCGATCAATCCGGGCGGCGTGACGCTGACCCTGGAAGGACGGGCAACCAAGGAACCGACCTACGGCCTCAAGGCCCTCTGGATTGACGTTGCTCAACGCACGCAGGCGCGGACGGCCGGGTACACCCTGGTTGAGCCCGACACGGTATTGCTGACCCATTTATCCGAATTGGCGCGTCGTTATGCACCGGAGTTCCTGACCCGTGCCGAGACCGAGCGACTGATCGAGAAGAAACGCGCGAGCCTGGGCAGCCTGGTCGATGAGTTGGTGCCTCAGGTGCTCAGCTATTCGGACATCCAGCGGGTACTGCAATTGCTGCTACGCGAGCAGGTGTCCATCCGCAATCTTGAAACCATTCTTGAAGTCCTGGTGGATGCGGGGCGTAGCCAAAAAAATGCCGACGATCTCGTTGAGCGGGTGCGTGAACGCTTGGGCGCAGCGTTGTACGAGCGGTTGGTGGATAAGAATGGTGAGCTGAACGTGCTGACGATTGCGCCCCAGTTGGAAGGTTACATGCTGGCGGCTGCACGTCCTCGTGAAGGATTGCAATCGGCGTTGTTGCCGGCCCAGGAACTGGAGCGCTTTGTCACCACCGTTGCACGCGAGGCAGAGCGTCAGCTCAGTGGCAACAAACAACCGGTGCTGCTCTGCGCGGCGCCGTTACGACGGGTTTTGCGGTCTTTCATGTCTCGGGCGGTGCCCCACATGGCGGTGCTGTCGGTGAACGAAGTTGGGCAGCACGCCCGCGTCACCTCGGCCGGCATGATTGATCTGCCCGGTTTTCCCAGTCTGGAGTCCCCATGAGCGATTTGATCATGCAACTGGCTGGGGTCATCCAGCGTGATATCGACAATCTGAAAGCCGTGTCACAGAACGTCGCCAACGCCAATACCTATGGCTACAGGGCCGAGCGCACCTTCAATGTGATGCCCGCCAACTCGATGGCCGGCGGCACGGGTGTTTCGAGCGGGCTCGACGACATACAGGCGCAGACCTGGATCAGCGCCGACGGTGGTGCGCTGCAACACACCGGACGCGTCACGGACCTGGCGCTGTCCGGGGATGCCTGGTTTGCGCTGAAGACACCCGGCGGTGTGTTGTTAAGTCGTGACGGACGTTTTCAGGTCGACAACGCCGGTTATCTGGTGAGCAAGGCGGGTTATCCGGTATTGGCGGACGAAGGCCCGCTGCAGGTAGCGGGCGGGGTCTTGAAGGTCGACGCGAGTGGCCAGGTCAGTGTCGACGATCGGCCGGTAGGTCGCCTGAGCGTGGTACGGGTCGACAACCCGCAGCAACTGCTGGCCGTTGGGGATGGGCTGTATGCGAGCAGCAGCCGGATCACCCCTGCCCAGGGTTTCGTTGTGCATCAAGGGTTGCTGGAGCGCTCCAACGCGGCCATGGGCACCGACATGGTGAAAATGATGGAAGTGTCACGGCATGTCGAAACCATGCAGCGAGCGCTGTCGGCTTACGACGGCATGCTCAACAGCGGTATTAACCAAATCGGCAAGAACTGACCAGGGAGAGTGGTTGTGATTGATTCATTGAGTATCGCCAGCTCCGGTCTGACCGCGAACCAGGCTTGGATTGACAGCATTTCGAACAACGTCGCCAACATGCAGACCATTGGCTACAAGCGCAGCCAGGTGGATTTCCACGACATGGTCCGAGAAGTCGGAACGCGCGACGCAGGGGGTGGCATGACCGAAACCTTGCTGGCCGGCGCGGGTATCCAGGCGTCGCAGCCGAGCCAGGTCTTCAGCCCGGGCACTGTTCGCGAGAGTGGTAATGCGCTGGACCTGGCCATCCAGGGCGACGGGTTCTTCGAAGTGGCGTTGCCTACGGGTGAGTTGGCCTATACCCGCGCAGGACGTTTCCACCTTGACAGCGAGGGCCAACTGGCAATGCCCGATGGGCAGACGCTGACGGCCGATCTGCGAGTGCCGCCGGATGCGCGCAACCTGGTGATCAAACAGAACGGCGAAGTCCAGGCAACCATCACCGAAACCGGAGAAATCATCAGCGTCGGTCAGGTTCAACTGGCGAAGTTCGCCAGTGCCGAAGCGCTGACCAAACTCAGCGATGGCCTCTATCGCCCGACCCAGGCCAGCGGCGAGGCGATTTATGCCGAGCCGGGTCGCGACGGCCAGGGTGTTCTGTTGCAAGGCTTTGTCGAGATGTCGAACGTCAATCTGATCGATGAGATGAGTGGGTTGGTGCTGGCTCAACGGGCCTACCAGATGAATGCGCGGTTGTTACAGGCCAGCGACCAGATTCTGGAAACCATCAATAACCTGCGTCGTTGATCAGCATGAATATTCATTGGATGGCCGGGCTCGGGTTGTGGATCGCAAGCAGCGGCTGCTATGCCGATTGCGACGCAGCGGCGTCAAGGAATGCCTTGACTGCGGCCGTCCAGGCTATTCAGGCGCAGTTGGCCACGCCCGAGGTTGAACTTCAGCTCACGCCCATGGGTGAGCTGCCGGCCATGGGGCAACCGCAGATCCGGTTGTTGAGCCAGGGCATTCGCAGTCGGGTCCCGGTCGCATTCAGCGGCACCGTGTGCGGCCATGATCGGCCCAGTGTGGTGACGGTGTGGTTCAAGGTTCAGGCCTGGAAGCAGGCATGGGTCTATGGCCGTAATGGACGAGCCGATCAGGTGATGGCGGATGTGCAGCCGCGTCTGGAACGGGTGGACCTGGCCGCCGCGCAACTTTCGCCGGGTGATTTGCCCAGTGATGTTGCAGGGCAGTGGCTGAATCAATCGGTCAACGCCGGCATGCCGGTGCTCAAGCGTCACCTCAAGGCTGAGCCCCTGGTGTTTCGCGATGCGCCGGTGACCGTTGTGGTCTATGGCCCTGGCCTGATGCTGCGCACCGAAGGCAAGGCAATGCGTCCGGGTGTCTTGGGCGAGCGCGTACCGGTGATGTTGAACGGCGCCGAGTCGAGCCTGTTGGCGGTGGTCGCCGGAAAAGGAGAGGTTCATGTGGAAAGATGACGCCCGCAGCGCGTTGCTGGTCATGCTGTTGCTGCCGGGAGTGGCTGGCGCGCAAAGCCTGATCAATCCCGATGGTTACCGCTCCCTGACAGGCGACCGTCGTGGCTACCACCTTGGCGATACGCTGACAGTGCTGGTGGTGGAGTCCACTACGGCCCAGAGTGCGGCCGGCACCGGCGCTGACAGTAATACCGATATCTCCGCACGCACGGGGCTGGACAGCAATACCCATCAAGCGAGCCTGGGCTTGAGAGGGGATACCAGTGGGACCGGACAAACCAACCGCAGTGGGCAGATTCGCACGAACGTTTCCGTGCGCATCATTGAAATGTTGCCCGAGGGTTTGTTGCGCGTCAGTGGTGAGCAACGGGTGACGGTCAATGATGAAAAGCAGCAGGTCAGAATTACCGGTCTGGTCCGACCGGATGACATTGCCTACAACAACACGGTGCTTTCCTATCGTCTGGCAGACGCACAAATCGATATCGTCGGCGACGGTGTGGTGACCGATGCACAGAAGCAGAACATCGTTTTCCGGGTGCTCAAGTGGCTGCGAATCTTATGAAAATGGTTGCTCGAGTGCTTTCAGTCCTGTTTCTCGCGCTCTGGTTGCAGCCGACGCTGGCTGATGTCCGGATCAAGGAACTGACGCGTATCCAAGGCGTACGCGACTACTCCATCATCGGCTATGGCCTGGTGGTCGGTTTGGCCGGAACGGGCGATACCGACCGCAATCGGGCCACCCGCCAGTCGCTGGTCAATACCTTGAAGAACTTCAACGTGAACGTCGCTGAGGGGGATCTCAACACCCGTAATACCGCGGCGGTGATGGTCACCGGTAACTTGCGCTCGTTCAGCGAGTCGGGGGACAAGCTGGACGTCGAAGTGTCTTCCCTGGGCGATGCCCGCAGTCTGCTGGGGGGCACCTTGTTGATGACGCCGCTGTACGGCCCGGACGAAAGGCTTTATGCCTTGGCTCAAGGGCCGATGTCGGTGGGCGGGTACATCTTTGAGGCCAACTCCAATTCGGTGCAGAAGAACCACCCGACGGTTGGGCGTATCCCCCGAGGCGCCAGTGTCGAGCGCTCGGCCTTCTCAGAAAATGATGAGGTTTCGAGACGTCTGGTGCTGATTCTGAACGAGCCGGACTACACCACCGCACAGCGTATAGCCGATGCCTTGAGCCGGGAGCTGGGAGTGTCTGGCGTGCGCGTGGTGCACGCGGCCAAAGTCGAGGTACCCGTTACGCCCGGCATGAGTGTCCCTCGATTGATTTCACGGGTGCAGAACGTCTCGGTGGCTCCGGATTATGCCGCACGCGTGGTGGTCAACGAGCGCACCGGCACCGTGGTGGCGGGCGCCAATGTGCAGTTGGGCGAAGTCAGCATTTCCCAGGGCTCGCTGAGTGTGGTGATCAGCACCAAGTTCCAGGTTTCCCAGCCGTCCTGGGTGGCACGTACCGGACCAGGCGTCGGTACGGTGGTGGTGCCGGATACAGACCTGACCGTGAATGAAGAAGAACACGGTCCGGTGAAGCTGGCCGAAGGGGCGACAGTAGGCGACCTGGTCAAAGCCCTCAATCAGGTTCGATTGAGCACGCGTGAAGTGATCACCGTGTTGCAAGCCATCAAACAGGCGGGCGCCTTGCACGCCGAACTCATTGTTCAATAAGGAAGATTGATGTCTGCCGATATGAGTCTTGCAATAGAAACTGTTCGCTTCGCCATGAGCCTGGAACAACTGAGGGCGAAGGTCGCGGCGCATAACATCGCCATGGCCAATGTTCCCGGGAGCAAGGCCATGCGCCTCAACAGCTTCGAGCCGATGGCCGCCTTGCGTGGCCTGCACAACAATCCCGAGCTGTTCGGCCAGGCGTTGCGTTCGATACAGGACAGCGAGTTGACACCCTATTTGCAGAGCTATACGCCAGTCTCGCCATTGGCGTTGGACGGTGAGGTTGCGCAAATGTCTGCGGCGAGCGGCCGCTATCAAACCTTGGCCGACGGTGTCTCGCGTCAGTTCGCGCTTATGCAGTTGGCAATCAAGGGAGGTCGCTGAGCATGCCCCTGGACAACATCAGCGAGATCGTTCGCGGAAGCATGGCCTATGAACGTTCACGGGTAGAGGTTGCGAGCTACAACCTGGCGCTCGCCAACGTGGCGATGGCTCCAGGCGAACGTTCGCCCTTGCTCAGCGTATCGCCTCCAACCAGCTTTGCCGGTCAATTGGGTTTACAGCAGCCACGCGTTCATCCCCAGGCGCGTAGCGACGCTCGTTTGGTGCATGACCCTGCTCACCCCATGGCTGACCAAAACGGCATGGTGCATTACCCGAACATCGAAGCAGCCAGGGAAATGGCGACCCTGGTGTCGGCAACCCGTGCCTACGAAGCCAACATCCGCTCATACAACAGCTTGCGCGAAATGACGCTCAAAGCCTTTGAAATTGGAAAGTGATATGACCGCCGCCATCGCGCCTATTGCATTAACCACCGACCTTTCACCGAGCGCCGCCTTGGCGCAAGGGCCGATGGGACCGGAAAGCTCTGATTTCGTCGGTTTGCTGAAGTCGGGCGCGACCCAATTGGGTGAGCAGACCGGGCAAGCCAGCGAGCTGCTGTCTGCTTATGCGTTGGGCGAAAACATTGCGCCTCACGATCTGGTCATGGCCATGGAGCAGGCGAAGCTGTCGCTGCAACTGGCTGTGGAAGTACGCAACCGTCTGGTAGATGCCTACCAGGAACTCACACGGTTGCAGATCTGACCCATGGAGAATCAACCGGTGTCTTCGTTCCTCGCGGGTCGTACACGCATCTTTCTGATCGGCACCGTGCTGATTGCTGGCCTGCTCGCCGCGTCGGTCTGGTGGGTATTGCGCCCGCAATACGTGGCCTTGTACCGCAATGCCGACGAAGCGTCCCAGGCTCAGATCCTGGCGACATTGAGTCAGCGCCATGTGCCTTATCGGATCAATACGCAGCAGGGCGCGATCGAGGTTCTGGCCGATCACGCGGCCTCGGCGCGCATGTATCTGGCCGAGGCGGGTATTCCAACGCGAGGTGGCCCGGGGTTTGAATTGTTCGACAAGGCCGACTACGGCATGTCGGAGTTTAGTCAGAAGATCAATTACCAGCGAGCCATGGAGGGAGAGTTGGCGCGCACGATCATGAGCATCTCCGAAGTGGAGTATGCCCGTGTGCACCTGACGTTCAAGAAAACCAGCCTCTACCAGCAGGCGGAAGAACCGCCGAAGGCCTCGGTGATTGTGCGCCTGCGCGCCACGGGGACGTTGATGCCTCAGCGGGTCAGGGGTATCCAGCAACTGGTGGCGTCGGCGGTAGAGGGGATGACCCTTGAGCGGGTGTCAGTGCTCAATGAGGACGGGCAGGTACTCAGTGCTACCGATAGCACTGCGGCCGCTCCCGAACACTTGCAGTTGACTGCTCAGGTCGAGCAAGCGTTGAAGCTCAAGGCCGAAGAGCTGTTGGCGCGTCCGCTCGGTCAGCATGGCGTCGATGTTTCGGTTCGGGTGCTGATGAACTTCGACCGCGTCAAATCCATCAGCGAGCAACCGCTCACCAACAAAATACGTCGTGAAAAACGTACCGAGTCCACCGAAAACTCCAGCGGTGAGTCCACGAGCAAGCGCTTCCAGAACAATCGGGAAATCGATTATGAAGTGGGTAAGGCTCGTGCCGAAACCGAGCATGCGTCCGGCAAGATTGAGCGCATTACTGTCGGTGTAGTACTCAGCACCCCGGTCACGGACGCTCAACAGAAAGATATCCAGGCCTTGCTTGAAGCCGCATTGGGGCTGGACCTGAAGCGTGGCGATCGATTGGTGATGGTGTATATCCCTGACATGCCCGTGCCGCAGGCTTCTGCTGTGGCGCAGGCATCGACAGAGCCCGCACCCGTGAGCCATGTCGAAGTCCCGGCACCCGTCAACGATGATCCCGCGTTGCCATGGACTCGCTGGCTGGGCATCGGATTAATGGTGCTCTTGGCTGTCATTCTTTTGTTCTGGGTGACAGGACGGCGCAGGACAGTCTCTGTCCCCGCGACCGTGCCGCGACTGACGTCTGTCGAGCGTGAGCAACTGCTGGTCGATTTGCGCCGCTGGCTGTTGGAGGGGCGCTGACGTCATGGAATTTTCAGAGCTTCGTAAAGCAGCAATCCGCCTTGCCTGTTCTCATGCCGAAGACCGTGACTGGATTCTCACGCGGCTGGAACCCGACGAGCGTCGCCAGGTTGAGGCGCTGTTGGAGGAGATCAACCTGCTGGGATTGACCAGCGATCCCTCCGTTGTCTCCGCCATGATGAGCGAATTAACGGTGGCACCGGCGACGGTTCAGACGCCGCCCGACCACACACGGCTTAAATCCCTGCTCTCGAAAGCGACGCATCCCTTTTGGGGCGCGCTGGTACTTCAACTGGAAACACCAGCGGTACGCCGCGAAGTGCTAGGAGGGCTGGCCAACAGTGCCGATATCCGTCGATGGGACAGCAAGTTTGCCAAGCAGGTCCTGCCCCCGGCGCTGATGCGTAGTTTGAAAGCCCGGTTGGAAGCTCAGGAGGCGGGTGATGAGCGCTTATAAACCGCCCGCGTCCTCGACGGTGTTGCGTCAGCCTTCGCAAAAACCGGGTATTCGACGTCTGCCCGGATTTGATGGCGACGTCCGAGCGAACATGCCGTTGAAGGAAGGGCGTCAACCAGATGCCAAGGCGATTCTACGAGAGACTTTCGCGCTTGAGTTTGCAGAAATCGAGCGTGAGTGCCGCGATAAAGCGATAGCGGAAGGGCTGCTGGAAGGTGGCAAACAGGCTCGTGCGCAACTGACCAAAGCCCTGGTTGAGCAGGAGCAGCAATGGCTGAAGAAGGAAGCCTCCTTGCGTGCCGCACTTGAAACGCAACGCCTTCACCTTGCTCAACTGGTCGAAGCGTTGGGCTTGCAACAGCAGCAATTGATGTCGGCCATGGAGCCCCTGGTCGGGCGACTGGCGCTGGCCGTGGTGACGCGCCTGCTGGGTCAGCATGACGACACGCACATGCTAGTTGCTGACCTGGCGAGGCGAGCGATCGATGAGTACAAATTGACCGAGCCTTTGCGCATTCGCGTCGCCCGCACCGATTATGAAGCGTTGCTTCGACTGGCACCGGATGATGCGTTGTTGCCGTCGTTTGTAGTCGATTCCCAGGCTTGCGCAGGCAGTTGTCTGATCGAGTTCGAGGGCGGCCGGCTGGATGCGGGCGTGCACACTCAGTTGAGCAAAGCCGCGTCGGTGCTGACCGAACAAGGAGAGGGTCGTGTGGCAGGGGCTTGAGAGTCGATTGCTGACACAGCTGGCCCAGACGCGCCTTTGCCGGCGCATCGGCCGTTTGAGCTCGATTCAGGGCATGGTGCTTCACGCGACCGGCCTGGACGCCCGGCTGGGTGAGTTGGTGGACATCCAGCCCGCCCAAGGCGGCGAGATTGTCGTGGCCGAAGTCGTCGGTCTACGCAGCGAATACACCTTGTTGATGCCTTACGCTCCGGTGGATGGCCTGTGCCTGGCCAGCGAAGTCCATCCCCGTGGGGCACCTTACACCGTTCCAGTGGGGGAGGGTCTGTTGGGACGTGTCCTGGATGCGACCTGTGAACCACTGGATGACCTGCCTGCCCCTGAAGGGTTGAAGCGGATGCCTCGTTTCGTGGCGCCGATCAATCCGCTGCATCGTTCGCCGATCAATACCACCTTGGTCACGGGCGTTAAGGCCGTCGATGTTTTCACGCCCCTTGGACGTGGTCAGCGGATTGGCATCTTTGCCGGCAGCGGCGTGGGCAAAAGCACCTTGCTGGGAATGATGAGCAAGTATGCAGAAGCGGACGTGATCGTGATCGCCCTGATCGGTGAGCGCGGCCGTGAGGTAGGCGACTTCATTCGCGACAGCCTCGGGCCTGAAGGTCTTAAGAAAGCCGTGGTCATTGCTGCGGCCGCTGAGCAACCGGCCGTGCTACGGCGTCAGGCGGCCTACACCGCAACGACTATTGCCGAGTGGTTTCGGGCCCAGGGCAAGCATGTGCTGCTGATCATGGACTCGATTACCCGTTTCGCCCTGGCCCAACGTGAAATCGGACTCTCCACGGGCGAGCCGATGGGAAGCCGAGGCTACACGCCTTCGGTATTTGCCCTGTTGCCACCCTTGATGGAGCGAGCCGGTGCGTTGGAGGGGCAAGGTTCCATCACCGGGGTCTATACCGTGCTGGTCGAGGGCGACGATATGAATGAGCCGGTGGCTGACCATATGCGTGCCATTCTCGACGGGCATATCGTCCTGAGTCGCAGTGTTGCTGCGCGTGGGCACTGGCCGGCCATCGACGTGCTGCATAGCATCAGTCGGTTGGCAGGCGCTCTGCACACCCGAGAGCAGAAAAGTCAGGTCGAGCGTCTTCGGTCGGCCCTTGGCACCTATCAGAACAGCGTGGATCTGATTGAACTGGGTGCCTATGAAAAGGGCTCTCAGCCCCTGCTGGACACAATGATCGAGTTGAAACCGGAGTTTGACGGGTTGTTGCAGCAAACCCCCGAAGAGCATTTCCCGGCATCAAGTACCTGGAAAACCGTTCTCGAGTTGGTCCAGCGGCTGGGCAAGGGGGTGAGCAGTGCAAGATGAACGACGCAAGTCACGACAACTGGATGCAGCGTCTCGTCTACGTGTCATGCAACGGGAGAAGGCAGAGCTCGCTTATGACCGCAGCCGTCGAGCGGTAGCACAGGCCGAGCGCCTCCTGAGTGAAGAGCAGCTTCGCTATGACAGCGTTCAGGCGAATTTCGAGCTGTTGGGGCGTATCGGCGCAATGCTCGATCCTTCCCAGCATGAACAACGATTGCTGGCCCAGACAGCGGCCTTCCAGCGGCTTGAAGCGGCGCATAGACCCGTTGTGGAGGCGCGGCATTTGTCGCATAGCGCCATGACCCAACTGCTCAAGTGCAAGGTTAACGAGGACCTGATCGACAAGGCCAAAGGTCGGTTGCAGGTACTGTTCGATCAGGCTGCGCATGAGCATGAAACCATCGACATTTTTGATGCGCAGCAGAGCCAGGGAGCGGGATATGGCCGTTAAGGTTGGGGGATCGCTTTGGGCAGCGGCGGCTGATCAGCAACGCCAACCTGTTCGCGAAGCGCAAGCCAGGGACTTTGAACGCAAGATCGGACTCGGTGATCATCCCCCCACGTCGAGCGAAAGCACAGGTCGGCAGCTAAACGAGCAGAACCCCTCGAAGTACCGACTTCCCCATACGGAATTTTCCGAACTCGATCCAAGGCGGATCGTGCGGTCGGATTCGGGCGATGCCCCAAAGTCCAAGGCAGCAGGGACAGTGGAGCTATACGCGCTGGGTATACACGCAGGCCATCATCTTTCTTATCTGACTGATGGATTCCTGGCGGAGCAGGGCGCACGAGGCGTTATGCCGGCAGGGGCGGAGCAGAGTTCTCCAGCACTTTTGAGCTCTCTACTGATTACGTCGGCCAGTTCCTTTACGTCCAGTGAAGTCTTGATAAGGAATCCCTACGGCCAACCCGGCGAACCCGTTGGGCTCGAACCTCAAGAGGCTGGGAGTTCCGCAGGACGACAATTGTTGAGCTACCTGACATTGAAATGGCCGGACCGGCAGTTCCATTTCCTGCCTCGGGGCAAAGGCCTCGAGCTGGTTGTCCGGGACTATCAATTGTCGGCGCAAGAGCGCGATGAACTGATTGACGAGTTATCTCGCCGAGCCTCGTCGATGCCCGAGCGTCCACAGCAGATTTGGCTCAATGGCCAGGAAGTCTGGCGCGCATCATCACTTTCGAACGATTACACAGGTGGACATCATGGCTGTTGAAGCGATTGGTAGTGAGCTGAGCACCACCACCTCGGAGTTGGCCCAGAGCCGTCTGGGACAGGAAGATTTCATCAAGTTGTTCTTGACCGAGCTGACATTCCAGGACCCGCTGGAACCCATCAACAACCGCGAGTTCCTGGCGCAGATGGCGCAATTCGCCAACCTCGAACAGACCCGGATCACCAACGAAAACACCAACAACCTGGTGTCCATGAATGCCACATCGCAGTCCCTGGGACTGCTGGGGCGTCAAGTTGAAGTCAGTACTACCACCGGTGGTTCAGTGATTGGTTCGGTGTCGGCGATTGCATTTTCGTCTACCGGCCCGGTGCTGTCCGTCAAGCAAGCCGATGGTTCAGTCCTGACGGATGTGCGTTTGTCTCAAATCAAATTGGTCAGGCAGGGGGCGTGATGCTGCAAGCTTTCTTTAATGGAATGAGTGGCCTGTTTTCCTTCGCGAAGGGCCTGGATAACGTCTCCAACAACGTGTCCAACATGAACACGCCAGGCTATCGGGGCAGCGATACTTTCTATCGTGCCGTCAATGGACAGGACGGTCAGAGTTTCGGCTCGGGCATTGCGGGCACGGAGGTGCGGATCAAGCCGGGCGAGAATCGTCAGACCGGAACCAACACCAATGTGGCAATCAATGGCGCGGGTTACTTCGTTGTGCGCGATGAACATGGCGCCCTGTCGTATACCCGTGCCGGGCAATTTCAGATCGATAAGGACGGCTATCTGGTCGACACGATCAGCCAGCGTCGCGTCGCAGGCATCGACTCGGCCGGCAACCTGCGCGATATCAATATCCAGGGGCAGCGTACCCTGCCGCCGAAGGCAACCACTCGCATCGAAATGGTGGGGGCATTGGCCCGTAGCGGTGCTACGGATTCGACCCACCAGATCAGTTCGATCCAGGTGTTCGATGCCAGCGGTGGGACTCACACCTTGAGCGTCAAATTCGAGCCGCTGGCGACGCCCGTCAATAGCTGGACCGTCACGGTATCGGATTCGAGCGGTGCGCAGTTGCAGACCGGTACCATCACGTTTGGCGCGGACGGCAGCCCCGTTGCCGGCTTCAATACCTTGTCCGTTCCGCTGACCAGCAACGGCGTGCTTCAAAACATCGTGCTGGATTTCGGTACGCCAGGAAGCTTCAATCTGGCCTCGCAGGTCGCCAGTGCCCCGAGCCATACGCTGGGCGCACGGGTCGTCGACGGCAGCGCGATCGCCGGCCTGAATACCTTTTCATTCGATGAGACGGGCATTCTCAAGTTTACCTACGCCAACGGTGAAAAACGTGACGGTAGTCAGCTGGCGCTGGCGGACTTTGCGGATGAAAGTGCATTGATCGCAGGGGCCAACTCGCTTTATCACGCTCCCTCTTCCATGAAGGCTCAATTTGGTCGGGCTGGGGAAAAGCAGTTCGGTCGAATTCAGGGAGGGTACCTGGAGTTATCGAACGTCGATCTGGCCCAGGAGTTCGGCGACATTTTGATTATCCAGCGCGGATACCAAGCCAGCTCCAGGGTCATGACAGTTTCCAACGAGATGCTGGAGCAGTTGTACAACGGAACGAGAGGGGGCTGACCGATGAGGATGTTGGGTTTTGTCGGCACGACTCGCCTGCGCACTGCCTGTGATCGATTGCCTCCAGTCGTTCGGCATTGGTACGAGCAATGGTGCTTCAGTGATGGGCGCCATGCCTGTGAGGTGAGTTGTTCGGCGTTGAGCGATGCCCGTGAGGTGGCATCGAAGGAAGGATGGCTCTGTGCCAAATCAACCCCCGGAGCGATCAGCCTGGCGGGTGATTGGCGATCGATAGTATTCGGGCCTGTTTTTCATGACGTACCTGAAGATGAGAGCGCCAGATATCTGCTCCACGAAGCTCAACTGGCGTTGATCAACAACCTGCTCGAGGCCCTTGGGCAGAGCGGTGTTTCGCGCTTGGCAGCCGAACCATCCAGGCCATTTTCAGATGTGCTCAATGCTCAGGTTCTGCTGCAACTTCACGTGGGTCAGTTGACGCTGTCTTTGTTGCTGGACGCGGCATTGCTCAATGCTGAGCTTGAACAGTCAGTGCCTCGCAAGCCGCTGATCGAACGCAAGCAGGCATTGGGTAACGCCCGGGTAAAGCTATCTGTGCGTTTGCCCTTGGCGAGTCTCTCCATCGGTGAGATGAGAGACCTGCGTCCAGGGGATACCCTGCGGGCCAGCGCTTTGTTAGCTGATCCTGTCTCGTTACGAGTGGCCGACGGCCCCGTGGTGGTCAGCGGTTATTTGGCCAAACAGCACGACCAACTGGCCGTGCAGTTGATTTCCAATGAGTGAACCAGGAGTTTGAGTGTGACTGCGACGGTAGATGCAATTGAGCTGGAAGAGGCCAGGGTAGTGGCCAATGATGAGATGTCGCCGCTGATCAAGCGTGACATGAACCTGATCAAGCATGTGGTCGTGGAATTGGTGGTCCAGATCGGTAACGCGTCAATGACGGTGGATGAGCTGTTCGCGCTCAAGGCCGGAGATGTCGTGAAACTGATGGAGCAGGTCCACGAACCGGCGTCCCTGTGCCTGGATGGTAAACCGGTTGCCCGAGGCAATCTGGTGGCAGTCGACGACAATTTCGGCATTCAGTTGACGGAAATATTGTGACGTCGGAAACCGTAGCCCAACCCCTGGCATTGCCGTTGCGCCAGGACGATCCGCTGTCACTGATGCTGATGATCAAGGTGATGCTGATCATGGTGTTGTTACTGGCGATCGCCTACGTAGCGATGCGTTGGTATGCCCGTCGCCATGTCGGAGCCACCGGAGCCTCCCCCGGCGCGGCTGAGCTGCAGTGTGTACGCGCATTGCGGTTATCGACCAAGACCAAGGTTTATCTGCTCAAGACAGAAACGTCGCAGGTCCTGGTCACTGAGTCGTCCAACGGAGCCACAGTGACCGTTCTGTCTCAACACGCCTCATCTTCTGCACCCTTGAAGTCTCCGATATGACTCACCGCTTGTTGTTTATATGGCTGAGCTGCTTTGCCTCGTGTGCAACTGCGGCAGACGACTTCTCCGAATGGGGAAGTTTGCACATCAACCAGATCCAGTCCCCCGTCAGTATCGTTGTCTTGCTGACGGCGCTTTCTTTCCTGCCTTTCCTGGTCATTTCCCTGACGACATTCACGCGCAACATCGTGGTGTTGTCACTGACCCGGCAAGCACTGGGGTTGCAACAGACGCCGCCGAATATCGTGTTGATCGTGCTGTCGATGTTCCTGACGCTCTTTGCCATGGCTCCGACCCTGGAAAAAGCTTATGACGCTGGTATCAGGCCGTTCCTTGCAAACAAGGTGGGACTAGATGGCGCGGCGTTGCAAGGTTGGGTGCCGATCCGTGACTTCATGATCAGGCAGACCCATGAAGAGGATCTGCGTTTGGTCTATGAGTTGGCCAAGGATCCGCTGCCGCAGGAACCGGAAGGGCTGTCACCGGTAAAGCTGATACCGGCCTTCATGTTGAGTGAGCTGAAACTAGCCTTTCAGATCGGTTTCATGATCTTCCTGCCGTTCCTGATCATCGACCTGGTCGTTGCGTCAATCTTGATGTCGTTGGGGATGATCATGGTGCCGCCCATCACCATTTCCCTGCCTTTGAAAATCATGCTGTTCCTGTTGATCGACGGTTGGGGACTGATCGCTCAGACGTTGATGCGCAATCTTGGGTAAGGCCGAAGGTGGAGCCTTCCATGGCGACAGATGAAACCCCCAGGGACGGCAATGATGAGCAGGCCTTGTGGCGCACCTGGGTGGACAGTAAGACAGAGGCGGCCAGGAGTCGGCTGTTCTTCTTCTACGGCCAATGGCTTCGGATGATTGTCGGGCTTCTATATGCTCGTTATCCGCATCCGCTGGCGGAGTGGGGGGACTACGTGAATCTGGCTTCGATTGGCCTGTTGCAGGCAATCGACCGGTTCAACCCTGGACTGGGCACGCGTTTCCAGTCCTATGCCGAACCTTACGTAAAGGGCAACGTCCTCAAGGGGCTGTCTTGTTACGTCAGTGATCAACGTCGCTATTACCGGGAGCGGCTGGAAAGCATTTCCGGTTCACAGGAGGAGCGAGCGGAGTCCGATCTTGAACACGTGGCGAACGTCGCTATCGGCTTGGCCTTCGGCTTGTTTCTGGAGTCCGGTATCGTTGATCAGGAACCCAATGACAACAATCCGCTGAGTCTTTATGAAGTGGAGCGCGAAGGTGACACGTTGAACGAGTGCGTGAAGCTTCTTTCGGTGAACGAGCGACAGGTCATCGAGGGGCACTACCACCAGCATTTAAGCTTTACTGAGGTCAGTGAGCTGATGGGTATCTCAAAGTCGCGGGTTTCGCAGTTGCATGCTCAGGCATTGAGAAATATTCGGGCGAGCCATGAGAGGTTGATGGCGGGGGAGCGTTGGTAGCACGATGAACTCGGATACACCAAAAATTGATGTGATACAGGGCAAGCCTGTCTGCGTTTTCTTGACGTCAATGAATAATTCTGCTCTGCGGTATCAAGCCCCCGACTAATGAGTCGATAGCCCTATGAGGTCCGACTGATTGTGCAGTTTCGTCGAGGGGTACGTCATGTTTAATACAACGCTAAAAAATGAACTGATGGCCAGGACAGCCGAATTGGCCACCTATAAGGGATTGGTCGGCGCCTTGGAACGGTCGATGGCCGTTGTCGAGTTCAGCCCCGAGGGCAAGCTGCTTCGGGCGAATGAGCATTTTCTCAGCACGATGGGTTACCGCGCAGATCAGTTGGCCGGGCTGTCCCATCGTGATTTCTGTACCCCCGCACTCTCAGGCAGCGCCGAGTACCGTGAGTTCTGGAACCAGTTGCGTGCCGGTCGATTTGTTTCCGGCACCTTTCAGCGCGTCAGCGGACAAGGCCAGCATATCTGGCTCGAAGCCAGCTATAGCCCGGTGATGGACGAAAATGGCCGCGTGGTGAAGGTGGTCAAGTACGCACTGGACGTCACTGCCAAAGTCGCGAGCGAGGCCGAAACCCGAGGCCGGCTGGTGGCGCTCGACCGGGCCATGGCGGTGATCGAGTTCGACCTGGGCGGCAATATCCTGACCGCAAACGATAATTTCCTGAACGTCATGAATTACTCGCTGGCGGAGCTCAAGGGCAAGCATCACCGGATGTTTTGTGAGCCGGAACTGGTCAGTCGTTCCGAGTACAGCGATTTCTGGCGTCGTCTCAACGCCGGTGAGTTTTTCAGCGGCCAGTTCAAACGTGTCGGCAAGCACGGCAAGGTGGTCTGGCTGGAGGCGAGCTACAACCCGGTCTACGACGCTGAAGGCAAGTTGAGCAAGATCGTCAAGTTCGCTACCGACATCACCGAACGGGTGGAGAAGTTCGAGGAAGATTCACGGGGGGCGTCTCGCGCCTACCACATCTCCGCCGAGACCGAGAGAGTCGCCGAGCAGGGCGCCCAGGTGATCCACCAGACGGCCAAGGAAATGCGCCAGATCGCCGACAACATCGGCGCCTCCGCGCGTCTGGTCGGGCAACTGGGGGCGCGCTCGGAAGAAATCACGGCAATCGTCAATACCATTCGCGGCATTGCCGAGCAGACCAACCTGCTGGCCCTGAACGCCGCCATCGAGGCGGCGCGGGCCGGTGATCAGGGCAGGGGATTCGCGGTGGTGGCCGACGAAGTCCGGCAACTGGCCGGGCGTACCAGCCGTTCGACCTCGGAGATCGCGGAGATGATCGGCATGATCCTGTCCGAAACCCGTGAAGCGGTCGCCAGCATGAACGTCACCCATGAGGGTGCGTTGCGCGGGGTGACCCTGGCGGACCAGGCCGGATCGGTGATCGTGCAGATCAGGACCGGCACCACGGATGCACTCGAGGCGGTGAGCATGTTTGCCTCCAAGCTCGATGAGTCCGAGGTCATTCCCAAGACGGCTGTCGGTTGGGTGGGTTGAGGCGGGCTGATTCTTCTCCAGTCAGCCGCGGTGCTCAGTAGCGAATCATCACCGACTTCAGTTCAGTGTAGTCATCGATAAATGCGCTACCGAACTCCCGGCCGATCCCCGAGGCCTTGCTGCCGCCGAAAGGCACGGCCGGGTCGAGCAGGGTGTGCATGTTCACCCAGACGGTGCCGGCTTCGATGGCCGGTATCATGCGCAGGGCCTTGCCCAGGTCCTGGGTCCAGAGGCTGGCGCTCAGGCCGTAGGGGCTGTCGTTCATCAGCTCCAGCAGTTCCTCTTCGCTGTCGTAGGGGAAGAACGTCGCGATGGGGCCGAAGGTTTCTTCATGGAGCAGCGTGTCGTCACGACGGTTGGCGAGGATGATGGTCGGTTCGACGTAGCAGCCCGGCCCCTCGATCAGTTTGCCGCCGTGAATGATGGTGTTGTTCTGCGCCCGGGCCTTGGCGAAGAACTCGCCGAGTTTCTGTTGGTGCGGGCGGTTGGTGACCGGGCCGAATTCGGTGCGTTCGTCCAGGGGCGAGCCGATGTTCAGCTGGCTCAGGCGCTGGGACAGTTTGTCCATGATCGGCTCGATCTGTGAGCGGTGAACGAAGAACCGTTCTGCCGCGGCGCAGATTTGCCCCGAGTGCAGGAAACCCGCCTCGATAATCCCGTTGACCGCCACCTCCGGATCCACGTCCCGCAGGAACCCCGCCGCATTCTTGCCACCCAGCTCCAGGGTGGCACGCGTCAGCCCGGCGCCCATGGCCGTCTGGCCCACCGCGATGCCGGTCGGCACGGAGCCGGTGAACGAAACCTTGTCGGTGCCGGAGTGTTCGATCAAGCCTTTACCCACCAGGCCCCCACCGGTAACCACATTCAGGGCACCCGCCGGCAGACCGGCCTGCATGGCCAGCTCGGCGATGCGCAGGATGGTCAGCGGGGTGAATTCACTGGGTTTGATGATGATGCTGCAGCCGGTCACCAGCGCCGAGGCGAGTTTCCAGATGGCGATCATGGTGGAGAAGTTCCACGGCACGATTCCCACCACCACGCCGACCGGTTCGCGCAGGGTGAACGCGGTATAGCGTTCGCCGGCGAAGGAGGGCAGCGACGGGGTGAGGGTCTGGCCGCTGATCTTGGTGGCCCAGCCGGCGTAGTAGCGCAGGAAGTGCGCGGCCTGGTCGACTTCGAACGCCCGGGAGATGTGGATGATCTTGCCCGACTGACAGGTTTCAATCTGCGCCAGTTCTTCGCGGTTCTGCTCCAGCAGGTCGGCCAGTTTCAGCAGCACATGGCCGCGGACCGCGGGTGCCGTCTGGGACCATTGCTTGAACCCGCGCCGGGACGATTCCACCGCCGCGTCGATATCGGCGGCAACGGCGTCGCTGACCTGGGCGATGACCTGGCCGGTGGCGGGGTTGATGACGTCCAGGCTCTGATTGCCTTGGCTTTCGACGTAGCGGCCATCGATGAACAGCGCGTGACGCCGGCCGAGAAAGGCTTCGACCTGAGGCAGCAGGGCAATATCGCTCATGAGTGTTTCCTGATCGCGAACAAGGGAAAGCCCGAGGTTAATCGCTGGACGGCGGCCCGGCTTGACTGTGCCTGCCGCGTCGCATGTCTGTGCCTGCCAGGGGGCGGATCTGGCAGCCAGGAGCAAAACCCATTGCAGCCAGGAACAAGCCAGCGCGGCCTGTTTGCGGTCAGATCGGTGTTTCGACTTGATGGGCAAAGGGGCGGGCGATGTTTCTCCAGACCAACAAACAGAAGCTGGCGTTGAGCGCCCAGGTGCAGCGGGCACTGGCTGGCGAAACCGGTGACACACCGCTGCTCGACGGGTATCCACAACTGCGAAGCTGCCTGGTCGGGCATGTCCGGGAGATGGCGAACACTACCGAACGCTATCGTCAGGTCGAAGCACAGCTGGACGAGCAAACGGCGCGCGGGCAGCAAGGCGAACGCGAACTGGAGAGGGTGCGCCAGCAACTGACCCAGGCCGAGGTGCGCGAACGCGAACTGGAAATGCGGCTGGATGAGTACCGTCAGCAGTTGCAGCAGCAACGCCAGGAAGCGCAGATCTGGGAGTTGCTGCAATCGACCCTGACCGAAGGCTGCTGGGATATCACGGTGGTCAACGGCGATCTCCAGCACCCGGCCAGCGGCATGCGTTTCTCCAGCCAGTTCCGCTCGCTGCTGGGCTATGGGTTGGACGAGCTGCCCGACGGTTGGGATGCCCAGGTCGGTATCACCCACCCGGATGACCTGCCGCAGATCATGGCGATTTTCGACCGGGAGATCCTCGGCGCCCAGGGCAGCGGCGAATACGTCTTCGAATACCGCATGCGCCACAAGAGCCGGGATTACATCTGGTGCCGTGAGCGCGGGCGTGCAGTACGGGACGCCCACGGGCGACTGGTGCGGATCATTGGCGCGGTGCGTGACATCAGCGATGAGCGCTCGGCCCAATCCACCCACCAACGCATGCTGGAGCAGAATCAGGTGACCTACGCCCAGATCGCCACGGTGGTGGGGGTGATCAAGGGGATTGCCGACCAGACCAATCTGCTGGCCTTGAACGCCGCGATTGAAGCGGCCAGGGCTGGTGAGGTCGGACGCGGCTTCTCCGTGGTGGCCGACGAGGTACGCAAGCTGGCGGAGAGCACCCGCCAGGCGACGCACCAGATCCAGACCATGCTGCATCAACATAAATAACATCGCGTAAGTGCTGACGAACGATGTGTAGGAGCTGTCGAGCGAAGCGAGGCTGCGATCTTTCCCCAGACACTTGAATCTCCAGCGAAAGATCAAAAATTCACAGCCCTCGGCAGCCCCTACAAAAACCGCATCAGAACGGTACCGCCACCACCAACTGGCTGTAGACGTTGGTGCCGTTGCCGCCCACCTGGTTGCCGCCGTTGCTCTCGTCCTTATCCGGCTTGTACAGGCCCACCAGCGGCGTGACGATCAAGTGCTCGTTCAGCGCCCATTCCACATACAGGTCCAACTCACGCCCGTCGAGGTCCAGAGCCTGGCGGGTGTGCAGGGTCTTGTAGTCGAACAGCAGTGCGCCGAGGGTCACGGTTTCCACCGGCTTGAGCTTGAGGCCAATATGCTGGATGGCGGTGTTGCTGTTGAACGGACCGGAATAGTTGCCGGTCACTTCACCCTGGAACCAGGTGCCGTAGCCACGGCTGAGGCCGTTGAACATCGAGTCCCAGTTCTGCGAGTAGCGGCTGTAGCGATAGGTCAGGTCCGGCGTCCAGGGCAGGTCGGCGAAGGTGTAGCCGGCTTCGGTGTACCAGGCTTTCTCCGGCCCCGCGTCCTTGTCCTGCCAGGCGTATTCGAAGGCGAAGTGGGCGTTTTCGATGCCGGCGTTGCCGCTGCCGCGCAGGCTGTAGATGTTCATGCCTTCGCGCTGCTTCTGGAAGTCGCTGGCGTAGTGATCGTCGACGTCGATGCCATGGATGTAGGTCAGGCCCAGGGTGCCGGGCGCGCCGGTGTATTCCAGTGTACCGGCGGCCATTTCGGTGTTGGCTTGGGCACGGTTGTCGGACTTGATCCACATCAGGCTGCCGTGCACGCCTTCCTTGCCGCCCAGGCGCAGCACGGCGGTCTTGTCGAAGGCATGGCGGGCCGCCAGGTAATAGGCGCCGCCGCGATTGAACTCGCCATCCGCCGGGCCTTTGCCCAGGTTCAAGCCGTCGTCGTTGATGATGAAACCATCGCCGAGGGTGATCACCTGGCGACCATAGGAGAGGTCGACGCCATCCTTGCCCAGGAGTGGAAACAGATCCCCCGAGCGCCAGCCGGCGAAGGCTTCATCGAATTTTGTGCTGCGTTCGGAGCCGTCGCTCAGGCCCGCCGGATCACCGTCGCCCCAGGTGCCGGAGCTGACCAGGTTGGCTGTGCCGTAGACGCTGCCGCTGCCTGCAAGTGTCTGCTCGATACTCAGGCCATACTTGATGAAGCCTTCCCGCCAGCTCGAACCACCGGCGGTGCCGTCGTAGTTCTTGCGGCTGTTGAACAGCCCGTAGACCGCCAGGAAGTTGCCGGTGACCGTGGTGTCTTCGTCGGCGTAAAGCGCATAGGCCTGTGCCGACGAATCGGCGACCAGCAAGGCGATGCCCAGGCCGATGGCACTGCGCAGCGAAGGTGAATGGCGTGTGTGTTCCATGGTGTTTTCCCCAGTGTGGTTGGACGGTAGAGCACGCATTAAGGGGAGCAAGGGCCGGGGAAGTCTTTCACCTGGCTGCCATGCAATTGACCCAGCCCGCCAGGTGGCGGACGCTGGCAGGCAGCAACAAAACCGGCGGCAGACATGGGCAAGACGCCCGGGACGGGGCGGCGCAAAGTGAGGCTGCACGCAACGCCGTTTCGATCAGGGACTGGCTGGGGAGCTCGAATGCCGGCTCCTGGACGGCTGTGGCATCCATACTAAAAATCCGCTTTTCGAGGATCTGCACCATGTCGATCAATGACCGGCTCACCGCCCACCTGAACCGGGGCACGGTGGGCTTTCCCACCGCCCTGGCCAGCACCATCGGCCTGATCATGGCCAGCCCGGTGATTCTCACCGCGACCATGGGCTTCGGTATCGGCGGCAGCGCGTTTGCCGTGGCCATGCTGATCGCCGTGGTGATGATGCTGGCCCAGGCGACCACGTTCGCCGAGGCCGCGTCGATCCTGCCCACCACTGGCTCGGTCTATGACTACATCAACTGTGGCATGGGGCGTTTCTTTGCGATCACCGGCACGCTGTCGGCCTACCTGATCGTGCATGTGTTCGCCGGGACCGCCGAGACCATTCTTTCCGGGGTCATGGCGCTGGTGAACTTCGAACACCTGAACACCCTGGCCGAGTCTGCCGGGGGCTCCTGGCTGCTTGGGGTCGGCTTCGTCATCGTCTTCGGGGTGCTCAATGCCTTCGGCGTCAGTGCGTTCGGCAGGGCCGAGATCATCCTGACCTTCGGCATGTGGACCACCTTGATGGTGTTCGGCGTGCTGGGCCTGATCGCTGCGCCGGCGGTGCAACTGGAGGGCTGGTTCGGCGTCTCGCTGGTGGGCACCGACCTGATCACCATTCTGTCGCTGGTGGGCATGGCGATGTTCATGTTTGTCGGCTGTGAGTTCGTGACGCCGTTGGCGCCGGACCTGCGCAATTCGGCCAAGGTCATGCCCAAGGCGATGACCCTGGGATTGCTGAGTGTCGCCTCGTGCATGTTCATCTACGGCGCGGCGATGAAACGCCAAGTGGAAAACGTGCTGCTGGATGCTGCCAGCGGCGTGCACCTGCTGGATACACCCATGGCGATTCCGCGCTTCGCCGAGCAGGTCATGGGCGACATCGGCCCGCTGTGGCTGGGGATCGGCTTTCTGTTTGCCGGTGCGGCGACCATCAACACCCTGATGGCCGGCGTACCGCGGATTCTCTATGGGATGGCGGTGGACGGTGCCCTGCCGAAGGTCTTCACCTACCTGCATCCACGTTTCAAGACGCCGCTGCTGTGCATCCTGGTGGCGGCGCTGATTCCGTGCCTGCACGCGCTGTGGCTCGGCGGCAACACCGACAACATCATGCACCTGGTGCTGGCGGCAGTGTGTGCCTGGAGTTTCGCCTACCTGCTGGTGACCGTGTCGGTGGTCAGCCTGCGGATCCGTCGTCCCGACCTGCCACGGGCCTATCGCTCGCCGTGGTTCCCGCTACCGCAGATCCTGTCCAGCGTCGGCATCGTGTTGGGCATGTGGTTCATCACGCCACCGGGCATGAACCCGGCGGACATCTACATCCCGTTCGCGGTGATGCTCGGTGGCACCGCCGCCTATGCGTTGTTCTGGACCCTGGTGGTGCAGAAGGTCAATCCATTCACGCCGGCGTCGGTGGAAGACGTGCTGGCCAAGGAGTTCTCCCATGAGCCAGGGCAACCTGTCGATGCGTTTGACGAGCGTGCTGCAAAAACTGTCTGAGCTGTTCAGCGCCAGGCGTGCCCCGGCCGGTTATCGGCCTGGGGTGACCCTGGAGCACCTGCGGCGCAACCTCGGGCTGGCACGATTTGAGTTGTCGGGACCGGCGACGGCAACCGTTGTCAGCGATGACGGCAGCCTTCACCTGGAGATTGTCGAACGCACTGAATCGCAGTTGCTAATGCACCTGGTGATGACCGAGTTCGTGCTGCGCGTGCCGGCGTCGATGGAGGGTACGGCACGCCTGGAGTTGCACCACGGCGGGGCCATTCGGCGCAGCGGCATTCGTTGCCGGCAGCGGGGCGGGGACACGGCGCTGGCGGCCCGGCTGCTGGCGGTTGTGGAGCAGGATCCTGCGCTGTATCAGGCGCTCATGCCGCTGGACTTCAAGCGCTTGCGCATCGACCTGCAAGGGCGCCAGTGGTGTGTACGCCTGGAGCACATGGGCGGCAGCGAGGTGGTCAATCGCATGCCAGCCTTTCGTCGTTACATTCCTCTCGGACGCGAGCAGCGCATGGCCTTGCTGGCGGTCTTGAGCGGCTTGCAACGGGTCTTGGGGCGCTTCTGATTCTGTTGTGATGCCCTGGCATCAATCCTGCTACTGCTCTGGCGATCAGGTACTTGTTGCGCGCATATAGATAACATGTTAACTATTGCCGTACAAAAACAATAAGCCACTGCGGAGAGCGCCATGAGCATGCAACAGGTTGGGCAAGACGGGCTGGAGACCTGGAACCGGGATCTGCGCGCCACTTGCGGTCACTTCGAGACGGAGTTGGCGTTTAATCGTGCGTTGTTTATCGGCCAGGTATCGAATTTCTGCCGCGGCGGTCTATCCCTGTCCAACCTGCGCACCAACGCCGGTTCCATCAAGCGTCATTCACCCAATCCGGATCACGACGATGACCAGGATTGCATGCTGGTGAGTCAGCGCAGTGGCTATTGCCGCATCACCCAGAACGGCCTGAGCATCCAGTTGGCCCCCGGTGAGCTGCTGTTGATGGATTCGGCCGGCTCCCTTGAGATCAGCCCGTTCGGCCTGATTGAACATGCTGTGCTGTCCTTGTCTCGCCAGGATGTGTCGAGACAACTCGGCGGGGAAAGCAGGACCTTTGGCAAAATCTCGTCGAGCAAAGCCTGCGGGCGGATGCTGCATGTGCTGATGGACCAGTTGTGCAAGGACACCCCGGACGGCGAGGGCGTGGCGGGCGAGGGTGAGGCCTTGCAGAGTGCCTTTGTCTCGCTGCTGGGTTCGGCGCTGGAACACACCACCGATGCCCGTGACGACGGCGCGACGCTCCAGGGCAGCCATCTGCGCAGCTATGTACAGAAGGTCATCGACGAATCCTTGACCCAGCCCGGCCTCAGTCCGGTGGGGTTGGCCAATCGCCTGAACATCTCGGTGCGGCACCTGTACCGTTTGTTCGAAGAACAGGATGACAGCGTCTGCCGCTACATCCAGCGGGCCCGGCTCAAGCGCAGCGCCGATGACCTGAGTAACCCGTTCCTGCGGGATGAATCCATCACCTCGATCGCCTACAAATGGGGCTTCACCGACTCGGCGCACTTCAGCCGTTCGTTCAAGAAGCAGTTCGAACAGTCACCCAAGGATTTTCGCTCCAGCCATTTGCAGCAGGCGTTGGGGATGGTTTGAGTCGGGAGGGTTGTTGACCGAACTACCGCCATCGCGAGCAGGGGGGGTGTACGCGATTGCTATGAACGCCTCGAACAAATGTGGGAGCGAGCCTGCTCGCGATGGCGGTGGCACATTCAACATTTCTGTAGCAGACACACCGCTATCGCGAGCAGGCTCGCTCCCACAGGGAGTTGTGGCGCATGCGATTGCTATGAACGCCTCGAACAAGTGTGGGAGCGAGCCTGCTCGCGATGGCGGTGGCACTGTCACCACCCTCGCAAGCCGACCCGCTTCAAACCTCCGGCAAGGTCGAGCCGCCGTCGACCACCAGGGTCTGGCCGGTGACATACGTGGCCAGGTCTGAGGCGAGGAACAGCATGGCGCCGGCGATGTCGGTCGGTTTGCCCAGTCGGCCCAGGGGGACCCGTCGGGCGATGTCCTGGTTGAGGTCGTCGTCACCGAGGTTAGCCATCGCCGGTGTCGCGATCATGCCGGGTTCGACGCCGTTGACCCGGACATTTTCAGCCGCCAGTTCCAGCGCCGCGTTGCGGATGAAGCCGTTGACCCCGGCCTTGGACGCGGCGTAATGGCTGAGCCCCGGGTACGCCACCCGCGGGCCGGTGACCGATGACGTCACCAGCACGCAGCCCTGGCCCTGGCGCCGGAACATCGGCAGCGCCGCCTGGGTCAGCCAGAACAGCGCTGACAGATTCACCGCCAGCGTCCGTTCAAGCACCGCTGGCGTAATCTGCGCGAAAGCCGTCAGCGGAAAGTACCCGGCGTTGTGCACCAGCACATCCAGCCGTCCCAAGCGCTGCTCCAGCCCGGCCATCATTGCGGAAATCGCCGTGGCGTCCGCCAGGTCAACACCCACGGCTTCTACCTGGCAGCCGTCGGCAATCAACTCACTGGCGAGCGCTTCGGCCCGCGCCAGGCCCAGGTCGGCGATCACCACACGGGCCCCGCGCCAGGCGAAGCCTTCGACAATGGCCCGGCCGATGCCTTGGGCGCCGCCCGTCACCAACACCGTTTTACCGCTGAAATCCAGATCATTCGGCATGGGCTGTCTCCATTCGACTGAAGGCCAATGTCGGCACGTCGACGATGCTGGAACCGCCATCGGCTACCAGCGCCGCGCCGGTGATGATCGATGCGTCCCTGGAGGCCAGGAAGCGGCAGACCTGGGCGATTTCCTCGGCACTGGCGGCGCGGCGCAACGGCACATCGGCGCAGACCCGCTCGTAGGCCTGTTGCAGAGTTTCGCCATGGAACTGCATCAGCACCTGCATTTCCTCATCGGCCATCGGCGTGCGCACCCAGCCTGGGCAGACGGCGTTGACCCGCACGCCTTTCGGGCCGTAATCCCGCGCCAAGGAACGGTTCAGGCCCAGCAGCGCGTGCTTGGCGGTGGTGTAGCCGCAGACCTGCGGTCCCGCCGCCAACGACGCAATCGACGCCACCAGCACAATGTTGCCGGCGCTTTCCTGCAGCAGCGGCAAGCACGCCCGCGCACTGTAGAACGCGCTGTCGAGGTTGCTGCGCATCGCTGCATCCCAGGCTTGCGGGCTAGTCTCGGTGGCGCTGCCCTGGCCCATGCCACCGGCACAGGCCAGCAACACATCGAGCCGGCCGAAACGCTGGCGAATCTGCGCGACGAAACCGTCCCAGGTCTCCGGGCAAGCCGCATCGCCCACCAGCACCAGGCCACCGATTTCTGCGGCCAGTTGCTCCAGGGGCTCGCGGCGTCGACCAATCAATACCAGGTTGGCGCCTTCGGCGGCCTGCAACCGGGCACAGGCGGCGCCGATGCCGGTGCCGGCGCCGGTAATCACTACGGTGCGTGATTCAGGCATCGGGATACTCCGTGCGGTTGAGGACCTGGCAGTAGGAACTGACCGGGAAGTTGGAGAACTCATCGAACGACGCACCGGCGTAGCCGAAGATCTTGCCGTCGCTGCGATGCTGCTTGAGGTCGATCAGCACCAGGCCGAGGGTCGGGATGATCTTTTCCCGCCAGACGAACAGGTACAGCTCATCGGCAACCTTGTAGGTGTCGCAACGATCGGTGTCGCACAGGCCTTGCTCCACGCCCTTGAGGCACTGCCAGGCATAGAACCGGTCGTTGAGGTAGATGTGTTCGTAGACTTCACTCGGGCTGTAGCGATACAGGTTGCGCAGGCCCACCAGTTCGCTGCTCGGTGCATGTGGGCAGAGGCCTGGCTGCCAAGGGCGGTCAAGGCTGCCGTGGAGGAACTCGACGCTGACGCTGGTCAGCGGCTGACCCGCCAATGCGCGGCCGTAAAGGCCTTCGCGGGTTTGCGCCTGCTCGGGCATGCGGCCGATTACGGCGGTGAACGCAGCGTTGGCGGTGTCGAGCACCAGGCTGACCGACAGGGTTTGCGCGCCTTCACCCTTTAGGAAGTCCACCAGGTACAACCCCGGGCGCACCGATGTGGCCCGATACGCCGCCGTGCCGCTGGAGTGCCCGTCGGCCGCATGCCAGGACAACGTGTCCTGCTCGAATCGATGCTCGATCTGCCAGCCATTGGCGAAATTCAGGGTAAAGGTCTTGCCGCTCAGGTCCGCCAGGTTGGGCAGGATGAAGGCTTCGGGGGCAAAGCCATCGGCCAGCGCGCCGACGGTGATCCAGTCTGTAGATGTGCTCATTGCAAGGCTCCGGTTGGATGAAGTGTCCATCCGGATCATGGAGGCCTGGGTCCTCGCGGACTATCAACCGAATGGTTGAACCGTGTCAGAGAAACAGCGTGCTGACCAACTCGGTGCGGCTGCTCACGCCGACCTTGCGGAACAGGTTGATCAGGTGCGTCTTGATGGTCGGCAAGCCCACATCCAGCTCCCGGGCCAGGTGCTTGTTGCTGACACCTTGGCGCAGCAGCAACGCGATCTGGCGTTCCTTGGGCGTCAAATCGCTCAAGGCATCCTCGTGGGTGGGCAGGTGGGCGACGGCCAGTTGCAGCAGGGCCTGCAACGCCGTGAGTTGGGTCAATTGCTGGCAGGTGAAGGGGCCTTGTTCGGCAGTGCGCAGCAGCGAAATGGCGGCTTGCGGTTGACCGTCCCGACGGGCGAAGACTTCCACCACATCCACGACGCCGTGGCGCTGCAAGAAGCTGCGATAGCGCTGGTTGTCCCGTACCGGTTGTCGGGTCATCGCCAGCTCCAGGGGCATCACCGCCTGCTCGCTGGACACCCAGTTGCGCGGTTGCAGCGGGTCGAACTGGCGGTAATTGTCCAGGTAGTCGCGGTGCATCTCGCCGCTCATGCCCTGCAGGCTGAAATCATGGGCTTGCAGGTGCCGGTCGACGCAATAGAAGGCCGCCCGGCTGGCCGGGATCAGCTGGGTGAATGCGTGCAGACAGTGGCCGGCGATGTCCTGGGTGGGGATGAGGGTCATGGACGTAACCTTCGCAAGCGGGCCGCCGGCGATTCCAGCGGCCCTGTCCGGTCAGGCTACCGCGAAGTAGTGCTTGACGAAACTCTCGCTGACCACTTCCCACAGCACCGGCGTGCCCTTGGTCACGAACCAGCTGTCACCGGCCTTGTAGCGGGAGCTCTGGCCGGTGGCTTCGTCGGTGAGCACCACTTCGCCGGTGACCACGGTGGCCTGTTCGGCGAAGGGGTAGACCATGCGGAACTTGCCCTGTGTGGTGCCGAAGTAGGCACTGCTGATGGCATCGGTCGGGGCGCCGAAGGTCATCTTGCCGAAGGCCTTGACTTCGCCTTCGAGAATTTGCGAACCCAGGTCGGCAACGGTGCCCCAGGCGTCGAGCTCGGACAGCTGGATGTCTTTCTTGAGGGTGATGAGGGACATGGCAATGACTCCTGATGATTGAGATAGAGAGCGGTGTGGCTGTCAGCGACGCCCATTCCAGTATCCCGACAACTGATGCCAAGACTTGCCGGCGGTCAGCAGCAACGGGCGGATGGCGTCTTTGCCGATGATGGTCGGGCGCTTGATGGAGCTGACCAGGTCGTAGCGCGCCGAGCCTTCGCTCATGCCTTCGGCCAGCACCTTGCAGATGATGTGGCTCGGCGTGACGCCAAACCCGGAATAACCCTGGACGAAAAACGCATTGCGACGGCCGGGCAGGGTACCGATCTGCGGGAACAGGTTCGGGCTGCACGCCATCGGGCCGCCCCAGGCCAGGTCGATCTTCACGTCCTTGAGGTACGGGAAAATCTTCAGCATCAGGTGCCGGTTCCAGGCCTTGAGGTCCTGGGGGATGTGCTCCACCAGCGGCGTGGCGGCGCCGAACAGCAGGCGGTTTTCGTTGGTGACACGGTAGTAGTCGATCACCGGGCGGATATCGCTGTAGGCACCGCGAATCGGGCTGATGCGCTGGATCAGCTCGTCCGACAACGGCTCGGTCATCATCTGGAAGGCGTAGGTGTTGATGGTCGAGCGATGCAGCTCCGGCTCCAGCTTGTTGAGGAAACTGTCGCATGCCCACAGCAGCTTGCTCGCCTTGACCGAACCGCGCCCGGTGCGCACGGTGATGCGCTCGCCGTAGCTGACTTCCAGGGCCGGGCTGTTTTCGAAGATGCGCACGCCGTGGCCGGCCAGTGCCTTGGCTTCGCCCAGCAGCAGGTTCAACGAATGCACGTGTCCGCCGCCCATGTGCAGCAGGGCGCTGCCGTAGGCCTTGGAGCCGATGATCTGCTGGACGTCGGAGCCGCCGAGAAAGCGGATCTCGTGCTTGCTGTTGATCGACTTGAAGTCTTTTTCCCAGGCCCGCAGGGTTTTCTCCTGGCGAGCGTTGAAGCCCATGTAGCCGTAACCGTGGCAGAAGTCGGCGTCGATCGCGTATTTGGCGATGCGGTCCTTGATGATGTCCGCACCGAGGTCGCTGATCTCGAAGACCTGGCGCAGGCCGTCTTCACCGACGTCCTTCTTGATCTTCTCCAGGTCATGCCCGATGCCGGCCATGATCTGCCCGCCATTGCGCCCGGTACCGCCGAAGCCCAGGTAACGCGCCTCGAGCACCACGATATTGGTGATGCCTTTTTCAGCCAGCTCCAGCGCGGTGTTGATGCCGGAGAAGCCGCCGCCAATCACCACGACATCGGCTTCCACGTCCTGCTCCAGGGTCGGGAAGCTGAGGTTGTACTTCTTGGTGGCGGTGTAATAGGTGGGCGTTTCGATATTGATCATGACGCAACCTGACAAAGTGAAAGGAAACTCCGTGCAGAGCCCTGCACGCAATGCCTCTATTAAGGGCCCAGGCGAGGGTACTTGTCTTGACCATCCGTGCCGCGGGACTTGATCGAGCGCGCCATCGCGCGGTTTCATCGCCATGAAAAGTACAATCTTGGCTCCGGAACGTGCATTTTTCGACTGCCCATGAATGCCCATACTGGACCGGCCTTAATCATTTGATCCCGCCGTTTCTGCGGCACGAACCTGCAAGTCCAGGTGGGATCGGCAGACGCCAATAATAAAAGAGCCCGTCCATGAAAAAGCCAAATCCGCTGCTCGAAGACCTCAAGCCCATCCTCCCTGCGATTGCCGCCAATGCCTTCCAGGCGGAACAGGACCGTAGCGTTCCGGCCGAGAACATCGCCTTGCTCAAGGGCATTGGCATGCATCGGGCCTTCCTGCCGAAGAAATACGGCGGCATGGAGATTTCCCTGCCGCAGTTCGCCGATTGCATCGCGCTGCTGGCCGGTGCCTGTGCCAGCACGGCTTGGGCCATGAGCCTGCTGTGCACCCACAGCCATCAGTTGGCGATGTTTCCGGCCAAGGCCCAGGAAGAAATCTGGAGCGATGATCCCGATGCCACGGCCAGCAGCAGCATCGCACCCTTTGGCCGTACCGAAGAGGTCGAGGGCGGCGTGATGTTCAGCGGCGAAATGGGTTGGAGCAGCGGTTGCGACCACGCCGAGTGGGCGATTGTCGGGTTTCGCCGCAAGAACGCTGAAGGCACCCAGGACTATTGTTTCGCGGTACTGCCTCGCAGCGATTACGCCATTCGCGATGACTGGTTCGCGGTGGGCATGCGCGGCAGCGGCAGCAAGACGTTGATCATCGACAACGCGTTCGTGCCGGAACACCGGATCCAGAAAGCCAAGGACATGATGGAAGGCACGTCCGGCGGCTTCGGCCTTTACCCCGATAGCAAGATTTTCTACTCGCCGTATCGGCCGTACTTCGCCAGCGGTTTTTCCACCGTCAGCCTGGGCGTGGCCGAGCGCATGCTCGAGGTGTTCCGCGAGAAAACCCGCAACCGCGTGCGCGCCTACACCGGTGCGGCCGTCGGCGCGGCGACTCCGGCGCTGATGCGCCTGGCCGAGTCCACGCATCAAGTGGCGGCGGCCCGGGCTTTCCTCGAGAAAACCTGGCAGGAGCATGCCGAACACGGCGAGCGCCACGAATACCCCAGTCGGGAAACCCTGGCCTTCTGGCGGACCAACCAGGCCTATGCCACCAAGATGTGCATCCAGGCGGTGGATCGGCTGATGGAAGCGGCCGGCGGTGGCGCCTGGTTCGAGACCAACGAACTGCAACGACTGTTCCGCGATGCGCACCTCACGGGCGCCCATGCCTACACCGACTACGACGTCTGCGCGCAGATCCTCGGGCGTGAACTGATGGGCCTGGAGCCCGACCCCACTCTGGCTTGATCGCCCGTTCGCCGAGCCCCGCTCATCAAACAATAAATCGAGGCCGTCACCTGAGGCGGCCGGGAGTCTTGCATGTCCAGTATGTCCGATAGCCCCTTCGATACCCGCGCATTCCGCCGCGCCCTGGGTAACTTTGCCACCGGTGTGACCGTGGTTACCGCCGCAGCTGAAGATGGCCGCAAGGTCGGCGTGACGGCCAACAGTTTCAACTCGGTGTCCCTGGACCCGCCACTGATTCTCTGGAGCATCGACAAGCGTTCCAGCAGCCACAGCGTGTTCGAAGACGCCAGCCATTTTGCCGTGAACGTGCTGGCCGCCGACCAGATCGATCTGTCTAACAACTTCGCCCGACCCAAGGAAGATCGCTTCGCCGAGATCGAATTCGACAACGGCGCTGGTGGGGCACCGGTATTCGCCGATTGCGCGGCGCGTTTTCACTGTGAAAAATTCCAGCAGGTTGACGGCGGCGATCACTGGATCATGATCGGTAAGGTCGTGGCCTTCGACGACTTTGGGCGCTCGCCGCTGCTCTATCACCAGGGTGCCTACTCGATGGTCTTACCCCACACGCGCATGACCCGACGGGAAGAGGGCCAGCCGCCCAGCAGTCACTTCCAGGGTCGCTTGAGCCACAACCTCTACTACCTGATGACCCAGGCGCTGCGGGCGTATCAGGCCAGCTACCAGCCACGGCAACTGTCCACCGGGTTACGCACCAGCGAAGCGCGGATGTTGATGGTGCTGGAGAACGACGCCGGATTGAACCTGGTGGACCTGCAACGGGAAGTGGCAATGCCGGTGCGCGAGATCGAAGAGGCCGTGGCCAACCTCAAGCGCAAGGGCCTGGTGAGCGATGACGGCGACCGGGTGCGCCTGACGGTCAAGGGCATCGACGAAACCGAAGGGCTCTGGGCCATTGCCAGGGAGCAGCAAGACAAGGTGTTCGGTCAGTTCGGTGAGGGGCAGGTCGAGCATTTCAAGACGGTGCTCAAGGGGGTTATCAAGGGCGCTTGATACAGTTCCGACGCCGAACACAAAAGGCAGGAACACCCCAGTACCCTGTGGGAGCGAGCCTGCTCGCGATAGCGGTAGGTCAGTCAATTATCTTGCGACAGACACACCGCCATCGCGAGCAGGCTCGCTCCCACAGGGGTTCCCGGGTGCTCGATTTCACTCACCACGGACAACCGGGCAGCGGTGATGCTAAGATTTAGTTAACTCATTAACTAAATCCCCTGGCGAACACCCTCCATGCCCAAACCGCGCCAATCCTTGACCCTGACCCTGCTACAGGCCCGTGAAGCGGCCATGGGGTTTTTCCGTCCTTCCCTCAATCAACATGGCCTGACCGAGCAGCAATGGCGGGTCATCCGGATTCTCAGCCAGCACGACGAGCTGGAGATCAACCGACTGGCCGAACTGGCCTGCATCCTCAAGCCCAGCATGACCGGCGTGCTGGTGCGCATGGAGGCAGCGGGCATGGTGGTGCGGCGCAAGGCCGAGCAGGATCAGCGCCGGGTACTGGTGCGCCTGGCGCCCCAGGGGCAGGCGTGCTTCGACTCGATGAGCCAGAGCATGGAAGCCAATTACCAGCGATTGCAGGAAAAGTTGGGGGAGGAGAAGCTGCAGACGTTGTTGGGGTTGCTGAATGAGTTGAAGGCGGTCAGGCGTTGAGATTTGAACTGTGTGGCGACGCTTCTGTGGCGAGGGGATTTATCCCCGCTGGGCTGCGCAGCAGCCCCAAGAGAGTCCAACTCAATCTGCCTGATACACCGAGGTGTCAGGCTTTAGGGCTGCTTTGCAGCCCAGCGGGGATAAATCCCCTCGCCACAAAAGCGCTCGACTTAGCTCAGTAAACCCCACCAGTCGCAGGCTTCGGCGCATCCTTGAACGTCGCCGCCAGGCTCTGCAGGCCGCGCATCAACACCGTCGTATCCACCCCCACCGCCACAAACGCTGCCCCCAGCTCGATGTAGCGCCGAGCCAGTTTCTCATCGGCGCTGAGAATCCCGGCGGCCTTGCCGGCCTGGCGAATGCGGGCGATGGCGTCCTCGATGGCCGCCTGCACCTCCGGATGCCCCGGATTACCGCGAAAGCCCATGGACGCGCTCAGGTCCGCCGGACCGATGAACACACCGTCGACACCTTCCACGGCGGCAATGGCATCGAGGTTGGCCAGGCCCTCGCGGCTCTCGATCTGCACCAGCAGGCACATCTGCTCGTCGGCCTTGTCGAGGTAACCGGGAATGCTGTTCCAGCGCGAAGCCCGAGCCAGCGCGCTGCCAACGCCACGTACACCGCTGGGAGGGTAGTGAATAGCGCGCACCAGTTCGCGAGCCTGCCCAGCGCTTTCCACCATCGGCACCAGCAGGGTTTGCACGCCGAGGTCGAGCACCTGCTTGATCAGCGCGGTGTCGCCAACCACCGGACGGATCACCGGCTGGGCGGGATAGGGCGCTACGGCCTGGAGCTGACCGAGCAGGCTGCGCACATCGTTGGGTGCGTGCTCACCGTCGAGCAGCAGCCAGTCGAAACCGGCATTGGCCGCCAGTTCGGCGCAGTAGGCGTCGGCCAGGCCGAGCCACAGGCCAATCTGCGCCTCGCCGCTTTGCAGGCGTTGTTTGAAATGATTGATGGGCATGTCCATTGAACAGTCCTCCAGGTCAGACGAAACGGCAGGCGATGGAACCGAGCATGTCGTAGTCGACATGGAAGGTATCGCCCGGGTTGGCCGCCACCGGGCGGGTGAAGGAGCCGCCGAGGATGACCTGGCCCGGTTGCAGGGTGACGTCATAGGCCGCCAGCTTGTTCGCCAGCCAGGCCACGCCTTTGGCCGGGTGATTGAGCACCGCCGCCGAGACGCCGGACTCTTCGATCACGCCGTTGCGGTAGAGCACCGCCGGCACTTTGCGCAGGTCGATCTCGGTGGGGCGCACCGCGCGACCGCCCATGACCACGCCGGCGTTGGCCGCGTTGTCGGAGATAGTGTCGAAGACCTTGCGGGTGGCCTTGGTCTGCGGGTCGACCTGCTGGATCCGTGCGTCGATGATTTCCAGCGCCGGGATCACCCATTCGGTCGCATCCAGTACGTCGAACACCGTCACGTTCGGGCCTTTCAGCGGTTTGCCGAGGATGAATGCCAGTTCCACTTCCACCCGCGGGACGATGAAGCGCTCGAAAGGAATGTCGGTGCCTTCGTCGAAGAACATGTCGTCGAGCAGCGCGCCGTAGTCCGGTTCGGTGATGTTTGAAGAAACCTGCATGGCCCGGGAGGTCAGGCCGATCTTGTGGCCGACCAGCTTGCGTCCGTCCTTGATCTTTTGCGCCACCCAGGCGCGCTGGATGGCGTAGGCGTCATCGATAGTGATGTTCGGGTGATCGAGGGAAAACTGCCGCACCTGTTCCCGTGAGCGCTCGGCGTGGTCGAGGCGGGTGGCGGCTTGTTGGATGAGGCTTTGATCGAGCATGACAAGGTCCCTATTGAGGATTAACGACGGCGGCCCGGGTGCGCAGCACCAGCAGGCCGCCCAGGGTGATGAACAGCGCCAGGACGTAAAGGGCCAAGCTGGCGCTCTGGGTGGTGTCGCGCATCCAGCCGATGAGGTAGGGCGCGAAGAATGAGGCGATGCTGCCGAAGGAACTGATCAGGGCAATTCCCGCGGCCTGGGTGTGGTTGGAGAGGAAGGCCGGCGGCAATTGCCAGAACATCGGCAATGCCGCGCTGGCGCCCATGCCGGCGACAATCAGGCCACCGAGCACCAGGGTCGGATTGGCGGGGGAGAGCCCGGCGATGGCAATGCCGGCCGCCGCCATCAGCAGCGGCACGCAGAGGTGCCAACGGCGTTCACGATTGCGATCCGAAGAACGACCACAGCCGATCATGAAGAAACAGCCGGCCAGGTACGGCACCGCACTGAGCAAGCCGACCTTGCCATCGCTGCCGATGCCGGCGCCGTGGATCAGGGTGGGCATCCAGAAGGCCAGGGTGTTTACCGCCAGCATCACGGCGAAGTACACCGCCACCAGCAACCAGACCTGCGGGTTATTGAGGATCGCCGAGAACGAGGTGATGGATTTTCGCTGCTCTTCAACGCTCAGTTGTTCGCGCAATTGCTGCTTGGCATGGGACGTCAGCCAACTGACCGTCTCGAAACTATCCGGCAGGCACTTGAGCACCACCAGGCCCAGCAGGATCACCGGCAGCCCCTCGATGACGAACATCCACTGCCAGCCGCGCAGGCCGCCCACCTCGTGGAAGTGTTCGAGAATCCCGCCGGACAACGGCCCACCGATCACACCCGCCATCGGCACGGCGATGGCGAATAGCGCGGTCACCTGGGCCCGACGCCTGGCCGGGTACCAGCGGTTGAGAAACACCAGGATGCCCGGGAAGAAACCGGCTTCGGCCACCCCCAGCAGAAAGCGCAGCACATAAAAACCGCTGGCGCTTTCAATCAGGAACATGCCGGTGGACAAGGCCCCCCAGACTACCATCAGCGTGGCGATCCAGCGGCGTGGCCCGACCCGGTCCAGGGCCATGTTGCTCGGCACGCCAAACAGCGCGTAGGCGATGAAGAACAGGCCGGCGCCGAAGCCGTAGACGGTGTCGCTGAACTGCAGGTCGGCGCTCATCTGCATCTTGGCGAAGCCGATGTTGATGCGGTCCAGATGGGCAAACAGGTAGCAGACCAGCAGCAACGGCATCAGCCGCCAGGTGATGGTGGCGTGGGTGCGGTCGTGCGCGACGGTGCCGGCAGTGCCAGCGGGATTGGCTGTGCTCATGATCTTGTACTTTTTGTCAGAGAGGCCGATGGGCAACTAGCAGGCGCGCTTAGCTTGTCTGGGCCTTGAGAAAGGCGTGGACGTTGTTGGCCTTGAAGTTGAGGTGCTCGTGCAATTCGATCATCTCGAACGACAGGGCCAGCAGGCGCTGGGCCTGGAGCTCGGCGAAGTGCGCGGTGATGACCTCGAAGAGTTTTTCCGCGACTTTCTGGCGGGTGGCGAGGTCGCGACCGTGACCGACCTTCAACGTCATGTGCACGAAGGCATAGTCATGCTTGCCGTCGGCCATACGCCAAGTGTCCAGGCGCACACCACGGCTGCGGATGCCGCCGAGGGGAAACACGCCGCTGTCGCCCAGCAAGCCGTGGACTTTTTCAAACAGGCCGGGCAGGTCGGCCTGTTGTTCGATGTTGTCGGTGTACTCAGCGATGAAGTGCGGCATCGTCAGCTCTCCTGGGCAGGCGGGTCAAACCGGGAAAATGGCGTTGATCTGGCCGGTGCCGGAGCTGCCGAATGGCTCGGTGATGATTTCCGCCGGCTTGTCGTAATCCGGCCCACCCAGCAGCCCCAGGAGCATCGCGGTGTCATGCATCTTGCCCTCGCCAAAGCAGTGTTCGGCGTAGTCCGGGAGCATGGCGCAGAATTCTTTCCAGCGGCCCTCGCGCCACATCTGCACGACGTGCAGGTCGACCTGTTTGTCGAACTCCCGCGTCCAGTTATGGATGTTGGCCTCGGCATTGCGATCGTCGGAGAAACGGTGGGACAGCGAACCGGAGGCCAGCACCAACACCTTGCGGTCGCTTTTTTCGATGGCCCGGCGCACGGCGGCGCCGAAGGTGAAGCTGTCTTGCAGGCGATGCCAGGCACACCAGGCGGCAATCGACACCACGTTGAGTTGCTGTTCCGGCGGGACATCCATGTGCATGTAGCGCATGGGCACCAGGGTGCCGTATTCCAGTTCAAGGCTGGGGATGTTGTGGGCCAGGGTGCGGACATCGGCGGCATTGGCTTCAGCGGCGATCAGCTCGCCCAGTTCCGGTGCGCCCGAGTATTCGTACTCCATGTTCTTGATGAAGTGCGGCAACTCGTTGCTGGTGTAGATGCCCTTGAAATGCTCGCCGCTGTTGACGTGGTAGGCGCTGTTGACCAGCCAGTGCACGTCGAACACCACGGCGGTGTCGGCGCCCAGCTCGCGGGCGCGCCGGCCGATTTCCTTGTGCCCGGCAATCGCCGCCGCACGACAGCCATGGTGCTTGCCGGGCAGCTCCGACAGGTACATCGAGGGTACGTGGCAGATCTTCGCAGCCAGGACGACTTCGCCCATGATGATTCTCCTGAAAAATTGTTTTTGTTGAGGCTTGATAACGGGTGAATCACAACCTGTTCTGAATGAGCACAGCCCCTGTGGCGAGGGAGCTTGCTCCCGCTCGATTGCGCAGCAATCGCCAAAAAGCAGGGGATGCTTCGCATCCCAGCGGGAGCAAGCTCCCTCGCCACGGGTTCATCACTGGCCCTATGGCACCGACTTACACGCCCCACCTTGGAATATGATGACCGCCCATGGAAATGCAAACGTTCTTGATCTCGGCAAACACCTCGAAGCTGTACTGTCCACCTTCGCGGCCGGTTCCGGAACCCTTAACACCACCGAAAGGTTGGCGCAGGTCGCGGACGTTCTGGCTGTTGATGAACACCATGCCGGCCTCGATGCCATAGGCCAGGCGATGGGCCTTGCCGATGTCCTGGGTCCAGATGTACGACGCCAGGCCATATTCGGTGTCGTTGGCCAGTTGCAAGGCTTCGGCTTCGTCCTTGAACGGGATCAGGCAGACCACCGGGCCGAAGATTTCCTCCTGGGCGATGCGCATCTTGTTGTTCACATCGGCGAACACCGTCGGCTGGATGAACTGGCCGCGGCTCAGGTGCGCCGGCAGGTTGGCCGGGCGTTCCAGGCCACCGGCCAGCAGGGTGGCGCCTTCTTCGAGGCCGATCCTGATGTAGCCGGTGACCTTGTCGTAGTGGGCCTGGGTGATCATCGAGCCGACCTGGGTCTTCGGGTCCTTTGGATCACCGACGATCAGGCGCTTGGCGCGGGCCGCGAACTCGGCGACGAACTGCGGGTAGACGCTTTCCTGGATGAAGATCCGGCTGCCGGCGGTGCAACGCTCGCCGTTGAGCGAGAAGATGGTGAATAGCGCCGCGTCGAGGGCTCGTTCCAGGTCCGCGTCTTCGAAAATCAACACCGGCGACTTGCCGCCCAGCTCCATGGAGTACTTCTTCAACCCGGCGGTCTGCATGATCTTCTTGCCGGTGGCGGTGCCGCCGGTGAAGGAAATCGCCCGCACATCCGGGTGCCGCACCAGGGCGTCGCCGGCGGTGGCGCCGTAACCCTGGATCACGTTCAGCACGCCGTTGGGAATTCCCGCTTCGACGGCCAGGCGACCCAGCTCGTTGGCGGTGAGGGGCGACAGCTCGGACATCTTCAGCACGGCGGTGTTGCCCAGGGCCAGGCACGGCGCGGTCTTCCAGGTCGCGGTCATGAACGGCACGTTCCACGGCGATACCAGGCCGCAGACACCCACCGGCTGGTACAGGGTGTAGTTGAGCATCTGGTCGTCGACCGGGTAGGTGTGGCCGTCCATGCGGGTGCAGACTTCGGCGAAGAAATCGAAGTTGTGGGATGCCCGCGGGATCAGCACATTCTTGGTCTGGTGGATCGGCAAACCGGTGTCGAGGGTTTCCAGCTCGGCCAGCTTCGGCACGTCCCGATCGATCAATTCACCGAGCTTGCGCATCAGCCGGGCGCGCTCCTTGGCAGGGGTGTTGGCCCACTTCGGAAAGGCTTCCTTGGCCGCGGCTACCGCCTGGGCGACTTCCTCGGCGCCGCCGCTGGCGACCTCGCCAATGGCTTCGCCGGTGGCCGGGTTGTAGTTGACGAAGACGTCTTTGCTTTCGACCTCACGGCCGTTGATCCAGTGTTTGATCATCTTGCTCAAGCCTCTTTACGGGATGCGAAGAACTCGGCTTCGCTGACAATTCGGTTGACCAGACGGCCGACGCCTTCCACTTCCACTACCACTTCATCCCCTGGCACCACGTCCGCCAGGCCTTCCGGCGTGCCGGTGGCGATCATGTCGCCGGGTTGCAGGGTCATGAAGCTGGACAGGTACTCGATCAGGTAGGGGATATCGAAAATCATGTCCTTGGTGCTGCCTTCCTGGCGCAGTTCACCGTTGATCCAGGTACGCAGCTTCAGGTCGGCCGGGTCCGGCACATCGGCGACGTCGACGATCCACGGGCCGACAGGGGTCGTGGCATCGCGGTTCTTCACTCGCAGGTTGGGGCGGTAGTAATTTTCCAGGTAATCGCGGATCGCGTAGTCGTTGCACACCGTGTAGCCGGCCAGGTAGTCCAGGGCATCCTCGCGCTTGACGTTGCGGGCGGCTTTGCCGATGACCGCCACGAGTTCGCACTCGTAATGCATGTAGGCGACGTTGTCGGGGCGCCAGGTCTGCTGGTTGTGGCCGGTGTAGGTGCCGGGCGACTTGATGAACGCCAGGGGCTCGGTCGGCGGCTTGAAGGCCAGCTCGGCGGCGTGGTCGGCGTAGTTCAGGCCCAGGGCGAACATGCTGCCGGTGGCTGGCGGCAGCCACTCGACCCGGTCCTCGGCCAGCAGGCGACCGTCGGCCAGGCGCACGGTGTTGCCGGCCTCGACGGTAACGGCGTGGACCTGGCCTTCAAAACGAATGCGTGCGTGTTTCATGAACGGGCTCCTGGCTGCTCGGCCACGACGGTATTGATGAGACGGCCCAGGCCGCCGATGTCCACTTCGACGCGATCCCCGGGCACCACGTCGACGCGGCCTTCAGGCGTGCCGGTGATCAGCACGTCACCGGCGTGCAGGGTCATGAACTCGCTGATCTCTGCGATCAGTTGAGGGATGTTGCGAACGAAGTTGGCGGTGCTGTTCTGTTGGCGCACCTCGCCGTTGACGTACAGCGTGATCGCCAGGCTGTGGGGATCGGCGATGTTGGTGCTCGGCACCAGCTCCGGGCCGATGGCGCAGAAGCCATCCCGGCATTTGGCCTTGACGGCGGGGCGGTAGTAGCTGTCTTCCGGCAGGCTGAATTCATTGACGACGGTGTAGCCGGCCACGTAGTCCAGGGCCTCGGCGGCGCTGACGCGGCTGGCCGACTTGCCCATCACCACGCCCAGGGCGGGTCCCGGTTGCAGCCGTTCGCCGTGGCCGGGATGGACCACCTCGGCGTCGTGCCGGTTACGGGTGTTGGGCGTCTTGATGAACAGCACCGGCTTGACCGGCGGCTTCTGGTAGGGCGGTTGCTCGAACTCGGCGAGGCGCTGTTTCAGCAACCCCCGGTAGTTCAGCGCGACCCCGAACAGGGTGCCGGTTGCGACGTCATGCAGGGCACGGCTCATGCTTGTCTCCTGGCAGTGCAGAGGGATGAGGGCTCTGCGATATTGTTAATGTGTTAACAGTTATAATTAAGATGTTAACTATCGTCAAGCGTGACAGAATGACCGGCACTGGTTGCCTTCCCGGATTCGGTGCAGGATGAGCCCCAGGCGTTACCTGAATCAGAATAAAAACGAGTACTGCGTGATGACCGATCGTCAGCCGATCCCGAACATCAACATTGGTCAGGTCTACGACCAGCGCTACAGCGATGCCGAAGTGCATTACGACCGGCTCGCCAACCTGGCGGGCTTTTTCGGTCGGAACATGCCGGTGCACCGCCACGACCGGTTCTTTCAGGTGCACTACGTCAAGAGCGGCACCGTGCGGGTGTATCTGGACGATCAGCAGTACGTCGAATCCGGGCCGATGTTCTTTCTCACGCCGCCGACCATCCCCCATTCCTTCGTGACCGAGGCCGACAGTGACGGGCACGTGCTGACGGTGCGCCAGCAGTTGGTCTGGCAGTTGATCGACGCCGACCCCGGACTCGCGCCAGCCGGCGTGCAACTACCTGCGGCCTGTGTGGCGCTGGCGCAGTTGGGGCCGGAGCAGGCCGGGGAGGTACGGCGGTTGGAGTATCTGTTCGAGGAATTGAGCGAGGAGGTGTCCGCCGGTCGGCCGGGGCGCAGCGTGGCGCTGGACGGTTTGACGCGGCTGATCATGATCAGCCTGTTGCGGCTGTGCTCCAACTCCCTGGAAGCGCGGCCGGCGCGGCATGAGGACCTGAAGATCTTCCACCGCTTCAACGAACTGATCGAAGCGCACTACCTGCAACACTGGCCGCTGTCGCGCTACGCCGAGGGCATCGGGGTGACCGAGGCGCGCCTCAACGACGTGTGCCGACGCATTGCCGACCTGCCTTCCAAGCGACTGATCATGGAGCGGTTGATGCAAGAGGCCAAGCGCCTGCTGCTGTTCACCGGCAGCTCGGCCAATGAAATCTGCTACCAGCTCGGCTTCAAGGACCCGGCCTATTTCAGTCGGTTTTTCCAGCGCTATGCGCAGCTCACCCCAGGGGAGTATCGCCAGCGGCAGTCGGGGTTGCGCTGAGAGCCGGTTTCATGGCGTGGGCTGCCGCTGTGGGTGTAGGAGCTGGCGAAGCCTGCGATCTTTTGATTGTGATCTTTCGCTCGCGACTTAAATGTAAGGGGAAAGATCGCAGCCTCGTTGCACTCGACAGCTCCTACATGAGGCCTCTAAGCTGCCCATTTGTTCATCAGGCAGTCCAAACATGGCCAACCCCAGACCTTCACTGACGCTGATCCTGCTGCAAGCCCGCGAAGCGGCCATGGCTTTTTTTCGCCCCGCATTGAACCAGCACGACCTCACCGAGCAGCAATGGCGGGTGATCCGCATCCTGCATCAGCAAGGTGAACTGGAAAGCCATCAGCTCGCCCAACAGGCCTGCATCCTCAAGCCCAGCATGACCGGCGTGCTCAGCCGCCTGGAGCGCGATGGCCTGGTGCGCCGGCAGAAATCCAGCCAGGACCAGCGTCGGGTGTTCGTCGGCCTGACCGAACGCGGCGAGCAGTGTTTCGTGTCCATGAGCGAGGGAATGGAAGGCAACTATCGGCGGATCGAAGAGCAATTCGGCGAGGAAAAGATGCAGCAGTTGATGGCGTTGCTCAATGAGCTGAAGAACATCAAGCCTTGACTTCACGAGGCGCCTTTATCGGGCCCTGAGCTGCACGCCAGCGAACCATGTTCGTAAGGGGGTGATCTTGGTGCCCGAACAGTTCGACACACCGTACCGCCGCGAACTCATCAAAAGGTTGGGTTGGAGATGATGAACGCCGATAGCAAAGACAGAGTCGCGCAGATATTCGACCAGCTCCGGGCTCTGCGCGAAAGCGTGAACGAGCTTCAGGAAAAAGAGTTGCGCAGAGGAATAGCGCTTCGTGGCCAGCAAACCGTAGACGTCGACGAAGCGGTCCATCAGTCTTTTGCAGACCTTCAGAGTCACATCGCGGGAATGGAAGAGGTGCTGGCGACGATTGCCGAGGCCACCGGGATTATCCCGAAGCTCTGACGGTCCTTTGCGACTTTCGATGAATCTGATCGCCGAATGGAATTCACCAGGGCGTTGAGCCTGAACGGGCGAACACTGTATCGGCGCACAAACAACAGGCAGCCATTTAATGCACACCCGATTCCACGGTAACGGAACGCCAGGAAACCCATCTGCAGGCACATGCGATGAGTACCGCCTCAGTTCAATTTCCTGCCTGGATGATCTGATCGAGGCACATCGCAAGATCGCTGCCGACCACCCCGGATTCAGACCGCTCTTCTCATTGGATGATCTGGCCCAGGCGCGCTACACCTCCGGGCATGCGCGCGATAATCTGCGGCTGGACGAGGCCACGGAACAGGAGATTGCCGGGTTGCCTGCGGAATGCTTCGAGCAGGGTGAGTACCTGGGCTATCCAACGACGAAGGCCGAATTCGCCATCTGCTTGCGCAATTTCACAGAATTGGTTGAAACCGCCTCGTTCGAAAACGCTTGTGCTCACGGCTTGACCCTCGATGAGCAGGCGCTGCAAGAGTGGATCGGCTATCAGGACAACCCTGTTTCCCTTCTCGACCAACCCGTATCGGCACTTCTGGTTCCGGTCGAGCAGGCCTGTCAGGCGCTTGCCGCGTTTCCCAACGGCTATTTCAGTTGCGACCTCGACCCCGCGCAGAACTTTGCGGTTGCACGGCATTTTTCCCTTGCCTATGGTTATGAGTTGATAGGGGTTGGGGCGGCTTATCTCGGCTTCCTGCGTGCAGAGCCTCCCAGTCCCTCCATCGTCAGTGCTGTGGCGGCGGATTTCTGTGTGCTCTACAACACCCCTGATGAAAACCGGCAAGCATTGGTTTCAGCCGTCACAAAGGCTCTCTCTGGCCGGACACATTTGTGGCTGCGCTACACGGAATGAAGCCCGACGAAAGGACATGACAGGCGCGGGTTGCAGGTTCACGACAAAACCTGTGGGAGCGAGCCTGCTCGCGATAGCGGTGGGCCTGCTTGTATCGATGCTGAATGTGCCACCGTATCGCGAGCAAGCTCGCTCCCACCATGGTCGAAGAAGGAGATAAAGAATGGAATTACGCTGCACATCAATCGAAGAAGTCCGCCAGCAGATAGACCAGATCGACCGCGAGGTCGTTGCGCTCCTCGCCAGGCGCGGCAACTTCGTCACCCAGGCGGCAGGCTTCAAGAAAACCACGGATGATGTGCGTGCGCCGGCGCGGGTCGAGCAGGTCATCAGCAAAGTGCGCGGGATTGCGAATGAAGCCGGTGCCTCGCCGGATGTCGTGGAGCGGGTCTACCGGGCCATGATCGCTGCGTTCATTGACGAAGAACTGAAAACCCACTCGGCCCTGACAGCCCAGTCCTGACGCCATCGGCGTTCATCATCACTCAGGCTCAGCGAGGCTGGAAACCCGGCTTCGCGACGCCAGGGCACGCAACTATTGTTAGAACTAATAGTGACCATCACTAAACGCATGTTCTGCTTTGTCGCCAGCCGTTGGACAATCGCACCCATCGAACAAGTGGCTCAAGACATACGCAACACTGTTCCGTAGTCCTGCGAGCCTGATCCTTTTATTTTCTGGATGAAACTGATGCGCTTTCTATTCGTGCCTGTCATGGCGTTTGCCTCTTTGCTGCTCGCCGGTTGTGCCTCCGCGCCAAACGATCCGACGCTGACCCTGCAGACCCAGAAGACCCCGGCCCAGTATGCCGAGTGCGTTGTGCCGAAATTGCAGGACAGTCAGTTGAACCCGACCGTCTCACAGACCCAGCGCAGCTACCGGATCGTCGTGCCGAGCAAAGTCTCCGCGGACAACGTGCTGGAGGCCTACAAGGCCGGGAACGGCGGCAAGGTGTTCATCTACGAGCGGCACCTGCTGGCCTCGAACCTGCTGCCGTCGAGTTTTGAGCGTGCCGCAGAGGACTGCATCTGATCTCGTCGCTTTTCACAGAGCTCCTTTGGTTGGCCGCAACCAACCAATTCCTTGCCCCGTGACCCATTTGGTTACGGGGCTTTTTTATGCCGGTGGAAAAGTACTGCAATCATGCCCACCCCCAATCCCCTGTGGGAGCGGGTTTGCCAGTTCTTCACGCGGGTACGTCAACCCTCGTTTCAGCCGTCACCAATCGTGGCAGACACTCCCACTGCAATCATGCTTCGGATATTTCCTACAGGCTGTTCGGACATTTCCAAATGCTTCTGTGATTGTCGACATTGAGAATAGCGCCGGACTGACTTGGTGGCGGTTTGGGTGGCTGGCCGAGCGGGATCTCTTTCTTGCCGAGTCCGGGAGTGTTGATGTGCAAGTTCAATGACCACGAGGAACCGGCGAAAAATGCCGGGCGCCGAAACTTCCTGTTTCTTCTGGGTAATACGACTGCCTGGGTAGCGGCAGGCGCTTTGTTGGTGCCATTGTTTTCGGCAACGCAGGCAGTTGCTGGCGAGGAAGCCATGCCCCGATTGATGGATGGTAATCAGCGCTATGTGGCTGACAGCGGGGCGGTCAAGGTCACCCAGTTGCTGAAAACATCGACCAGTTGGGACGGCCAACCGCTTGTCTATCCACGCGGGGCAGCCCAGGTGACCGGAATGCTGGTCGAACTCAGTGCGGGTGCTGAAACCGGTTGGCACCTGCACCCTGTGCCGTCGTTTGCGCTGTTGCTGGAAGGGGAGTTGGAGGTAACCCTCAAGGATGGGAGCAAGAAACGACTGAAGGCCGGAGAAGCAGTGGCCGAGGTAGTGGGTACTTGGCACAACGGGCGTAATCCGGGGTATACGCCGGCCAAACTGGTGGTGTTTTATGCGGGGGTCGAAGAGATGCCGTTGACGACGCCCGCCGCTCGACCTCTTCAGTAGTTCAACCACACAAAACCGGTCGTGATCAGATCTGTTCCAACAACCAACTACGAAACGCCCGCAACGACGGTAGCATTTCGTTGCGTGGCGGATAGGTGAGGTAGTAACTGCGCCGGCTGGCGAAGGGCAGGTCGAGGCCGATCAGCTCGCCGTTGGCCAGCTCGTCGGCCACCAGGATACGCGGCACCAGGCCGATGCCGATATCCGCCCGCACCGCCTGGATCAAGTGCGAGGTGAGTTCGAAACTCGGGCCCAGGCGCATCCTGGCGTGGGGCAGGCTGTAATGACTGAACCAGTCGCCCCAGACGTTGGGGTTGTTCGCCACGTTGAGCAGCATCTGCTCACTGATCCGTTCCGGCGTCCACGCCTGGTGGGCCTTGGCTGCCTGTGCCGAGATGACCACGATCAGTTCTTCGGCGTGCAGGCGGTGGCTGATCAGGCCCGGCAGGTCGGCGGTGCCGACGACGATGGCGGCGTCGATGCCGCTGGTGTCGAAGTCGATGGCATCGATGCGGGAGCTGATGTGTACGAGGATGCCGGGGTGGGTTTTGTAGAACTCATGCAGGCGTGGCAGCAGCCACTTCGAGCCGAAGGTCGGCAACGTCGCCAGGCGCAGGGTGCCGCTGCCGGATTGATACGCCATCGCCTGTAGCGTTGCGCTGCGGATGCGGCCGAGGGCTTCGCTCATCTCGCGCTGATAGAGGCGACCGACATCGGTCAGCCGGACCTGGCGGCCTTCGCGACGAAACAGCGTCAGCCCCAGTTGTTCTTCCAATGCCTGGACTTGCCGGCTGACCGCGCTTTGCGTCAGCGAGAGTTCAACCGCGGCCCGGGTGTAGCTTTCATGTCGAGCGGCGGCTTCAAACGCCAGCAGCAGTGACATGGACGGAGTAAGGTGACGGTAATTCATTCGTAAAAGTCATCGATAGCGGCAGGAATATCCGTTTGTCCAGGCACAGAACCTGAAGGAACATTGAGCCAGGTCGTTCCGAGCCTGACCTATTCATGCGCAGGCGACAAGTATTTACGTGATTAGCCCCCCAAGAGGCCGTTAATGATTGCCCAACTGCCCGTTGTAGCCCCTGCGGCCCACTACCCGGAATTTCTCGAAGCCCTGCGCGCCAGTGGCTTTCGTGGTCATCTGAGCGCCGACTACGGCACCCGTACCGTGCTGGCGACCGACAACTCGATCTACCAGCGCCTGCCGCAAGCAGCGGTGTTTCCCCAGGACGCTGACGACGTTGCGCGCATCGCCACCTTGATGGCCGAGCCGCGGTTTCGCCAGATCAAGCTGACACCCCGGGGCGGTGGCACCGGGACCAACGGCCAGTCGCTGACCGACGGCATCGTGGTCGATCTGTCGCGGCACATGAACACCATCCTCGAAATCAACGTGGCCGAGCGTTGGGTCCGGGTGCAGGCCGGTGTGGTCAAGGACCAACTCAACGCCGCGCTCAAGCCCCACGGCTTGTTTTTCGCGCCAGAACTGTCGACCTCCAACCGCGCCACTGTGGGCGGTATGATCAACACCGATGCCAGCGGCCAGGGCAGTTGCACCTACGGCAAGACCCGCGACCACGTGCTGGAACTGCACAGCGTGCTGCTCGGCGGTGAGCGCCTGCACACTCAGCCGCTCTCCGATGCCGAGCTGGAAACGGTGTGCGCTGAACCGGGTCGCATCGGCGAGGTGTACCGCACCGCACGGCAGATCCAGGAAACCCAGGCCGAGTTGATCGAGTCGGTATTCCCCAAGCTCAATCGCTGCCTGACCGGTTACGACCTGGCGCACCTGCGCGATGACAACGGTCGCTTCAACCTCAACAGTGTGCTGTGCGGCGCCGAGGGTTCGCTGGGTTTTGTGGTCGAGGCCAAGCTCAACGTACTGCCGACTCCCAAGTATTCGGTGCTGGTGAATGTGCGTTACGGCAGCTTCATGGATGCCCTGCGCGACGCCAATGCGTTGCTGGCCCACAAGCCGCTGTCCATCGAAACGGTGGACTCCAAGGTGTTGCTGCTGGCGATGAAAGACATTGTCTGGCACAGCGTCGCCGAGTATTTTCCGGCCGACGCCGAGCGCCCGACCCTGGGCATCAACCTGGTGGAGTTCAGCGGTGACGACGTCGCGCAAGTGAACGCCGATGTGGCGGCTTTCGTGACGCATCTGCAGAGCGACACGACCATCGAGCGCCTGGGCCATACGCTGGCGGAAGGGGCCGGAGCGGTGAACCGCGTCTATGCCATGCGCAAGCGTTCGGTCGGGTTGCTGGGTAATGTCGAAGGCGAGGTCCGTCCACAGCCGTTCGTGGAAGACACCGCCGTGCCGCCGGAGCGGCTGGCCGACTACATCGCCGAGTTTCGCGCATTGCTGGACGGTCATGGCTTGAGCTATGGCATGTTCGGTCACGTCGACGCCGGTGTGCTGCACGTGCGGCCGGCACTGGACATGAAAGACCCGGCCCAGGCCGCGCTGGTCAAGCCGATTTCCGATGCCGTGGCCGAACTCACCCAGCGTTATGGCGGCTTGCTCTGGGGTGAACACGGCAAGGGTTTGCGCTCGGAGTACGTGCCGGCGTTTTTTGGCGATCTATACCCGGCGCTGCAATCGCTCAAGGGCGCGTTCGATCCGCACAACCAGCTCAACCCCGGCAAGATCTGCACGCCGCCGGATGCCGCCGAAGGTTTGCTCAAGGTCAACGAGGTGACGCTGCGCGGTGACCTGGATCGGCAGATCGACGAGCGCGTCTGGCAGAGCTACGGCACCGCCGTGCACTGCAACGGCAATGGCGCCTGCTACAACTTCGATCCCGACGACGCCATGTGCCCGTCGTGGAAAGCCACCCGCGAACGCCAGCATTCTCCCAAGGGGAGGGCGTCGCTGATGCGTGAATGGTTGCGCCTGCAAGGTGCGGCCAATGTCGATGTACTGGAAGCGGCGCGGGGCGGTGCGTCGTGGCTGAAAGGCTTGCCGGCGCGGCTGCGTAACAATCGTGCGCGTTCCCAGGGCGAGGCGGATTTCTCCCATGAAGTCTATGACGCCATGGCCGGCTGTCTGGCCTGCAAGTCCTGCGCGGGACAGTGTCCGATCAAGGTCAACGTGCCGGAGTTCCGCTCGCGTTTCCTGCAGCTCTACCATGGCCGCTATCAACGGCCACTGCGTGATTACCTGATCGGTTCGCTGGAATTCACCATTCCCTACATGGCCTATGCACCAGGGCTCTACAACGCGGTGATGGGCTCGACATGGCTGAGTCGTCTGCTGGCGGGCCAGGTGGGCATGGTCGACAGCCCGCTGATCAGCCGCTACAACTTCCAGGCCACGTTGAGCCGCTGCAAAGTATCGGTCGCCAGCGTGCCGGCCCTGCGCGAACTCACGCCCGCGCAACGGGAGCGCAGTGTGGTGCTGGTGCAGGATGCTTTCACCCGCTACTTCGAGACGCCGTTGTTGGCCTCGTTTATCGAACTGGCGCATCAGTTGGGCTACCGGGTGTTCCTGGCGCCGTACAGCGCCAACGGCAAGCCGCTGCATGTGCAGGGTTTCCTGGGGGCATTCAACAAGGCGGCGATCCGCAACGCCACCCAGCTCAAGGCTCTCGCCGACTGCTCGGTGCCCCTGGTCGGCCTCGATCCGGCCATGACCCTGGTCTACCGCCAGGAATATCAGAAGGTGCCAGGGATCGGTGATTGCCCGAAAGTCCTGCTGCCTCAGGAATGGCTGGTCGATGTGGTTCCCCAACAGCCGGATCCCGCTGCCCGGACCTTCCGCCTGCTGGCGCACTGCACCGAAAAGACCAACGTGCCCGCCAGTACGTCCCAGTGGCAAAGCGTGTTCGCCAAGTTGGGGCTCACGCTGGTGACCGAGGCGACGGGCTGCTGCGGGATGTCCGGTACTTACGGCCATGAACTGCGCAACCAGGAGACTTCGCGGACTATTTTCGAACAGTCCTGGGCCGGCAAGCTGGACAAGGAAGGGGAGGCATTGGCGACGGGGTATTCGTGCCGCAGTCAGGTGAAGCGGTTGGCGGACAAGCAGTTGCGGCATCCGTTGGAGGTGGTGTTGGAGCAGGTGTTGGTGGCGCGGCGCGGTTAAGGAGTGGGTGGGTCAGCTTGCATTGATGTTGGATGTACCATCGCCATCGCGAGCAGGCTCGCTCCCACAGTTTTCCGAGGTGGCCACAGAAATAAGGTCCACCCCAGATCCCCTGTGGGAGCGAGCTTGCCCGCGAAAGCGGTGGGTCAGCTTGCATCAGGCTTGAGTGTACCGCCGCCATCGCGAGCAAGCTCGCTCCCACAGTTTTCCGAGTCGGCCAGGGAAATCATGCCCACCGCAAATCCCCTGAGGGAGCGGGCTTGCTCGCGAAGGCGGTGGGTCAGCTTGTATCGTATTCATCCTGTTGTACTCGGACTCCAGAACGCCTGTCGTACACCCGGCAAAGCCGTCAACTTGAGCATCAGCGCATCCAGCTCATCGCCATCAATTGAAGTCACGGTGAGGGTGGCCTCGATTTCCACATCGTCCTCACCGAAAGCGTTGACCTCCAGGTCGTGCACCGGGTAACGGCCACTTTCCAAACTGACCTCCAATGCCTTCATGATTTCCTTCTGGCGCTCCTTGTCGGCAATCACATACACCGTGTTGGTAACCTCCACCGATTCCACGTCGAGCGGTTGCCGGTTGATGGCGTTGACGATGGGGCGCAGCAGCGTGTTGGCCGATAGCACGAACAACGTACCCAGCACGGCCTCGATCAGCATGCCGGTACCGGCGGCTACGCCAACGGCGGCCGACCCCCAGAGCGTCGCGGCGGTATTGATGCCGCGGATATTGCCCTCTTCGCGCATGATCACGCCGGCCCCCAGAAAGCCCACGCCCGAGACTACATAGGCCACCACGTGCAAAGGGCTTGCCGGGCCGCCATAGATGGCGTGAAAACGCATGGCGACATCGACGAACAGCGCGGCTCCTACTGCAACCAGCACGTTGGTGCGCAAGCCCGCCGTGCGCTGGCGATACTGGCGCTCCAGGCCAATTACGGCGCCAAGGAGGAAAGCAGTCAGCAGGCTAGCCAGTGTATTGAGCGACGCAGTCAGATCCATATGTTGAGTGATGTACATAATGTTCCCCCTCAATAATGAGGCCCAGCATGGCTGGGCTTCATTACAGAATTGCTGAATCAGACCGATGTTTGCGTCAGCAGGTCACCCAGGAAGGCATAGGCGAAGCCGAAGTAGATGAATACGCCCAGCAGGTCCATGATCGAGGTGATCAACGGTGAGGACAGCGTGGCCGGATCGGTGCCGATGCGGCGCGCAAGGAACGGCAGGAGCGCGCCAATGATGCCGCCGAGCACTGTACAGACCAGCATGCTCAAGCCAACCACCATCAGCACATCGAAACCGACGCCCTTGGCGAAGTAGGCCAGAACGACTTCCACCACCGCGACCACCACGCCCAGCGCTGCCGCCACTGGCAGCTCACGCTTGATGATGAACCCCACATCGGACCATTTGAGCTTGAGTTCTCCCAGCGCCATCGCACGAATCACCAGGGTGGCTGACTGGCTGCCGGTGTTGCCGCCCATGTCCACGATCGGTGCAATGAAGGCCGCCAGTACGATGACCTGTGTCAGGATTTCTTCCTGCGCAGCGACGAAAGTACTGGTCAGGATGCCGAAGATAGTGAGTATCACCAGCCAGAACACGCGCACTGTGAACATCTGCTTGAACGACGAGGCTATGACGTCCAGATCGGGGCCGCCCAGGTTGGCCGTACCGCCGAAGCGGGCGAGCTGGGTAGCGTCCTGTTGCTTTTCGATATCCATGGCGTCATCGACCGTGACGATACCTATCATCCGCTCGCCGCCATTGGTTACCGGCAACGCGAGCAGGTCGTAATGGCGAATCAGTTCGGCGGCTTGCTCACGTGGCCACTGGGCACGAGCGAACACTGGGTCGCGGCGCATGATCGCGCCGATGCTTGTGGACGCGTCAGCCAGTACCAGGTCGCGCAACGATACGGTGCCGTTGAGCCGATGATCCTGATCGAGCACATAGATGCTATAGATGGTTTCCTTGTCAGGGGCCGTGGCACGGACATGGGCCAGCGCCTCGGCCACCGTCATGTCCGGTGAAACATGAACGTAATCCGAAGTCGTTGCCGAGCCGGCGGTTCCTTCCGGATAGGCTGCCAGGTTCAGGATGTCATCGCGCTCGACCTTGGCCAGTGCAGGCAAGAGCTTCTGCTTGGCTTCCTCGCCCAGACGGTTATAGAGATCGGCACGGTCGTCCGAAGGCATGTGCTCGAACAGCATGACCACGGCCTCGCGCGGCATTGCGCGCAGCAAGGCGTCCTGGCGTTTCCCGGGAAAATGGGCGAACAGCTCGGCGCGCGCGAGCGGGGCGAGGGTGAGTAGCAGAGAGGCCGTGTCCTTCGTGTTCAAGACATCAAGAGCCTCGACCAGATCGGAAGGGTGGATGTATTTGGCAAGGTTGATGAAGCCCGCTGCATCGAGCGAGTGGGACAGGGTACGAACAGAAAACAGGAGGTCTTCGCGGTTCATGGGGATGCTCCTTTCCGGCCTTTTGATGACCGTGGGCATGCCCGATCTTTCAGATCATGGGCAAGCCTCGGCGGTTGAAGGCCAATAACGGGGTGAAAAAATTGATATTCAAGCGACAAGATCTACTAGGGTCAGGGTCCATGACGGTCTCCGGTAGGTTGATGAAATGCCACGGGCGCAGGCGTCCGAGGCGCGACTGAGTTCCAGCCGAGGTGCTCCTGGCAACAGGGCGGAATCAGGCGCGAAACAATAAACAGGTTCGTGCGTCATCCTTCGACGGCGCATACAGGCGCGCAGCCGCGAAGTCGCTGCCAACATTCATGGCAACAAATCAGATGCATATGGGAAGAAGCAAAAGGCGACCGGAGCCCGGTCGTTTGATACCACTACCCGCCAGATCGGCAAGGCAGTAGCGAGAGAAGAACCCGCGATTACCTTACCTGTGGTTAGTCGAATGGAATCGACTACTGAAACTGTCCACGGTAAGCACTCCAAGATTTAAACGGGCGGCATCATAGCCCTCTGGATAGGGCCTGACAACCTGTTTTGGGTGAAAAATGGCGACAGCTTGCACCCATGCTGAATCTGCCGCTGCCATCGCGAGCAGGCTCGCACACAGTTTTTCCGCGTCGCCCGCAGAAATCATACCCACCCCAGCCCCCCTGTGGGAGCGAGCTTGCCCGCGAAAGCGGTGGGTCAGCTTGCATTGATGTTGGATGTAATGCCGCCATCGCGAGCAGGCTCGCTCCCACAGTTTTTCCGCGTCGTCCGCAGAAGTCATGCCCACCCAGATCCCCTGTGGGAGCGAGCTTGCTCGCGAAAGCGGTGGGTCAGTTTGCTGCGATGTTGGACCTGGCGGAAGCGGGCTGAGAAAACCGGCTATCAGACAAATCTTGGAGACTCAAGTTCAGATTTATACTGTCGATACAGTTCTTACAACAAGAAGGAGCGTTTCGAATGAATACCCGACTTAGTTCTGTAGGCACTTTGCTTTTCTTCAGTATGGCTGGGACCTGTCTCGCAGCTCCACCACCGCCGTCACATGGCGTCATTCACTTTGTCGGCAATATCGTTGAGCCTCCCTGCAGTGTCGGCGGCCAATCGGCGACTCTCAGCCTGAAGGCGTGTCCCAGCCTGGCGCGAGGAAACGTCATGAGCGTACGTCCCGTGGGCACCGTCAGCAGCCTGGACAACTCCCCGGTAAACGTCCGGCTGGTCGCGGACAGTGGCAAGGGCGGGCGCTATTTCAATCAGGACTACGTCCTGGAGGACAGCGCAGGCAAACCCATCACCCGTGGTGCCTACCTGGTGACACTGACCTCGCCTTAGGCCGCGCTGCCGTAGCGTATGTCTTGGGAATTTTCCTACAAGCCCTTGGGAGCGCAGTCATTCTGATGCTCCCTCCCTCTCTGTAAAAATCGTCGCATCAGCCCAAGGCATTGGCAGGCGACAGATGACCTCTCTGCGTGTTCTCGTTCTAGACAAGCATTCTTTACAGCGCGATATGGTCATCCATGCATTGCAGCGTTCGGGTGTTTCAGACATTTTGCCCGCCAGCAGCGGTGGGCAGGCACTGGTTTCGCTCCAGAAACAGGGGGGGGTGGACGTCGCCCTCTGTGATTTGAGCGGTCAAGGCATGGATTGCCTTGATTTTCTTAACTGCGCAAGTCGGCTTTCCCTGATTCAGGCGGTCATCCTCTATTGCGAATTCCAACCGCAATTGCGCCGGGCCATCGAGCAGATGGCGTCGTTTACCGGCCTCAAGTTGCTCGGGATCCTGAGCACGCCGATACAGGTCAAACCCCTACAGAAAATGCTGCTGCGCTACCGGCGTGAACGGGCGCTGAGTCCTCGTGTCCCGATCCCTGTCACCTTGCCCACTGAAAGTGACATTCGCCGTGGGCTGGCCCTGGGGGAGTTTTGTGCGTTCTTCCAGCCAAAGTTCAGGCTGGCCGACGGTGAGGTGGCCGGTGTCGAGGTCCTGGCGCGCTGGCAGCATCCGGTCCATGGCCTGCTTCTGCCCAAGGATTTCCTCGCGGCAGTGCTGGCTTACGACCTGATCGATGAGATGTTCAAGCAGTTGTTGAAGAAAGGCCTCGGTCTGCTGGGCGTGCTGGACCGGGAGAAGCAGCCGCTGGAGTTGTCCTTCAATCTGCATGCGTCACAACTGAAGGGCGCGGCACTGATTGACCACATTCGTCAGGTCTTGCGCTTCCATAACCTGTGCGGAACAAAACTGACCTTCGAGTTGGCCGAAAACGGCCTTCTGGAAATGCCTCCGGACGTCCAGGAGAACCTGCTACGGCTGCGAATGATGGGCTGTGGGCTTTCAATCGACGATTTTGGCGTCGGGTTTTCCTCACTCAAGCTGCTTTGCCAACTGCCATTCACCGAAATCAAGCTGGACGGCGAATTCGTCCAGAGCCTCGATGAGCCGCGAAGCAGGGCCGTCATCCTGAGCACCATCGCCCTGGCGCGCTCATTGGACATGGCACTGGTCATCGAAGGCGTCAGCGAGGAAAAACAATGCCGCACGCTGATTGAAATGGGCTGTGTGTTGGGGCAAGGGTTTTATTACGCAAAACCCATGTCCTCCCACGAACTGTTGCTCTGGCTACAAAGCCCGGCCATTGCTTTTCGCAGAAGCCAAACCTGATTTCTTTCGAGTTGATCTACGGACAGAGTCTTTTTTGATAAGGATATGAGGGCTGGCGCACGACATACAGAAAATTATCTGACAGCTATTCACGCCGATAAGGCATGCGTTTATCTTGTCTGACTATCTGCCTGAAAAACGGTTTTTAGCTTCGCTCGATATTGTCAGGTTATTGATTTTTCAGGGGTTCATATGCTGAAGGCCATAGTAGTAGACGATCACCCGTTCATTCGTTCCGCGGTGAGAGCCATTCTGAAGCAGGAACAATATGAAATCGTCGCCGAAGCAGGCAACGGCGCCGAAGCGGTGCAGTTGATCCGCGAGCATGTGCCGGATCTGGTCCTGATGGACATCGCCATGCCGGGTGTCGACGGACTGGACGCCCTGGGCCGGATTGCGAGCCTGAAGCTGCCGGTCAAGACCCTGGTCCTGACATCGTTGTTGCCGGTGTTCTTCTCCATGCGCTGCATGCGGGCCGGGGCGTCGGGCTATGTGTCCAAGGCCGATGACCTGGAAGAACTGGTCAAGGCGATCAACGCCATCAAGTCCGGCTACACCTTCTTTCCCGACCTGACGGTGACCTCGGTGTGCCGCGACGATGTCCAGGCGACGGAGCAGGCGCTGATCCAGAAGCTTTCCGACCGTGAACTGTCGATCCTGCAGCAGCTTGCCAGAGGCTTGTCGAACAAGCAGATCGGCGAAGAAATGCTGTTGAGCAACAAAACCATCAGTACCTACAAGGCGCGCCTGATCGAGAAGCTCAACTTGAAATCGCTGGTGCACCTGTCGGATATGGCCAAGCGTAACAGCCTGATTTGATGGGCCTTTATCGTCGATTTTGCCTGGCATTGCTGCTGGCCCTGTGGTCTGTTTGCGGCTGGGTGCACGCGGCGGCGAAGTTCGAGCCGCAAGCCGAAGCCTTCCAGCTGTTCGGACGTTCAACTGTCGATGACTATGAAGTCGAGCTCGATGAGTCGGACTGGGGCTGGCTGCGGCACAAGGGCGCCTTGACCCTGGGGATCTCCGCGCCGGATTACCCGCCGTTCGACCTGACCACCAACGGCCATGACTACGAAGGGCTCACCGCCGATTACGTCGGCCTGATTGCGCAGTTGCTGCATGTCCAGGTGCACATCCGTCGCTACGATTCGCGGTCGGAACTCATCGAGGCGTTGAAAAAAGGCGAGATCGACCTGCTCGGCACCGCCAATTCCTTCGAGGCAAAGGACTCGGGCGTAGCGATGTCCAACGCCTATGCCGAAGACCAGCCCATGCTGGTCACCCGTGGTGATGACAAGAAGGCACTGACAGCGGACCTGGCGGACAAACGAATCGCCATGTTGTATCACTACTTGCCTTCGCAGGATGTCCACGCGTTCTATCCCGGGGCGCACCTGGTGCTCTATCCGTCGACGTTGAGCGCCATCAGCGCCGTGGCGTTCGGTCAGGCGGATGTCTATCTGGGCGATGTCATCAGCGCCAACTACCTGATCGAAATGAATTATCTGAACAACATACAGTTGACGGATTTTTCCGCGATGGAGGGCGGTCGCTTTGCCTTTGCCTTACCCGTGCACAACGAGCGCCTGCTGCGCATCATCAACAGTACGCTGAGCGCGATCCCCCTGGGCGAACGCATGAGCATCCTGCGCCGCTGGGGCGCGGCCGAAATGAACATCCAGGCGCAGCACCGCCTGCACCTGAATGCCCGGGAGCAACGCTGGCTCGAACAGCACCCCCGGATCAAGGTCTCGGTGATGGAGAACTTCCTGCCGCTTTCATTCTTCGACGAGATCGGCCGGTTTCGCGGCGCCAGTGCCGATGTGCTGGCAAAAATCACTGCGCGCACCGGTTTGCAGTTCGATGTCGTGCGCAGCAATTCGATGGTCAGGCAAGTGGATGACGTCGAGGCCGGCAGGGCGGACCTTATCGCCGGCATGACCCCCAGCAGCGAGCGGGAAAGCAAGGTCCGGTTCAGCCGGCCCTATCTGACGACGCCTTTCATCCTGGTCAACCGGACAGGCGCCGATAGCTCGCAGACCCTGGAGGATATGGCCGGCAAGCGGGTTGCGCTGACGCAGGGAGTCATGTCCCAGGACTACTTCCAGAACAACTTTCCGAACGTCCAACTCGTTTACACCCAGAACAACGACCAGGCCATGGGCATGGTAGTCAAGGGTGAAGCCGATGCGGCGATCAATACCCTGATCAGCGCCCGCTATACCATTGCGCAGCGCTATCAGGGCCGTTTGCAGATGACCAGCACCGTCGGCTCCGAGCCCGCCCGGGTCGCGTTCGCCACCAATCGAGGTGCCCTGGAGTTGTACTCGATCCTGGATAAGGCCTTGCTGAGCATCACGCCCGAGGAAATGGCCGAGATCAGCAACCGCTGGCGCAACGATGTGGTGGTCAACGACAGCTACTGGTTGCGTAACCGCGAGGCGATCATCCAGGGCTTCATGATTGCCGGCGGGTTGTTGTTGCTGGCCTTCTTCTGGATCGCCTACCTGGCAAGACAGATCCGTCGCCGGAAAGCGGCGGAGCGAGCCCTTGGCAATCAGCTGGAGTTCATGCGTGTCTTGATCGATGGAACGCCTCATCCCATCTACGTCCTGGACGGTGAAGGTCGCATCCTGATCTGCAACAACGGCTATCTGGAGGCGGTCGGGCTGGCCCTCGACGAGGCTCTGGGCAAATGGGCCGCCGACAGCATGTTTGCCGATCCGGCCGAGGCCACGAACTACCACACCGAATACCTTCAGGTCATGGCCGAAGGCGTCGCCCGTACCGAAGACCGTGAGCTGACCCTGACGGATGGGCGCGTGCTGACCATCTACCACTGGATGCTGCCGTACCGCGACAGCGACGATGCGATCATCGGCATGATCGCCGGCTGGATCGACGTCAGCGAGCGCCAGCAGTTGCTTGGCATGGTGCAGGAAGCCAACCGGGCCAAGACGACCTTCCTGGCGACCATGAGCCATGAGATCCGCACACCGATGAACGCCGTCATCGGCATGCTGGAACTGACCCTGAAAAAAGCCGATCAAGGCGTGCTCGATCGTTTCGCCATTGAGGTGGCGTCCGGGGCCGCCCATGGCCTGCTGGACCTGATTGGTGACATCCTCGACATCGCGCGGATCGAGTCGGGCAAGTTGTCGCTGACCCCGGAGCGGGCGAACCTGGCAGACATGCTCAAATCCCTGGGCAACATTTTCGATGGGTTGGCCCAACAGAAACATCTGGCGCTGGTGCTGGCGCTGGACGCCAAGGTCGATTGCGACGTGTTGATCGATCCGTTGCGGTTCAAGCAGATCATTTCCAACTTGCTGAGCAATGCGATCAAGTTCACCGCCGAGGGTGAGGTCCGGCTGATGGTCGAGGTCTTGCCGTCCAGCACCGCCGAGCAATTGTCCATCCGGTTGCGGGTGGAAGACACGGGCACCGGGATCTCCGAAGCAGACCAACAGCAACTGTTCAGCCCCTTCAGCCAGGCCAGTAACAACAACCAATCGGCCCGCAGCGGTTCGGGGTTGGGGCTGATGATCAGCCGGACCTTGTGCGAAATGATGGGCGGGCAGTTGCACTTGCACAGTGTGCTGGGGCAGGGCACGCAGATCGAGGTGCAGTTGCAGTTGCCGGTGCTGGAGCCGGTTCCGGCGGAGCTGGCGTCTGTTATTGAAGAGTCCTCCTCGCAACACACGCTGGCGATCCTGGTGGTCGATGACTACCCGGCCAATCGGCTGCTGCTGTCCAAGCAACTGGGTTACCTCGGCCACAAGGTGGTCGAAGCCCAGGACGGCGCCCATGGGCTGCGGGCCTGGCGCAGCAAGCATTTCGATGTGGTGATTACCGACTGCAACATGCCGATCATGAATGGTTACGCCCTTGCCCGCGCCATCCGTGACGAAGAGGCGCAACGGGGCACCTCCCGTTGCCTGATCATCGGCTTTACCGCCAACGCCCAGCCTGACGAAAAAGACCGCTGCCTGGATGCGGGCATGGACGACTGCCTGTTCAAACCCATCAGCTTGAAAGAGCTGGGCAAGCGCCTGGACCAGGTGGAAACCGAGGCGGTGGACGCCTTCATGGACCCGCCCGAGCCCGAACCGAGCGGCAGTATCGACCTCGTCAGCCTTGAACAACTGGTGCGCGGTGATGAGGTCGCCATGCAAGCCCTGGTGAATGACCTGGCGGTGAGCAACCAGGAAGACTTCGAAAGCCTGTCGGGCATGCTGCTGGAGCAGGACCTGCCGGCACTGTCGAACCTGGCGCACAAGATCAAGGGCGGCGCCCGCATCGTCAAGGCCTGGCGACTGATTGCCGCTTGCGAACAGATGGAGGCTGTTTGTGAGGCGAGGGATCTGCATCTGCTCGAAGAGGTCGGCGCTAGCTTGCAACTCGAAATGTCGGCATTGGCCGATGCCCTGAACATCTACAGCCGCAAGGCCTAAGACCAGTCACCACAAAACCCTGTGGGAGCGAGCCTGCTCGCGATAGCGGTGGATCAGCTTGCATCAATGCTGAATGCTCTGCCGCCATCGCGAGCAAGCTCGCTCCCACAGTTTCCCGGGGTGCCCTCGGTATTTGTATTCACCACAACTCCCCCTGTGGGAGCGAGCCTGCTCGCGATAGCGGTGGGTCAGCTTGCCTCAATGCTGAATGTACCGCCGCCATCGCGAGCAGGCTCGCTCCCACAGTGTCCCAGGGTGTTCACGATACTTGTGTTCACCACAACTAGTCGCAGGAAAATTCCTACATTATCTTGGGCCGAAGCGCCTACGTCCAAATCCACCCCAACCTTATCCTGAAGTTCAGATGAAAGAACTCTCTTTCGCCTACTTCCATTAACGGGGTGTTATTGATTGCGTGCTTTAAACAAGTTCACCTTATCGTTTCTAGCCATCATGGCCGCCAGCACGGAGCAGGTATTTGCACAGGAATGCGATGTAACGCTAACGGAATCCAACCGCAATGTTGGCTACCTGATCACACTCAAGTCGAAAACAAAGGACACCCGGATCATCACCCTGGAAGCCACCTGTCCACGGTCATCGCAATTGGTCGTGTCGATAGAAGGCGAGCTGGGGGACGCCGGGTTATTCGCCCAGACCGGTCCCCTGAATGTGCGCCTGAGCCACACCCAACTCGATGGCCGCTACGTCGATCTGGCCCAACCACGCTCATCCAAGGCGCCGCGGGGCGCTTATGCTTCCTCGGTCATGGCGGTACCGGGCGATCTGATCATCCCCATCGTCAGCGGACGCCCCGTCAAGGGCAGGGTCCTTACGATGCAGATTGAAGTCAGCGCAGTAAAAGCCGATGGGCTTCTGTCTTTTCTGGTGAATGGCTATTGAACGAGTAACAGGCTTCCCCTTTGCCCAACGTCAGTTGGGTTTTTTTTATCTGCGATTCAAGACAGGTATCGGTTAACTCCAGTCCAGCGCAAAACCCTGTGGCGAGGGGATTCATCCCCGCTGGACTGCGCAGCAGTCCCAACTACTGAACTCCCGGTGTATCGGGCGATTTGAATGGGGGCCGCTTCGCGACCCAGCGGGGATAAATCCCCTCGCCACAGAAAAAGTGATGCTCAGATTTCCTTGGGAAATTTCCTACAAGTGCTACGGAAACCCGACCTATAGAGGCAAGGCTAGACCTGCGAATATTCACACAGCTCTCCTACAGAACAAACGAGAGTTCAGGCGCTGTTACAAGCGCTCGTTTCTTAACTTCAAGGAATACCGAAATGAAAAAGACTCTGATCGCTGTAACCCTGCTGGCTGGTGCCGGTGTTGCTGGCCTGGCTAATGCCGCCGACGGTAAAATAAACTTTACCGGTACTGTAACTTCTGCGGCCTGCACCATTACTCCAGCCACCGCCACCCAGTCGGTCGCCTTGGGTACCGTCAATACATCGGCTCTGGCAACTGTAGGTAGTGTCGCTTCTCCGACCAAGTTCAGCATCGTATTGAGTTCTTGCCCGGTCGCAGTTACCAGCGCCACCGTGAAGTTCGATGGACCGACCGATGCAACTAACAAAAACCTGTTGGCACTGACAGCCGGTACCGGTGTGGCTACTGGTGTGGGTGTCGGCTTGTATGAAAGCGATGCAACCACTCAGATTGCGGTGGGCAGCCCCTCGGCAAGCAAACCCCTTTCGGCCAGCGCCGACACCACCTTCCAATTCGTCGCCAAATACATGGCTACCGGCACCGTGGCCGCCGGTACCGCGAACGCTGTAAGTGACTTCACCGTCAGCTACAACTAAGCAAAAGGGCCGGGCATCAATAGTTAATGCCCGGCCTGCTCTGGCTATTCAAAGTTGTATCCCTGTGAATGACTGCAACGCTATTCAAGGAGAATTTATCAATGCATTGGCTAAAATCCGTTTGTATCGCCACTTGTCTTGTAGGGGTCGTTAATACCTCTTGGGCCGGCGTGGTGGTCGGTGGAACACGCGTTGTGTATGACGGTTCGAAAAAAGAAGCGTCGATTTCCGTGAGCAATCCGGAAAAGAAAACCCCTTACCTGATTCAGTCCTGGGTCGAGGACGGCACTAAAAAGGCGCCGTTCATCATGACGCCGCCGTTGTTCCGTCTCGACGCGGGGCAGGAAAACATGCTGCGCATCATCCGTACCGGCGGCCAGTTTCCGGATAACCAGGAATCAGTTTTCTGGGTCAACGTCAAGTCGATCCCCGCCTCAGAGAAGACTGATGCCAATGAACTGCAGATTTCTGTAAAGACCCGCATCAAGCTGTTTTATCGTCCGGCCGGTTTGCCGGGTGACGCGGGTGAAGCATACAAGTCGTTGAAGTTCACCCGCAGCGGTGGTCAGTTGGTGGTCAACAATCCTACGCCTTACTACGTTTCTTTTTATAACGTGAGTGTGGGTGATAAGGAAATCAGCGACGCCGGTATGGTCGCGCCAAAAAGTTCATTGACCTGGACCTTGCCTGCCGGTGCGGGCGGTGCTGTCAGTTGGACGGCGATCAATGATTACGGTGGCATTTCCCCAGCGGCTAATGCACCGCTCTGATGATATGGCTGCAACGCATCAAGTATCTATCTAGTTCAAATTTCAATTGCCGGATCGACTGCCTGCCGGGTGTGGGGGTGGCTTGCATTTATACGTTAGTTGGGTGGAGAATTTTTATATGAGAGTGGAATGTCAGGGCCAGGCGCGACAGTGTGAATACAATACGCGCTCTTCTATTTTTACTCCCTCCCGTCTGGCAATGTTGATCACGGCCCATTGTATGGTGGGGTTCAGTTTGCAACCGGTCGTGGTAATGGCCGAGGATTATTTCAACCCCCATGCGCTGGAAATTGACACCACCGGCCAAGGCTCCGTTGATCTCCAGCATTTTTCCAGCCAGGGCGGGCAACTTCCCGGTACGTATCGGGTGGATATCTACGTGAACGACAACCGGGTCACCCAACGTGACGTGACCTTTGTCGACGTCGAAGGTAAGTTGCAACCCGAAGTGACCCCGCAGCAATTGCAAGAGATGGGCGTCAAGCTTGAAGCGCTGCCGAATCTGCAGAAACTGCCGGCCACGCAAATCATTACCCGCCTGCAGGACTATATTCCCGACGCCAGCAGCCGCTTCGACTTCAGCCGGCAGCGGCTGGACATCAGTATTCCGCAAGCGGCGCTCACCAGCGAGGCCCGTGGCTACGTCGACCCTGCCACCTGGGACCAGGGGATCACCGCCGGGCTGTTGAACTACAACTTCAGCGGCGCCAATACCTCGCGGGATGGTCGCTCGGGCACGGACGACAACTATTACCTGAACTTGCGCAGCGGCGTGAACCTGGGCGAATGGCGCTTGCGCAACTATTCCGCTTTCAACCAGAGCAATGGCCAAAGCAACTGGGACAACGTCAACACCTACGCGCAACGGGACGTCCAGTCGCTGAAGGGTCAATTGACCCTGGGTGACAGTTCCACCCCGAGCGATGTGTTCAACAGCGTGCAATATCGCGGTGCGCAACTGGCGTCGGACGACAACATGTTCCCCGACAGCCTGAAAGGCTTTGCGCCAGTGGTGCGTGGTATTGCCCAGAGCAATGCCCAGGTCACCGTGCGGCAGAACGGTTACATCATCTACCAGACCTATGTGGCGCCTGGTGCCTTCGCCATTACCGACCTGTATCCGACCTCGTCGAGCGGTGATATGGAAGTCACGATCAAAGAGGCCGACGGCACTGAGCGTCGTTCTCTGCAACCGTTCTCCGCCGTGCCGGTGATGTTGCGTGAGGGGCGGCTGAAATACTCGGCGACCGCCGGTGAATACCGTTCCAATGCCAGCGAAAGCAGCAATCCGACATTCGCCCAGGGCACGCTGATCTACGGCATGCCCCACGACACCACGTTGTATGGCGGCCTGTTGGGCTCCGATAAATATGCGGCAAGCAGCCTGGGTGTCGGCCATGGCTTTGGCGATTGGGGTTCGATTTCCACCGACGTGACCCAGGCCAAGACCGAACTGCGCGACGGTTCCAAGCATAGCGGCCAGTCCTATCGCTTCCAGTACGCCAAGGACATCGCTGCCACCGGCACCGCGTTCACCCTGGCGGGCTATCGCTATTCCACCAGCGGCTACTACGACTTCCAGGAAGCCAATGAGATCGATCCGGGCAACTTCAACAACTGGCGTGGGCTGTATAACAAGCGCAGCAAGGCACAGATCAACGTCAGCCAGTCCCTGGGCGAGTACGGCAACTTCTACGTCAACGGTTATCAGCAGGACTTCTGGCGCCAGAAGGGTTACGAGCGCAGTGTGAGTGCCGGTTATACCGCCGGTTATAAAGGCGTGACCTATGGCGTGGATTACACCTATACCCAGGCCCCGACCTATGAAGGCCGCAACAGCAAGGACCAGCAACTGTCCGTGAGCGTGCAGGTGCCTCTGGAGAAAGTGCTGCCCAACAGTTGGGCGCGCTACAACCTCAGCACCAGCAAACGGGGCAACACCACCCAGGATGTGGGCTTGAGCGGCACCGCGCTGGCGGATAACAACCTGAACTACAACGTGCAGCAGAGCTATGCCAACCAGGGAGTCGGCGGCAGCGGCGGTGCCAGCGCCAACTATAAGGGCACTTACGGCGAGGCGATGGCCGGCTACAACTACGACCGCAATTCCCAGCAGGTGAACTACGGGTTGCAGGGCGGCGTTGTCGCTCACCCTTATGGCGTGACGTTCTCTCAGCAACAGGGTGAAACCCTGGCGCTGGTGCGGGCACCGGGCGCTTCGGGCGTGAAGGTGCAAAACAATACCGGGGTCAAGACCGACTGGCGCGGTTACGCGGTGGTGCCGTACGTGAGTACCTACCGTCAGAACCGCGTCACGTTGGACGGTGAAACCTTGGCCGACGATGTCGACATCGAAAGCACCACCAAGACCGTCATCCCGACCAAGGGCGCGGTGGTACTGGCCAACTTCCAGACCCGTTCCGGTAGCCGGGCCATGATCACCCTCAAGCACCAGGGCAAACCGGTGCCGTTCGGGGCCACCGCCACCGTGGTGGAAGACACCATGGCAACGCCGAACAGCGCCATCGTGGGGCTGGATGGCGAGGTCTTTCTCGGTGGCGTACCGGATGCAGGGCAATTGCAGGTCAAATGGGGCGACCGCGCCGACCAGCAATGCAAGGTGGACTTCACATTGCCGAAGGTTTCCAAGGACGCGATTTCGACGGTGCGTACATTCGAGGCATCTTGTAAGTAAGTGCACGCCATCCATTTATTTTAGAGTGACAATGACATGAACATACTCAAGAAAGCACTGTTGACAGTGTTGGCATTAGGAGGGGCATCCGCCAGCGTTTCGGCCTATGCCGACTGTACTTTTGTGGCCGGTTATTCTGCTGATACACAAGAATTGATTAACTTCGGCACCGTGACAGCCCCACTTTCCACACCCGTTGGTACGGTGGTGGCTACGAAAACATCGACAGTACTTATGAATCGCAATCTCTTTATTACAGGGTGTACAACATTCAACCAGCAGGATTGGCGCTCCCCAGGGTTGACACCCGTTTCCTATGGAGGCCAGGTTCTTTATCAGTCTGGTGTCGCCGGCTATGCGATTCGTATCGTCACTCCAGGGGCAGGCTCAACAACTGGTCAGTTTGGCAGCGGTGCATTTGATCGAATAATAACTAGTAATTTTTGTACTACCTCTGGAACTCCATGGGGTTACTGCGGTGGCTCATGGGGAACTGTAACGTTTGAACTGGTTAAGATATCTCCCAGTGTTGGTGCTGGACAAATGTCGGCTGGGACACTAGTCAGAGCCAGCATACGTGGCTGGAACTGGATTTATACAGCCAATCTGACGAGTTCTAGCATTGTCAGCCCCGGGTGCACCGTAACCAATACATCCATCCCTATTGCTATGGATAAAGTATCAACAAAAGACTTCACTGGTGTAGGCGCTACAGCGTCCCCAAAAACAGTCACGATTCCGCTCAATTGCAACGCAGGTACTAAAGTCAGCGTGACGTTGGACGGCACCCGTCACAGTTCCGGCATAGCCGGTGTGCTGGCTCTGGATTCGTCGGGCTCTACTAGCGTTGCGACCGGTCTGGGGTTACAACTGCTTTACAACAACACCGCTGTTACTTTGGGATCGGCGACTTCCGTGGGAGCGACAACCAGCAACGGCACTTACAATGTTGGCTTGACTGCTCGTTATTACCAGACGGCCGCGACGGTCACCGCAGGGCAAGCGAACAGCACTGCAACCTTTACCATGACGTATAACTAGGTTTAAAAAAGTGTTCATAGGGGCTAGTGCCTGGGTAGCTAATTCGTTTACTCAACTTCGGCGCCAGGACTTGCCACGCTGCGTTGCCATTCCTCGCCGTAGCGGGGCTACGACTCGTCATGGCGCCTTGCTTGGCAAGCCCTGACACTCGAATTTGAGTACTCGAATTAGCCGTGCAGACCACTAGTTGCCGGCCTTTTTGGGCTGCAAGTCCATTGAGGTGGAGAGTGACTAATAATAAATAATGCTGATAAGTGTTTGCGGTGCTGTTCGGTATTACTGTGACAAGGCTGAAGGTCGATGCGGGATAAACTCGCCACTCTTTGGCAAATGGAAGACCACAAAAAATATGGAAGAATTAAATCGATATGGACAGAAAGTATCTGACTGCTGTGCTGTGCCTGACTGGAAGCTATTCAGTTTTTTCACAGGCATCATGTACGTTTCTATCGGGCTCGGCGTCGGACAGCGAGACTGTAACGTTCGGTAATTTTGTGGTGCAGCGGGATGCGGCTATTGGTACGACATTGGCCGCTTATACCTCAACCCGATTCAGTTCCAGGGGGAGTTTCCTACAGTGCAGCAGGCCAACCCCAAGCACTGTTTTCGTAGCCCGTTGGGGGGTATCAGGCCTTACGTCGGTCATGTTCAATGGAGAGCAACTGTTTACTACGGGTACGGCTGGAATCGCGATGCGCGTCATAACGCCCAGCACGGGTTATACGCTTCCATTTATCGGTCCGTTTCCAAGGGATGTAACCAATACCGGCCAACCTGGTTGTTTCTGGGGGACGGCGTATATCTGGTACTGCGGCAACAATTGGGGGGCTACCACGTTCGAGTTGGTCAAGATTGCCGATGTGACCGGCAGCGGAAAAATTACTTTGCCGGGGCAGATTCAAGCCAGTCTCGTTAGCCAGACTTTCGTATATAGCTTCAATTTTGGTACGTCCTCGGTATCCACCGTTGCATGCTCCGTCACCAATACATCCATTGTGGTGCCGATGGGGAGCGTATCAACCAAGGATCTGACCACTTTAGGCACTACAACACCGGAAAGAAGTTTCAATATCCCACTCAATTGCGACGCTGGTACCCGGGTTCAAGTAATGTTGAATGGTGTTCCCCATGGTTCCGGGGTCGTAGGAGTGCTGGCGCTGGATACGGCTGCCACTTCGATTGCCACGGGTGTGGGATTACAGCTGCTTTACAACGGCACCCCCGTTACGTTGGGCATCCCCATTGCCGTGGGGACGGTGGCGGGTAGCGGTTCTTACAATATCGGTTTGTCTGCTCGCTATTATCAGACAGCCGCTGCTGTCACCGCGGGTCAAGCCAATAGCACTGCAACCTTTACCATGAATTACAACTAAGCGTGCAGGTTGGATTGTTCGTAGGGCATTTGCCTGTGTCCATTCATGCAAGCGCCATTGCTACGCAATGGCGCACACCGAGTTTCCTCCCTTTTAACCAGCATTCGCTGGTTCTTTTTTACCCAACATTTTTGCTTGCCTCACCCCTTGGGAAATTTCCTACAAGGATTGAGGCCGTTACCTCGGTTGTTACCTTGGGGCATCAGACAGAATAAGCCCCATGCACTTACGTCAACGCCAGTTCGAAGTGCCAATAGTTTCGTAGGACTGCACTTGCCAATTTCCCGTTACTGCAAGTGTCTTTAATGCGCGAGGTGACAACCATTCAATAAACCATGTTGGTAGGTGAAACGCTGTGTGCCGGTTAAGTGCACACATCAAGTGTTCGAAAAACAGTTGACCTGAAAAACTTGGAGAGTCCCTTATGAAAAATCAACACCTTTACAGCCGGGCCGGCTTTGCGGGCCTGATTATCGTCATGACCACCGTGTTGGGCGGCTGCTCCAGCGCGCCGATGCCCAATGAGCAAATCGCCTTGTCCACCGATGCGGTCAATCGGGCGGTGGCGGCCGGTGCCACTCAATATGCGCCGCTGGAAATGAAAACCGCCCAGGACAAAGTGTTCGAAATGCAACGCGCCATTGGCGAAAAGAAATACGTAGAAGCCAAGGCCCTGGCCGAGCAGATCGAAGCCGATGCCAGTCTGGCTGAGCGCAAGGCCCGGACGGTGAAAACCCAAAAGGATCTGGAAGCGGCGAAGCAGGGCATTCAAGTACTGAAGAACGAAATGCTCAATGCCCCGAACTCCGGCATCAACCCAACTTCTACTCAAACTAACTGAGGACGCATCCATGCGAATTTCTTTGCTGGTACCCATGGTTTCGATGTTCGGCCTGACCCTGGTGGGCTGCGCCGCGACCCCGGAAAATGCCAATCTGGTTGAGGCCCGCTCGCAGTTCTCGACCCTGCAGAGCAACCCGGCGTCAAGCACCCTGGCGGCCATTGAAACCAAGGACGCTTTCAACGCGCTGAACAAGGCCGACCTGCTGTCGAACCAGGACCGCAAGGCACCGGCTATCGATCAGCTGGCCTACATCGCCCAACAGAAAATCGCCCTGGCCGAGCAGACCATTGCCGGGCGTCAGGCCGAAGCCGGCCTGAGCAACATTGCTGTGGAACGCACCCAGGTTCAACTGGACGTACGCACCCAGCAGCTCAAGGCGTTGCAAGCGCTCAACGCCAAGAATACCGATCGCGGTCAGGTGGTGACCTTTGGCGATGTACTGTTCGATACCGGCAAGTCTGACCTCAAGTACGGTGCGAACAACAACCTGCGTCAGCTTGCTGACTTCCTGGCTGCCAACCCGGAGCGCAAGGTGCGCATCGAAGGCTTTACCGACAGCGTGGGTAATGACGCTTCCAACCAGCGCCTCTCCGAGCGTCGCGCCGACAGCGTTGCCTTTGCACTGCAACGCCTGGGTGTCGACCCAAGCCGTCTGATCACTGCCGGCTATGGCCGGGAGTATCCGGTGGCCGATAACTCCAGCGCCAGCTCGCGGCAGCTCAATCGTCGGGTGGAGGTGATCATCTCCAACGGTTCGGCGATGGTTCAAGGTCGCGGTTGATTCCGGTTGGCGGGCAGGGCAGCAGGAGCTGCCCTTTCATAGGGGAATCGCCCGCGCAACTACCGGAATAGCGGGATGTTCGCTTTGAACAGAGTAGGGCCCACGCCACGCGGCGTGGGCTATCTGGCCATTTACCATCTGTGTAGAATTCCCGTTCGGCTGTTCCTGAAGAGCGGTCTGATCTGCGCAGGTCCGCCATCGAATGGAGTTTCGTGCTTATGAGTGTCAATCCCTCAAGTTTGCCCAAGACCCAGGATGGTCGTGAGTCATCTTCCTCCGCTGCAAGTTTTCTTTCCCGTTTCTTCGCCGCCGAATCCTCCGGTGGCCTGATCCTGATGGCCGCGGCATTCGTCGCGCTCGTCGTTGCCAACTCTCCCTGGTCCGCTGCTTACTTCGCGACACTGCAAGTCAAGGTGGCCGGCCTGTCGATTGAGCATTGGGTGAACGATGGCCTGATGGCGATTTTTTTCATGTTGGTGGGCCTGGAGATCAAGCGTGAAATGCTGGTGGGTCAGTTGTCCACCTGGAGTGATCGCGCACTCCCGGGCTTCGCCGCGCTGGGCGGCATGCTGATACCGGCTTTCATTTATATCGCCGTCAACTGGGGCAGCGCCGACACCCTCAGTGGCTGGGCGATTCCTGCTGCAACCGATATCGCGTTTGCCTTGGGGATACTGTCGCTGCTGGGTAAGCGGGTTCCTGTTTCCTTGAAGATCTTCTTGTCGGCGCTGGCGATTCTCGATGACCTCGGTGCGGTGCTCATCATTGCTCTGGTTTACACCACGGGGTTGTCGGTCGGCATGCTGCTGGCTTCGCTGGGGGCTGTCGTTGTCCTGGTGGTGATGAACCGTTGCGGGGTGCGGGCGCTGTTGCCCTATCTGGTAGTGGGGGCGCTGCTCTGGTTCTTCATGCTGCAATCGGGCGTCCATGCGACCCTGGCCGGGGTGATTCTGGCCCTGTGCATTCCGCTGGGTGACCCGGCCAACGAACACACGTCGCCGCTGCTGCACCTCGAAGAAAAACTGCACCCGTGGGTGGCCTTCGCGGTGGTGCCGATCTTCGGCTTTGCCAATGCCGGGGTGTCCCTGGCCGGTATCTCTCCCGGTGACCTGATCAAACCAGTGCCGTTGGGGGTGACGCTGGGGTTGCTGGTGGGCAAGCAGATCGGTGTGTTTGGTCTGGCGGCGCTGGCGATCCGTGCCAGGTTGGCGAAGCTGCCCGAGGGGTGTGGCTGGCTTCAGTTGTATGGTGTTGCGCTGTTGTGCGGTATCGGCTTCACGATGAGTCTGTTCATCGGCGCGCTGGCGTTTCCGAATGCTCCGGCGTTGATTGATGAGGTCAAGGTTGGGGTTCTGCTGGGGTCGATCCTTTCCGCTGTTCTGGCTGTCATTGTTCTGCGCAGTGCCAAGCGTTCTGGTGCACACACACCGGGTTGATGCCGTGTACCACTCTTGTGGCGAGGGGGGCCATCTGTGGCGAGGGGATTTATCCCCGTCGAGCCGCGAAGCGGCTCCAGTCCAGTCGTCTCAATCCACCTGATACACCGAAGTGTCAGGTTTTGGGACTGCTGCGCAGTCCAACGGGGATGAATCCCCTCGCCACAGGGATACTGTGGTGTGAGTCACCGCAGCCAAGTTTCCAAAGTTCAGTGACCACAATCCCTGTGGCGAGGGAGCTTGCTCCCGCTGAGACGCGAAGCGGCTCCAATCCAGCCACCTCGATCCATCAGACACACCGACACATCGCATTTCCCCCGTCGAATTGCTTAGGAAATTTCATACAAGCACTGAGGCCATTGCCTCGGTTGTTCCTTCGAGCCAACGCACAGAATGACCCATCACACTTTCGTGGGTGGTTCCAATGTCTAATTTCTCTTTGCGTGTCATCGTTCTTGAAGACCATTCGTTTCAACGCGCCTTTGCCGTCAACCTGTTGCAGCAACTGGGGTGCACTGAAGTATTCCAGGCGGCGGACGGAGCGGAGGCGCTGGCGATTTTGAATGAGGTCGGCCCGGTCGATATCGCCCTGTGCGACCTGCGCATGGAAGGCATGGATGGCCTGGCGTTTCTGCAGGCTGTCGGGCATTCGGGGCTGGTCGGCTCGGTGATCATCAGCAGCTCGCTTTCCGCAGATCTGCGCCGCACGGTGCGGCAGATCATCTCGCTGTTGAACCTGGAGCTGCTGGGTGACATCGGCAAGCCGCTGCACTATGAAACCCTGGAGCGCCTGCTAAAAAAGCATCACAGTGTGCCGCGTACTGGAACCCTTCCAGAGCAGCCACGAGTACTCCCTGATGAGAGTCAGGTCCGCCAGGCCCTGGCGGACCGTGGGCTGTGTGCGTTTTTCCAGCCCAAGTTCATCCTGGAAACGGGGGAGGTGACCGGGGTTGAAGTGTTGGCGCGTTGGCGGGAAGCGTCCGGCAAGGTGCTGTCGCCGGCCTTTTTCATGCCGGTCCTGGAGCGCTGTGGCCTGTTGAATGAGCTGCTGTTCCAGCAGTTGCATGAGAGCCTGGCCTTGCAGCAGCAACTGAAGGCGTTCGGGCATGAACTCGATTTCGCCTTCAACCTGCACGCCACGCAATTGACGGACGAGACGCTCGCCACCCGGATCCACACCCTGCTGGTGGAGTACGGCGTGCGCGGCTCCAGCCTCACGTTCGAGTTGACGGAAAGTGGCTTGCTGCAGGCGCCGGAAACCAGTCTGGAATGCCTGTTTCGCCTGCGAATGATGGGCTGCCAACTGTCCATCGATGATTTCGGTGCGGGCTTCTCTTCCCTGCAACGCCTGTATCAATTGCCCTTCAATGAAATCAAACTCGACGGTGAGTTCGCCCGGGCGATGATGCAGGAGCCGCGTTGCCATGCAGTGGTCAGCAGCACTCTGGCACTGGGTGAGAAGCTGGGCATGTCCGTGGTGGTCGAGGGCATCGAGACCGACGAGCAGCGCCAGCACCTGTTGAACATGGGCTGCACGCAAGGGCAGGGGTACTGGTACGCCAGGCCCATGAGCGGTGGCGACCTGGTTCGCTGGCTTGATGAGACCCAACCGCGGAGCCAGCGCGCATGACCAATAAAGCCCTGCGTGTCCTCATCGCCGACGAGCGCCTTAGCCAGCTATTGCATCTCGAACGGCTGCTGAATCGTCTCGGTTACTACCGGGTCGCGCCGATCCGCACCTTCGATGAACTGGCTTCGCTGACCGACCATCCAGGCGAGTCGTTCGATCTGCTCATCGTCAACCGGAATCTGCCTGTGCCCAAGGGCATCGACATGAGCGCATTCTGTCGGGCGCGTCCGCATATCCTGCATGCGCTGTTCTACGACACGCCGGACAAATCCATCGAGCTGGTGCTGCAACGGCCCGATCAAACGGTCCAGATCCGTTGGACCGAAACTCCCGATGCCACCTCGCTGAATGTATTGATGAGCATCATCGATCCACCGAGCCGGCGGGTCGGGTTGAAATCGTTGCCATGGTTCTGCGCGACTGCCTGAGCGTGCCACCGGTGGCTGTATGGCTGCGAGCGTTCGTGCAGTGGGGGGAAATGACTGGTTGATAATGCAAGCGTGTAGCTGCGAACTTGAGTCTGGGGGTTTATATGGAAACTAAACAAAGCGTTTTTTCATGGAGAGCTCAAGCGGGGGCACTGGCGATTGGTGTTGCAATTTCTTCAGGCGCAGTGCTGGGAGAGACGAGCAAACCATTCAACGAACAGGGCAACTTAGAGGTCCGAGCTACATCCTCTCACCTCGCTCATACGCAATCCTCGCCAGTCGTTTGGCGGATGGCCACCGAGTACCCCGCAACGTCGATGCCGGGCGAGGGGCTTATAACGTTTGCGCGAGAGATCGCTGCTCGCACACAGGGCGCGATAGCACCGCAGCCCTCATTCGATGCAAGCGCAGGCTTCAAGTCGGCGCAGATGTTGATCGCGATTCGCGACGGTAAGCTGCAAGTCGGCGACATGTTCGGCGGTGCGTTGGGTGAGGTCGATCCGATTTTTCTTCTCTCTTCGCTGCCATTCCTGGCTACGTCCGTTGATAAGGCACGCCGATTGGCCGACCTGGCTCGGGCTGACTATGCGCGTGCTTTCGAGAAACAGGGGCAACACCTGCTCTACATCTCGCCCTGGCCGCCAACAGGTCTGTGGTCACGTAACCCCGTAGAGACTCTTGACGATCTGCATGCACTGTCTGTACGCACATACGACGAGACCTCTGCCGAGGTCATGCGTTCGGCAGGAGCGACCGCGCAGAGCCTGTCGTTTGTCGATGCCATGCCTCGCTTGGCTGACGGTTCGGTGAATGCTGTGCTGTCGTCGGGTGATGGTGGTGCCGGCCGCAAGTTATGGAACTACTTACCCTGCTTTACGGCCATTGGCTACGCCATGCCTTTGTCATTTGCGGTCATCGATGCCGCCACCTGGCAAGCGCTGACCCCGGCAGAGCGAGAGGCTGTAACCACTGCCGCCAAAGTCACTGAAGACAAACAGTGGGCGCGGCTGAACACGCGGCTGGAGGAGAATGCCGCACGAATGCGTGCCAATGGCGTTGTAATTCAGAATAGTCCAGCGCCTGTTGTACAGCAGGCGTTGCGCGATGCCGGTTTGCATGCGCTGGAAACCTGGCAGTCGCGGGTAGGCGAACGCGCAGAGGTTTTGTTGAAGGCCTACTTCAGTTCGGATGGTTCGCAAGTCCCCAACGAAAACAGGTGAGTCGCATCTGCATCAGCAAGTCCAGTGCCGCGATGTTTCCGAGTCGCCCCCAGTAATCATGCCCACCCCAAATCCCCTCTGGGAGCGGGCTTGCTCGCGATAGCGGTGGGTCAACTTGCGTTGATGTTGGCTGTGCCGCCGCCATCGCGAGCAAGCTCGCTCCCACAGTTTTTTTCGCGTCGCCCACAGAAGTCATGTCTACCCCAGATCCCTGTGGGAGCGAGCCTGCTCGCGATAGCGGTGGGTCAGCTTGCATTGATGTTGACTGTGCCACCGCCATCGCGAGCAGGCTCGCTCCCACAGTTTTTCCGGGTCGCCCGCAGACGTCCTGCCCACCCCCAATCCCCTGTGGGAGCGAGCCTGCTCGCGATAGCGGTGGGTCAGCTTGCATTGATGTTGACTGTGCCGCCGCCATCGCGGGCAAGCCCGCTCCCACAGTTTTTCCGAGTCGCCCGCAGAAGTCCTGCCCACCCCAAATCCCCTGTGGGAGCGAGCCTGCTCGCGATAGCGGTGGGTCAGCTTGCATTGATGTTGAATGTGCAGCCGTCTGAGCTGGTCTAATGGCCCCGGACACCTCAATGGGTGAAACTACACCCATTGAGGAATATTCCATGACTAAGAAATACAGAAAATTCGACGCCGAGTTCAAGCTGAAGGTCTGCAAGATGATTGTTGATCAAGGTCTGAGCGTGAACTCGGTTTGTACCGATTTAGGCCTGAGCGACACCGCCGTGCGCCGCTGGGTTCAGCAGTATCAAACCGAGCAGTCGGGCGGTACGGGGATTGGCAAACCATTGACCAGCGACCAGCAGCGTATTCGCCAGCTTGAACAGCAAGTCCGCGAACTGAAGACGGATAATGACATATTAAAAAAAGCTACGGCCTTCTTTGCCCGCGAGTTGAAGTGATCCACCAGTTGGTTCACCAAATTCAATGCAAGGCCTACCCGGTGGCGCGTATCTGCCGGGTGTTGCGGATCAGTCGTTCGGGGTTTTACGAAGCTCGTCAGAGGCGTTTGAAGCCAAAACCTGTGTGCTCGGTTGCCGCTCAGCTCAAGGCTGCCTTCGTGTCCAATGAACACTGTTATGGCAGTCGTCGTTTGGTGAAAGCGCTGCGTGACACTGGCGTCTCCGTTGGACGGAACAAGGTCCGCCGCCTGATGAAACAACAGGATTTGCGCCCGATCTGGAAGCGCAAGTTCGTTCATACCACTGACAGCAATCACAATTTTCCGGTGGCTGAGAACCTGCTCAATCGCCAGTTCAATCCCGAGCGCATCAACCAGTCGTGGGTCGCTGACATCACCTACATCCGTACCCGCAGCGGCTGGTTGTACCTGGCGGCCGTCATGGACCTGTACTCACGCAAAATCGTGGGCTGGGCCATGGCACCCCACATGCGGGCAGAGTTGGTATGCAGTGCGATGCAACTGGCCATCGCGCAGAGGCAACCTGAACCGGGCCTGATCGCACACTCGGATCGAGGCAGCCAGTATGCCGGTACGGATTACCAGGACTTGCTGACGCGACATGGAATGCGTTGCAGCATGAGTCGCAAGGGCAACTGCTGGGACAATGCGGTCATGGAGCGCTTCTTCTTGAATCTGAAGATGGAGCGTGTTTGGCGCAAGGATTACGCCAACCATGGCGAAGCGATCAAGGACATCACGGACTACATCGTGCGGTTCTACAACGGAAGGCGAATCCATTCATCCTTGGGCTATTTACCGCCCAATCAGTATGAGCGGCAAGCAGCCTGAAAAACACCGATTGAGGTGTCCGGAAAAAGTTGACCACCTCAGTCATCGCGAGCAGGCTCGCTCCCACAGTTTTTTTCGCGTCGCCCGCAGAAGTCCTGCCCACCCCAAATCCCCTGTGGGAGCGAGCCTGCTCGCGATAGCGGTGGGTCAGCTTGCATTGATGTTGGCTGTGCCGCCGTCATCGCGAGCAGGCTCGCTCCCACAGTTTTTCCGGGTCGCCCCGAAGATCCTGCTCACCCCAAATCCCCTGTGGCTGATCTCAGCTTCCTGCCTCCAATGTATCTCTGTGTATCCAGCCCCCTTGCCGATACGGACTGTTTCTTTACGGGCGGTTGCTGACACATCCGCGATACCTGCCCGGCCTTAAATGACCTGCGTCGAGACAGCCCACGCTTTCTCACCACGGACTTTCAAGGAGATCCATCATGCATGCAGCTTGTTCCGTTTCTACCTGGCAGCGTTGCCTGGCGTCATCCGCCATCGTCGGTCTTGCCCTGCTTGCCGGCAGCGGGGTCACCCTGGCTGCGGACAGTCCGTCCGCCAGTGCCGCATCGGCCGGATCGGAGGCCATTCGCCCTTACCATATTCACGTCGATGAAGCGCAGTTGACCGAACTGCGCCAACGCATTGCGGCCACCCGCTGGCCCGACAAGGAAACCGTCAATGACGTCTCCCAGGGCGTGCAACTGGCTCAGGTACAAGCGCTGGTGAAGTATTGGGGCGATGGCTACGACTGGCGCAAGGCTGAGGCCAGGCTCAATGCCTTGCCGGAGTTCATCACCACCATCGATGGCGTCGACATCCAGTTCATCCACGTGCGTTCGCGCCACCCCAACGCCATGCCGCTGATCCTCACCCATGGTTGGCCCGGATCGCAGTTCGAGTTCCTCAAGACTATCGGCCCGCTGACCGATCCGACCGCTTACGGCGGCCGTGCGGAAGATGCCTTCGATGTGATCATCCCGTCGATTCCCGGCCATGGTTTTTCCGGCAAACCGACCGAACTAGGTTGGGGTCCCGACCGGGTGGCGAAGGCCTGGGACGTGCTGATGAAGCGCCTGGGCTACAGCCATTACGTGTCCCAGGGCGGCGATCACGGTTCGGTGATTTCCGATGCGCTGGGCCGCCTGGCGCCGCCCGGGTTGCTGGGCATCCACCTGAACATGCCGGCCACTGTGCTGCCGGAACTGGTGAAGCCGATCAACAGCGGCGATCCGGCACCCGCCGGGCTGACCGATCCGGAACGCCGAGCCTACAGCTCCCTGAGTACGTTCTTCGGTCGTAATGCGGCCTACGGCGCGATGATGGTGACCCGGCCGCAGACCATCGGCTACCTGCTGGCCGACTCGCCCACCGGTACGGCAGCGTGGATGTACGAGAAATTCGCGGCCTGGACCGACAGTGACGGCAAGCCTGAGCGCGTGCTCAGCCGCGATGAAATGCTCGATGACATCAGCCTGTACTGGCTGACCGACACCGGGGCGTCGTCCTCCCGTTTCTACTGGGAGAACAACAACAATAACTTCAGCGCCGCCGCGCAGAAGACCACGGACATCAAGGTGCCGGTGGCGATCACGGTGTTCCCGCACGAGATCTACCAGGCGCCGAAGACCTGGGCACAGCGTGCGTACCCGTCGCTGTCCTACTTTAATGAGGTCAACCAGGGCGGTCACTTCGCAGCCTGGGAACAACCTCAACTGTTCAGTGAAGAACTGCGCGAAGCATTCCGGCCATTGCGGGCGGCGGCCAAGTAACCCAGCGCCGCAGCGTGTCCGCTAAACACCTTCGATCACATGATTCGCAACCGCCGTGCGGCGGTTCGCAAGGGAGACTCACCATGACCAAAATCTTGAACCACACCTCCAAACCACGGCATCGGCGTCTGCTCGCACCGGCTCTCCTGGCGGTCGCCATGATGCAGTTGGGCGCCCTGGCCGTGACCTCGTCACAGGCCAGCGCTGCCGAGGTGCCGGCCGGTACCATCGGCGCCATCACGCCGGGGGCCAATACTTCGTTCGGCCCGTTGAAGCACGTCAAGGCGGGTTTGCTGGACGTTTCCTATGCCGAAGTCGGTCCCGCCGATGGGCCGGTGGTCATCCTGTTGCACGGCTGGCCCTACGACATTCACAGCTACACCGATGTGGCGCCGGAGTTGGCGCAGAAGGGCTATCGCGTGTTGATTCCCTATGCGCGGGGCTATGGCGATACGCGCTTCCTGTCGGCCAAGACCGTGCGCAACGGCCAGCCGGCCGCGCTTGCCAGTGACCTGATCGACTTCATGGACGCGCTGCACATCAAGCAGGCCGTGCTCGGCGGTTATGACTGGGGCGCGCGCACCGCCGACATCGTCGCGGCGCTGTGGCCGGAGCGGGTGAAGGCGCTGGTGGCGGTGAGTGGTTACCTGATCGGCAGCCAGGAAGCCGGCAAGACACCCTTGCCGCCGGCCGCCGAGTTGCAGTGGTGGTACCAGTTCTACTTTGCCACCGAGCGCGGCCGCCTGGGCTATGAAAAGAATACCCACGACTTCGCCAAGCTGATCTGGAAACTGGCCTCGCCGAAGTGGGATTTCGACGACGCCACCTATGATCGCAGCGCCGCCGCGTTGCAGAACCCCGATCACGTCCCGGTATCGATCTTCAACTACCGCTGGCGCCTGGGCCTGATCAAGGGCGAGGCCAGGTACGACGCGTTGGAGAAGAAACTGGCGGCGTTCCCGTCCATCGGCGTGCCGACCATCACCCTTGAAGGCGATGCCAACGGCGCGCCGCACCCACCGGCCGAGGCCTATGCCAAGCGCTTCACCGGCAAGTACGAGTACCGGTTGATCAGCGGCGGTGTCGGTCACAACTTGCCGCAGGAGGCCCCACAAGCCTTCGCCCAGGCCGTCATCGATGCCGATCATCTCTGATCCGGCGCAAGGGAGAGCAACGATGAAACTCAAGCATCTGGCGGCATCCGCCGCTGTTGCATCGGCGGCGTTGATCAACACCGGCCTGGCCCTGGGCGATGCCGGCGGCGGCGAGGCTTCACCGATCTATGGGGTGAAGCTTCCCGATGGCTATCGCACCTGGCCGCTGATAGCGCCGGCACAGGAAGCCGAGCCGCTGAACGAGCTTCGAGCGGTGCTGGGCAATGACCGGGCCATCAAGGCGTACCAGGACGCGACCCTGCCGTTCCCTGACGGCACGGTCCTGGTGAAGCTGGCCTGGAAGCACGTGCAGTCACCGGAGTTCGAACCGGCCTCGATTCCTGGAGCGGCCACCACCGTCCAGGTCATGGTCAAGGACTCGAAGAAATATGCGTCAACCGGCGGTTGGGGGTTTGGTCGATTTATCAACGGCAAGCCCGCCGACGAGGCCCAACACCAGACCTGTTTCGCCTGCCACCAGGCGCGGGTGCAGAACCATGATTTTGTCTTTACGCGTTTCGCGCCATAACCCAGGTATCCAAGGCGTTTTCCATGTCGTGATAGTCCCCCCGGACCCGTGGCCCGGTTGATCGAGGAAGCTGCCGCGATGAAGTGATGTAACTCCCTGTGGGAGCGAGCTTGCTCGCGAAGGCGGTGGTTCAGGCTGCACTGATGTTGAATGTGCCGTCGCCATCGCGAGCAAGCTCGCTCCCACAGTTTTCTGCGTTGTCAGAGCTGCACCCGCCGAAGCCTGCCACTGAGCGGCACGACGTGGCCGTCGGGCGTGGGCAGTCGCCTTCCGGTCAGTCCCATGCCTTCGCTCACCAGCACCGCATCCTCCACCACACACAGGTTGGACGGGGTATCCAGGCCCTGGGCGAGCACGCTGACCTGGGCGGTCAGCAGGTTGCAGCTCAGCAATCGACCGGTGAACCGGGTGAAGCCGCCGTGCAGCGGTTCGCCGTTCCAGTCCGGCAGCAGGGGTTGTTGCAGGCGGTCGCAGAGTTCCAGCACCAGCACGTTTCCGGCCGGGCACAGCGCCAGGCCGGTGGGCAGTTGCAGTCCGCTGATCAGCACTTCGATCTGTCCGCTGCCGGGATGGACCCGGATCACCTGGCCCGCCTTGTCGACGAAGTCGATGCCCTTGCGCGTCGGGTCGCTTTGTCGTTCGCCGGAGAACAGGCTGATCAGCACGGCATCGGTTGCCGGTTCGTACACCAACGTCACGGGCACGGCTTCCTGGCCATGGTCCAGTTCGGGCAACTGGACCAGTACCCGCTCGTCCTGGCCGGCGGCGAATTCCACCAACTGGTTGGTATCGGGCTTGACCGCCAGCCAACTACGGCGAGAAGGGTGGTAACACAGCGCATTCAGATTGCCGCGGCTGCGAAACACCGGCTCGGGTGGGGTGAATTGCAGGTCGAGCAGTTTGGAACCCTCGACGTAATCGGTCTGGCTGACCAGGTAGCGGCCATCTCCACAGGCAACGTCCGACAGCCCCATGATTTCATCACGCAGCATACGGACCTGCATGTTCATGGCGCGAAAGCCGTCTGCCAGTGTCTCGCGGGGCAAGTAGGCGCCGGGCCGCTGGGGATCGGGGCGCAGGCGACTGATGCGCCCGCTGAATGTCTGTTCCGGCAGGCCGGAGCCGGCCTCAACCAGCAGCAAGCTGCCATCGGCCCGCACGCAGATGCCGCGAGGGTTCAACAGGCCTTCGGCAATGATCGTACTTGGATGCAGGCTTTCGCCGGGCTGCGCAGGGATCTGGATAGACATGAAGTTTCTCCGTCGTGAAGGGGTGGGCGCGATCACTGCGGCGGTTGCCACGGCTCACCGGTGAGATAGGCCCGCAACAGTGCCCGCTGGCAGGGCGACATCGAGCGCACCACGGGCATGAACAGGGTGGTGCCTTTGTAGGCATCCGAGGTCCGGGCAAGGATCGGGTTCTTGGCGCCCATGATCGCGTCGGGCTGGTTCAGCGGGATGTAGCGCGACATGGCGGGGAAGGCCAGGTAGTGAAAGCGCAGGACGTTGGGGTACATCAGCGGCCAGGTGATGGTGGTGCCCTTGGGGATGCCGAAATCGGTCTGGGCGTATTTGCGGAAGCTGGTGAAGTAGGCGCTGCTGTCCAGGCCATTGGCGGTGCAGGTCAGGGCCACGAAACCCGCCTGGGCGGCACTGCCCGGCTTGAGTGTGACGGGGAAACTGACCGAAAGCTGGCCGGGGTTGATGGTCAGCGAGTCGGGGAAGTCGAGGAAGTCCCAATACTGTGGTTCCGTATACGCGGCAGGCGGAGCCGCTTTCAGGTCGATTTCGGTGGTACTGGTCACCGGGCCGCCCAGGTATCGGACCTGCAGGGTGATCGACAGGCCTTTGGGGTAGTCCTCGAGATAGACATTGCGTTGGTCGGCATAGAGCCGATAGGTCGACTCGGTGGCTTGCAGCGTGGTGCCGGCGACCTTGTTGGGGGCCTTGATCGCCAAGGCGCTGGTCCGCACCGCCTGCTGTTGGCTGGCGGTCATGGGCAGGTCGACGATGCCGCCATACACGTAGTAGTTCAACAGCGGGCTGCTGGTCGGGTCCAGGGTCGCCAGGGCGGTGGTGCCGGCCGAGATGGTGACGGGGCCGTAGTTGGCGTTGGGGCCGATGGGGCTGGTGATGTCGTCCCTGACGGCGCGGAAGGTTTCCTTCGGAATGACATTCACCATGTCGATGCTCAGGTAACCGTTGTTGGTGCCCAGGTCGGCATAGCCGGCATTCCCCGTGGCCTGGTTGACCAGTTGTCGGCCCGGCTGACAGCTCAGCGGCTCGTCGGCGAAGGCTGGAGCGAGTGTGCCGATGACCCGACCGATGCTCGGGTTGGGCGTGTACTTGCCGGCGGCGTAGTCGGCGTCCAGTTGCTCGGTGGTCATCGTCGGGCACATCTCGAACATGACAAAACGCAGGACGATCCCCGTCGCGCCCGGCGCCTGGATGATCGAGCGCAGACCGGCGCTGTTCTGGTTCCAGCTGACGATGCTGCTCAGGGGGAAGGTCAACTGGAACGTGCCGCTGGCATGGAAGGAGCCCGGCGCGTCCATCTTCGCCGGCAGCAGCACACGCCCGGCCACGTCGAAACTGCTGCACACGGTGTTGCCGTGGATCAACAGCTGGATGTCGCTGTTGCCGCCGATCTGCAGGCCGCCGACGAAGATCTGGGTGGTGCTCGAGGAGGTGGGGTCCAGATCCACCATCATCGGGCCGGAAACCGGGCCCTGTTGGGTCAGCGGATCCACCGAGCCAAGCAGGTAGACCGGCTGGCCCACCAGGTCGCCGGTGGTGCTGATGCCGCCCGGTATCCCCTGGGAACTGATCAAGGCGTTCTGCATGTCGACGACGTGCTGCCCGTAGTGATTCCAGCCGCCGGCGGTGTAGTAGTTGCCGGTGGGCGCATTGATCATGTCATTCAACTGGTCGTCGGTGTAGGACTGCGCACCCGGTGCCAGGGTCGAGGTGGTCAGGTCGAAGAGCGGCCAGTTGGCGTTGCCGTTGTAAGGGATGGTGGGGGAGTTGTTCGGCAGGCTGACGTCGGTGCGGATGCCGCCCCAGAAATTCAGTCGGGGTCCGTTCAGGATGCTCATGATTTATTCCTCGTCCTTGATGGATTTGATGACCGGCGAATTGGCAAATTTGAACAGGTAGGAGAAATCGGACTTGTAGAGGCTCTTGACCGGCGTCGCCATGGAATGGCAGTTCATGCAACTGCTGTTGGGCTGGATGTAGCTCTCCATGGTCACGTTGGCCGAGAGCGCCGGGGTCGGCTGGCCCAGGGGGTTACTGGGGTTGTCCGGCATCAACGGGCGCTGGGTGGTGATGAGTTGGTAGTACTTCAACACGCTTTTCTGCAGGTCCGGGTTGCTGCGGTAGTTGGCGTTGACCCCATCGGTAATCTCGGCAATCGGCGTGACCCGGTTCAACGGGTTCGGGGTCTGGAAGGTGGTGCCGGACTTGGGCACGCAGACCAGGTGTGTGCCCTGGGTCTGCCAGTCACAGGGTGACTGGTTGAGGCTGGCGGCGGGGGCGCTGGCATTGAAGTACGAATAGGCCGTGCCCGTTGCCGGTTGATCGACCCACTGGCCGTGCACCAGCGCCTTGGGCGGTACGTTGTCGATCTGCTCGAAGGTCGACCAGATCCACTGCGGATAGCCGTTCACCTTGGTGATGATGTGCAGGCCCACCAGGCCCAGGTAGGCCTCGGTCACGCCGGTGCGCTGGCCCTGGTCATCGAAGGTGGCGACGCGGGCGAACTGGGTCAGGTAGTGGCTGGCGTTGTCATTGGAAGTGAGGATGCGCCAGCTCGACTTGATCTCGATGACGCCGTTGGGGAAGTTGATGTTGTTGGCCTTGGACACGACATCGGCGTTGTAGTACTGGTTGTTGACGATGTAGTCGTAGGAGGACTCGTTGGCCGAGATGTCGTAGTAGGTCGGGTTGCCGGCCTGATCGATCAACCAGCCGCCGACGGCCTGGTCGACGGCGTTGACCTGGGTGCTGTTCTTCAATGCGGCAATGTTGATGATGCCCAGGCTCTTGGCTTTCTGCGGGGTATTCCAGGGGCCCGGATTCGCCCCCTGGGGCAGGAAGATTTCCTCCACGGTCTTGTAGGTCTGCCAGACGGTGTAGCCGGGGTCCCCCGGCTGCTTGCTGCAGTCGGGATCACCGCGTTGCCCATTCTGAGCGGGCCAGTTCATGGCGATGAACATCTGCCAGCTGTACTGATCGAACAGATCCTGGCTGGCGTTGGCGGCGGGCGCGGAAGTGGGGGGCTGGCAATTGAGGGTGCTGGCCTGTGCCGGTTTGTTCTGGTTCTGGGTTTGATCCAGGGCCAGGGCCGGCAGGCTGGCAAGCCCCAGTAACATCATGGTGAATGTTTTCATGGCAATCCTTCGTCTTGAGTTTATCCACTGTTGCTGAGCCTGCCCCCGTCTGTAGGAGCAATCACCCTCACTCCAGATCCTTAATGAGTGTTCAGGGCTTGCGCTGCATCAGCTTGTTCCACTGCGCCTTCTGGCCGTTGCTCTGTGAAGCCGGCGGCTCGAACAACTGGCAGGGCGGCGGGTTCGACGGGCACATGGCGGCCACTTGTGCCCAGGTCTGGGCCGGGTCGGGCTTGGCAATGCGGAAGTTGGTGTAGTTCTGGCTGACGATGGGCGCGTTGGCGACGCTGGTGTCACCGGAGAAATAGAACGACTGCGGCGGCCGGTAGGGCGGTTGCCCCGACATCTTCTTGTAGAAGGCGTAACCGAACAGGATCGGCCCCTGCGGTGAATCGAGATCCAGGGCATAGGCCTGTACGCTGCCATTGAGGTTCTGACTGCGCGCGGCGCTGTAGGGCAGGTGCTGGATGAAATCCTGCCGCGGTGGATGATTCATCGGCGAGAACATGCAGCAGGCCGGCATGTCCTTGGGGCGGTCCTGCGGATAGGTCAGGAAGTACGCCTTGTTGCCCAGGGACACGAAGGAGCAGGTGTAGTTGTTGTTCTTGATCGGGAAGATCGGCAGGCAGTATTTCTCGTAGTGCTCCATCATCGCGCCGAAGCCGTCGCCGTCTGGCGGGATGTAGGTGGTGTCGTAGTAGCTGGTGCCCCGGGACACGGTGTAGTCCGCCGGGACGAGGGTGGTGGGTGGGTTGCTGTAGGGCGGCGGGTTCTTCTCGTAGTTGTGCATCACCCGGTACATGGTCCAGTCGCTGATCCAGAACGCCGGGAAGAACGGGTCGGAAGGGTCGCCCGGTGCGCGTTTGGCGATGCAGTTGCCGTTCTGTTCGTTACAGCCTTCGGTGTTGTGCACCCCCATGGTGAAGTAGACGGCGCCGCTGTCCTGTTGGGCAAACACCCAAGGACTGAGCAGCAGGGTCAACAGTAGCAGCCGTTTCAAGATACTGGCTTTCATATCGACACTCCTGTGAAGTGCCGGGTGGCGGGTGTGCCACCCGGTGTTCCTGGGTGAAATCGTCAAAGGCTGTTGTAGTCACTCATGCTGAGCGTCGTGGGCGGAAAGTTGAGCTTCACCAGGCGCTTGGCCCACAGCTCCAGTACGGCGCGACGGCTTTGCGACAGGTCGCGGGTGATGGGCATCGCCAGGGTGCTTTCGTCCTGGTTCTGCTTGCTGATCAATATGATCAACTGGTCGACGGCGCCCTCTACACGCGTGCGGGAATCGAGCGGCATGTACTTGTTCATGATGGGGTACAGGTAATAGAAGGTTTGCAGGACCTTTGGAAAGATGAACGAGTTCCAGATCTTTTCCGGGGCGTCCGTGGAAGTGCACATGCCATTCCAGGTGCTGATGAAGTCCTCTTGCAGCTGCATGTCCACCGGCAGGACCCGTATCGGCGCGAGGAAGTCGACGAAGGTCTGGGTGATCGGGAAGCTGAACGGAATGACCGGTTTCTTGTCGTCCTCCTGCACGAAGAAGCGCAAGGTGGGGAAGCCCGGCGCCACTGCCCGGTAGCCTATCTGGGCGATGCCTTGGGCGTTGGTGGTGATGATGGCGTAGGAGTAACTGACGCTGCTGGCCTTCTGGTCCTGCAGTGTACCGGTGCCAGTGCGACCCTTCTCGAGAACCAGGCAGGGGCGCAGGTCGACGGCGACCGGTGTGCCGGAATGTCGGAGGAAGTCTTGATAAAAGACCGGGTTGCCCACGGGTTGGGTCACGTCCTGCAGGTCGGTCAACTGGCGACCGCTGCCGCTGCTGCGATAGAGCGCGACCGCAGGCGCGTCGGTGAACTGCGGCAGATTGGCCGTGTTCTTGGTACGGTCCGGCGGGTTGTCGTAGAACAGGGTGAAGTCGGCTGCGTTGCTGAATGCCAGGTAATAGTTGCTGCTGGTGACCATGAAGGGATTGCCATACTCCGCCACATACAACGTGGTGTTGGCGGCTGGCTGACCATTTTTCTGCACCATGATGCTCATTATCTTGCGCTCACCGACGTCGATGAAGCTGCCGCTCTCGATCACTTCGGCGGTCCACAGTTGCTGCTGGGCGGCCATTATCGAAGGGGTTGGGGCGGGGTTGCGCTGTTGCAGGAGCAGGGGACCGGACTGCAGTATTCCCTTGGTCTCGCGGCTGAGGATGAGGTCGAGGATGCCTGAACGTTTTTCGAAGGCCGATTGCTGGTATTGCTCGAAACCGAAGCCGGCCGCTGCGGTGAATTGCCCTTGCTTGCGGACGCCCAACAGGTAGCCGCCGGAGTTGAATTTCTCCGGAACGAGGATGTCGGCGTCGGGGTTCACCGGATAGCATGGAAACGTGTTGCTCAGGTCCAGTGACAGGACGTTGTCGGTGAACTGCGCCGAGATCACCCCCAAGCTCGCACTTTGATCACTCTGCCCCGGTTGAGTCATCGTCACTGGCTGGTTGGGCACCAGGCGCAGCCCGGCGGGGGCGGTGGGGTATTCGTTGGCGAACCACAGGCCCAGCACCGCCGAGGTGCGGCTGTAGGCGGGGTTGAAGAAGATCTGGTTGACGTTGTCCAAGCCCTTCTTGTACAGCTCGCGCACATGCGCCATGACTTCCGGGTTGTTGGAACGGGTGTTGAGGCGCTGGGGGTAATCGTTGAATATCCCGTTCTTGTCGTAGCAGGTCAGGTAGGCGGAAAACCGGAACATCAGGCCCTGCGCCCCTTGCTGCTTCATCTGCTGCTGGAGGTTGCTCAACAGGGATGAGTTGCCGATCAGCCATTCCAGATTCTCTTTGGGGAAGCAGGTCTGCCAGGTGGTGCTGACATTCACCAGCCCACCCAGGGCGCCCCAACTGAAGTTCAGGAAACGGTCCATCATCCGGTACTTGCGGTTGAGGGTCAGGCCGCAGGACCCGTCCCCCAGCACCAGTTTGTCGAAATACAGTGCTGTGAACGTGTTCTGCCATGGGCTGATGTCCACGAAGCGCGCCGGAGTCGGGGCAGAGCTGCCCAGGGGGCTGCCGAGCAGTTGGTATGGCTTGCCGACCAACTGATCCTGGTCGATGTAGGTATTGGCCTGCATTTCACCGCCGATGACGGTCGAGGTGGTTTTCCCGTAGTTCACCAGGCCGCAACCGTTGTCGCCGAACAGGTCCCATTCGGCGGGCATGTAGGGATCGTGTTTTGGATTGACATTGCCGGGTACCTGCTGAACATAGGTCGGCATGTTAGCCATGTACTGAGTGGAGAGGGTCCATGGCATCAGTGTGTCGGGGGCATTTTTTTGGTCGATGCCGAAGTGCTGCACGAACGGCCAGTTGATGTCCATCTTCACCGCGTCATACAGCGGGTACACATCGTTGTTGTTGGCCGTCGGCGGGTTCCAGAACATCTCGCCGTTGAGGTAGATGCGGGGGAAATTCAATACGCTCATGTCGTGCTCTCCTTAGCGTTTCCACTGGGCGCGTTTCAGCGACCAGACAAAATCCAGTTTGTTGTAGCCGTTGAAGGCTTTGTCCGGCAGCGGTGCAGTGGGGTAGGTGAGCCCCCCTGAGCTCGGGATGGCGAAATTGAAGTAACCGTCGTTCTTCGAGTAGGCGGCGGTGCTGTGGCAGGCCAGGCAGGACGACGAATCCTGGAACGCCGATTCCAGCTGCGAGTTCGCCAGGACCTGGGTAATGGGTTGGAACTCCACGCCGATCAGCTCGTACTTCGACAGCGTCGGGTTACTGGCCTGGAACCGGGCATTGACCGGTATGGCATCCGGTGTCGGCCCGGTGAGGTTTGTCATCGGCTTGGGTGGATGGCCCTTGGTCACGGTGTATTTGTGGTTGTTGATGTTTTCGAAGGTGGTCCAGACCCAGTTGGCGTCCAGCTTGTTGACGACGTGCAAACCACTCAACGCCGCATAACCGACCTGGTAGCCGGTGCCCACGGCGTAGTAGGCCTGGGCCACGTAGTAGCCATCTTTTTCCAGCTGCGTCTTGTAGTTCGCGTCCGTGCCGATCCACAGCCAGGAGGCTTTCAACTCCCAGGCCGTGGCCGGAAAGTTCAAGTTGCTCGTCAGGGCCGCTTGGCCATTCACGTTGTAGACGTTGTTTTTTACGATGTAGTCGTAGGTGTCCTGGCCCATCAGCAGTTGAAAGCGCACGACGTGACCTTTTTGTGCCTCAGGCACGGCTTTGCCGCCCATTTCCAGGCTCAGGCCGTCGACCTGCTGCACGGCGTTGAGGTTATGCAGCAGACGATTCGAGTTCAGCCCCAGGGCTCGGGCTTGCCTGATCACCTCATCCGGTAGTTTCATGCGGCTGTAATACGAGCCGGGGTTGGCGCCATTGGCCAGATAGACCTGATCGGAAGGTTTGAACAACTCCCACTGACGGTTGTAGCTGTTGGCCTGGAACTGGTTCAAACAGACGAACCAGTTCCAGGCCATGGTCTCGGGACTTTGCTGGAACGCAGCCCGGGTCTGATCGACGCTCGCTCCGAATTGCAGGAAGTTGCTGCAGTCGAAGGTGTTGGTGTTCTCGGCCTGGGCCAAACCGGCCAGGGCACTCAGAACTGTGATGGTAATGGCTCGCCGCATGGAAGCTCCTTGGCATTGGCCGTGTCGGTGTGAGAGCGCCCCAGGAAGTGTTCCAGGAGCAGTTGTTTCACCGCCGTGGCCGCAAGCTGCTGGGGCAATGGCAGATCACAATTGGTGATGAGCAGCGGGCCGGCCGGCTCACTGCCGGGCAGACGTCCATGGCTGCCGCGAACCAGTCCGGTGTCCAGCGGAATCAGGTCCATGTAGTAGCGAAAACCGAGCTTCTTCTGCAGCAGGCGGCGCGCCACTTTCAGTTTTGGGAAACGAATGGCCGGGTCGATGAACAGCTCCAGCGGGTCGTAGCCCGGCTTGCGGTGGATGTCCACGGTGCGGGCAAAGTCGGGGGCCTTGCGGTCGTCGAACCAGTAGTAGTAATCGAACCAGTGCCCCGGCTCGGCCACGGCCACCAGCTCACCGCTGCGCGGATGGTCCAGGTGCCAGGCCCGTTGTTCGGCTTTATCCAACACCTGCTCGATGCCGGGTTGACGCAATAACAGCGCCTTGACCCGAGGAATGTCCTGCGCCTGCTTCACGTAGACATGGGCGATCTGATGATCGGCGACGGCAAACGCGGCGCTGGCGCCGGGGTCGAGCAATTCCCAGCTCAGGGATTGCCGTACCTGCAACAAGCCTTCCGAGCGCAACAAGCGGTTGATGGACACCGATTGCCGGACGGCCTCGATGCCGTACTCGGACAACAGCATCACCGCCGCGCCTCGTGCCTGGGCAACGTCGAGCAGGCGACCCACCTCACTGTCGATGGCCCGCACTTCGTCGGCAATCGACGGATGATCAGGGCCCAGGCGTTGCAGGCTGTAGTCCAGGTGAGGCAGGTAGACCAACTGCAGATCGGGGCGGTTGATGTCGAATTCGGCGATGGCGCAGTCGACGATCCAGCGGCTCGACGCGATGCCCGCCGCCGGCCCCCAGAAGGCCGGGAACGGAAACTCACCGATCTGCTGTTCGATACGTTCGTGCAACGTGGACGGTGCCGAATACAGGCCGAACATCTTGCGACCATCGGCGGGATAGTGCGGGCGCGGGGTGATGGCGGCGTCCACGTCCGCGTACATGTTGTACCACCAGAACAACTGGCTGCAGCGAAACCCTGGAAGCTGGCGCTTGAGTGTGTGCCAGACCTTTTCGCCCTGGATCAGGGCATTGGGTTGCAGCCAGAAGCGTACTTCGGCCTGATCGCGAAAATACCAGCCGTTGCCGACGATGCCGTGCGCTGCCGGCGTCAGCCCGGTGAGGATCGAAGCCTGCACCGACGAGGTGACGGCCGGAAACACCGGTTGCAGGCTGGCCATCCTGGCTGTTTTCAGCAAGGCATTGATGTGCGGCGTCGCCGCGCCCAACAACGCCGGGGTCAGCCCCACCACGTTGATCAACAGCAGCGGTTGGCGCGGGCGCTCAGAGGACATTGGCGTACGCCTCCCGCGCCTGGGGTTGCAGCAGTTGCCGTCGGTGCAGTTGCTTCTCGACCCAGCGCAATTCCCTGGCGATGCCCTGGAGCTGGGCGTGCATGGTAGTGGGGCGCAGCAACTCGGGCAGGACACCCCAGCTGTAGGTTTCCACCTCCAGTACCGGACGGAAATCCTCGTGGTCGGCAAGGAAGTCGAAGGTCTGTTCCAAAGCATTCTGGCTGCCGCTGAGCTCGGGCAGCAGCAAGTGTTCGCTGAACAGCGGAATGTGGAAATGAATCCGCAGTTCGGGGTGTTGCCCCGGGGTTTTTGTGCAATCGTCGAGGGCGGCCGGAAGGTCGGCCCAGGCTGCCAGGCGATCCTGCCCATCGCGGGCCTTCACCTGATGCAGGTAGGTGGCTTCGGCAAAATCTCCCAGGGTCCTGAGCACCTGTTCGCGGCGCTCGTCCTCCTGGGGCAAGCGACAGATCAAGGCGTTGGACAGTTGGATCTTGCCCACGGGCACCCGGGCCTGTCGCAGCTTGTCCAGCGACTGATAACAATCTTCGAAGACCACGGCCTGGTGGCACACGTCAAAACACAGCGCCAGATGATCATGGTGCGGATCGCTGGCTTGCAGGCGCTGGAAGAACGCGATGGCCTGGTCGGTGTGTTCCAGCACGCAGTCCGGTTCCATCTCCAGGCAGAACACGATCTTCTTGCCGGTTTCCTGATGCAGCCTGTGCAACGAGGCCGTGAGTTGGCGCAGCTGATGCTCGGCGTGCCGATGCAGGATTGCATTCCAGTGGGCGGCATAGCCCAGTGGCACGGTGGAAATCACCCCCTGATCACAATCCGGCGGCAGGGCCTGGGCTAGGATCCGGGCCAGGTTCAGGCTGTACACCAGCCGCTTCGGATCGGCCCAACTGGGCAGGTAGACCTCGGCCTTCACCGCGCCCTGATGAAACTGGCCGTAGGGAAAACCGTTGAGTGAGGTCAGGCGCATCCCACTGCTTTGCAGCAGGCTGAGAAAGTCCGTACGTGCCGCCGTTTGTTGCAGTTCGGCGGCGGCGAGGGCGCTGATCCACAGGCCGCTGTCCTGCTCGTCGAGCCTGCGTAGCGTGCGCACGCCCCGAAAATGCTGTTCGATGGAAGACCGCAGCCCGGCCAGGTCACGGGTCGGGTGCACGTTGCTGCAATAGCCGACCTGCCCGGCTTGCCAACCCGTGCCGCCGCTCATTTGATCACCGGTTCCTGGCCGCGCAGGGCGGAATTTTCCTGCCACTGCCGACGCTGGTCGATGGGCAGCGGGGTGCCGACCAGGGTCTTGTCCAGTTGGCCGCTCTGGGCAAAGAAGTCCACCGGGTTGTGGAACAGCACTTGCTCGACCTGAGCCTCACTGAAGCCGGCCGCCAACATGGCCTGACCGGTTTTCGGCACCTTGAGCGGGTCGCTGATGCCCCAGTCGGCGGCGCTGTTGACCACCATTTTCTCGGTGCCGTATTCCTGCAACAGGGCGACCATGCGCTGTTCCGACATCTTGGTATTGGGGTAAATGGAGTGGCCGCGCCAGCAATCGGTTTCCAGCACCAGGGGCAGGGTCAATTCGTTGAGGTGGTCGATGATCACCAGGTGCTCGGCAATCCCGACTTCACGAATGACCGCCAGGGTTCGCTTGGTACCGCCGATCTTGTCGCGGTGTGGGGTGTGTACCAGCACCGGCAGATTGAACTGCCGGGCCAGTTCCAGTTGCGCGGCGAGGAAACGATCCTCTTCCGGGGTGATGTCGTCATAACCGATTTCGCCGACCGCGACCACGCCGTCTTTCACCAGGTAGCGCGGCAGGATCTCCAGCACCTCATTGGCGATCGACAGGTCATTGGCCTCCTTGGGGTTGAGGCCGATGGTGCAGAAGTGATGGATACCGAACATGCTGGCGCGAAAGCGCTCCCAGCCCAGCAGGGTGTCGAAGTAGTCGATGAAACTGCCGACACTGGTCCTGGCCTGGCCCTGCCAGAAGGCCGGTTCGATGACCCCGGTGATGCCGGCGGCCGCCATGTTCTGGTAGTCATCGGTGGTACGGCTGACCATATGAATGTGCGGATCGAAGTACTTGGGCATGGTGAGTCCTCATCAGGAATGCAGGGAACCGTTGAGCATCAGTTCAGTGAAATGTGGGCCAGATAGTCGTGCCATTCCGGCGGCAACCGTTGCTGCTGGGCCAGGCCGACCAGGCGCTGGCGTTGTGCCGGGCTGAGCAGGTCGAAATCGATGGCTCGCGGCAGCCCGGCGGACACCGTTCGTTCGGCGGCGAGTTGTTCGGCCAGCAGGTCGAGGGCCAACTGGTTGAGGCTGACACTGTGCCGTTGGGTCAGGCCGAGCAGTCGGCGCACATCGAGTCCCATGCCCAAGGCCTTCAGCACCAGTTGATGGAAGGCCCGCTCGTCGTAGTGGCGCGACGGATAGAGGGTGTCCAGGGCGAGGGCGGCAAACACCTGGCTGTTGCTGGTGCGCCCGGCTTGCAGCGCAAGCTCCACGCACGCCCCCTGGCTGTCGAGCCAGTCGAGGGCTTTCAAGAGCGCGATCTTTTCCTGATCGTCGCCCCACAGGAACAACTGGCGGAGCAAGGGCAACTGTTCGGCGGCGGGCTGTTGCGCCAGCACCTGGGCCAGCAACAAGGCCCGTGTGAGCTGCACATTGCTCCAGTGGGCCTTGCCGGGCAGGGCATGCTCCTTGAGATGACGCTTGCACTGGCTGCTCAATAGCGCCGTGGTCGTCGCGTCCGGGTGTTGGGCAAGCTGCTCCTGCGCCTGGGTCCACCATTGCTGCTCGGCAGCATCGAGCTGTTGCGTGAGCAACTGGCGATGTTCGGCGAGGCAGTCGTGACGCATTTCAAAGGCCGCCGATGACGGCGCGGTAACGTCCGTGTTCATGTCGGTTTGATCCAGCGTTGGAAGTGTGGGAGCAGGAAAAACACCAGGACACAGGCCAGGCTGCCCAGCGGCTGGTCGGCCACTGCCAGCACCAGGGCATCGAACAGTGGCAGCGCCGCCAGGCCGGCACCGATAAACCCCCGGACCTGCCGTTGCTGTGGTCTAGCCAGATGACGCCAGTAACTGCGTCCCAGCCAGCCCAGCCAGAGCAGCATGACCGGCCAGAACCAGAGGTTATTCGAGTAGATCGCCAGCACCAGTGGGCTCAGCATCAACAGCAGGGGCAGCCGGCTGAGCAACTGGTTACGGTGTTCCTGGCGGGCCAGGTAGGTCAGGCCGCTGATGTAGACACCGAGCAGGATTGCGCAAAGCCAGATCGGCCCCGGCGGGAGCGCCAGGCTGGCCGCCGCCGTGAGGTAGAGCGTCGAGCGGCAGGCGCCCATCAGCCAGACGCTGTGGGCGTACTTCTTGTGCAGCAGGTTGTAACCCAGGATGCAGCCCACCAGCAGGGTGGCGCTGCCCAGCAGCCAGTGCGGCTGATCGATCAACCGGCTCAGGCCCAGCAGTGCCGCGGCGGCCAGCATCAGCAACAACGCCGTGGCCAACCGCACCTGCTGGCGGCTGACCAGGCCCAGGGTGATGGGGCGAGGATTCTGGTGCTGCTGGTCCCAATCGGCGTCCAGCAGGTCATTCAACAACATGCCGGCCAGGTACAGCAGTGACAGCGCGGCCAGCAGCAGGAGCCACACCAGGGACGACGGTGGCGCCAGGGCCCCGGCGCTGCTGGCGAGCAGGGCGGCGGCCAGGGTGTTGGTCCACACCGTGGGCAGGTTGGACACCCGGCCCAGGGTCATCCAGGTCTTGAGATTCAGCGGTGCCTGGCTCATTGCGCGCAGCCTTCGCTCAGGGTGAGCGCCGGATCACCGAGGGCGGACAACCGTTGCAGCGCCTGCTCCATTCGGCCGGCATCGATCTCATGCAGGTCCAGCGACTCGCCGATCCGACTGAGCATGGGGATGGAGAGCGCCCCGCCCAGGTGCTGGCGGAACTCTTCCAGCCCGAGCAACACCCGCGAACGACCCTGTTCATCTTTCAGGTCCAGTTCGGGTGGGTTGAGGCAGAAACCGAGCTTGAGCAGCAGGCGCAGGATGCGTTCGCTGTCGGCATCGCTCAACAGTCCCAGGGCATTGGCGTAGAGGCTGTCCAGGGCGATGCCCACCGCCACCGCCTCACCATGGCGGAGCCGGTGATGGCTGAGATTTTCCAGCTTGTGCGCCGCCCAGTGTCCATAGTCCAGCGGGCGGCCGTTACCGCGCTCGAATGGGTCGCCGGCCCCGGTGATGTGCGCCAGGTGCAACTCGGCGCAGCGACGGATGGCATAGCGGCTGGCGGCGTGGTCGAAGTGGGCGAGGGCGTCGGCCTGTTGCTCCATCCATTGGAAGAAAGCCTGGTCCTTGATCAGCGCGACTTTCACCGCTTCGGCCAGCCCGGCGATCTGATCGCGCCGGCTCAGGCTGGTCAGCAATTGGAAGTCGTTGATCACCGCCGTGGCGGGGTAGAACGCGCCGAGCAGGTTCTTCTGGCCGAAGGCATTGATGCCGTTCTTCACGCCGATGCCCGCGTCGTTCTGGGCCAGCACCGTGCTCGGGATCCGGATCAGGCGCATGCCACGATGGAAGGTGGCACAGGCATAGCCCACCGCATCCAGCACAGCACCACCGCCCAGGACCAACACATAGCAATGCCGGTCCAGGCCATGCTGCAGCATGTCGCTGTAGAGCTGCTGCAGTACCTGTGAATCCTTGCTCAGTTCGCCGGCCGGTACGGCAATCGGTGGCGCTTGCAGATGCAGGTCCGCAGGGTGGGCGGCGAAGTAGGCGTCGATTTGCTCCCGCAACGATGGGACGCTGTGCAGCAGTTGTTCATCGACAAACACCAGTACCGTCACTGGGCCCCGTTGTCGGGCGGTGAGCTGGCGATGGAGGCAGGGATTGAGCGGGTCGAACAGGTGATCAGTGAATATCACCGGGTAGTCGTAACTGACCTCGAAGCGCCCGCGCAGGGGTTGTTCGCTGTCGCGCTTGCGCAGGCTTTTGAACAGGCTGTACCCGGCAATGAACAATCCGGGCAAGACCATGCTGGCGAGCAGGGTCACCAGCAACGCATTCTGCTCGACGAGGAAGCTGCCGATGGCGCTGTAGGCCAGCGCCAGGCCGGCATTGGCCAGGACGATCACCGGCACGAAGGCACGCAGCGGGTAGCGTTGCATCCCGGCGGCCACCACCGAGGTTTCCGCCAGCACCGGCACGCCCCGCAGGCAGATCAACGACAGCGTGCCCAACCGATACCCCAGTTGCCCCGGCTGGCGCTGATGCAGGCCCAAGCGGCCGGACAGCAGTCGGAAATAACCGGCTCCCAGGGCATAACCCAACCCGGCCCCCAGGCACAGCCCGAGGAAAATCACCAGGTAACCACCGAGGCTGCCAAGCATCGCCACGGCCATCAGCGCGACCATGCTCGAAGGCACCGGCAACACCACGTCCAACGCCAGCAGAGCGATCAGCAACAGCGCCAGGTTGAGTTTCTGGGCAGGCGTGGAGGGCAGGTACAGATTGAGGTGGGTCAGGAAGTCCTGGATCTGCTGTTCGAACAGCAGGAAGCTGGCGATCACCAGACCTGAGAAGCAGATCAACGACAGCCAGAAAGGCGTGGCTGGACCTTTTTGCGCGAGCGCACGAAACCACCGGCTACGCTTCATCAAGCATCCCTCTTTTATATTTTTGACTGATTCCGTGTCAGTAATCTAAAAGCAGCGTCAGGTGGTTTTCAGGTCGATAGATGCTCTCGCTGGAGGGGCTGGCCCCGGTGCGTTGGGTTGTGCAGGTGAAGACAGTTTTGAATCTAGACGGGCCTTGTTTTTTTGCAAGGCGATTTGATGGCAAAGTGGTTTTTCGCCGACATCCTCAGGAAAGTGTCGGGCGTGGAGACCGCCTGGGGCCTTGGGAATACGGGCTGTGGGAGCGAGGCTGGCTCGCGATAGCGTCCAGCCTGCTTGCTTCGATATTGAATGTGCTACCGCTATCGCGAGCAGGCTCGCTCCCACATTATCCGGGTTGCACTCGGTACCTGCGCCCGATCACCGATCCCCTGTGGGAGCGAGCCTGCTCGCGATAGCGGAGGGTCAGCTGAGAGAGTCAGGTTCCTTCGCCATCGGGTACCGTGGACGCCGGGATCAGGTCGCGGATGGCATAGAAACCTTGCACCAGTCGATTCTTGGCCCGGTACTCGCACAGGAGCAGCAGGGTATCGGGCAGTTGGGCGATCGACGAGGCAGGCTTGACCACCATGGTCTTGCCGCCCGAGCGTAAACGGACAAGTGTTCCAGGTTCGAATGTGTCCATTTTCATTCACCTCACAGTCAACGTGTTTGTGCGTTCGACCCAACCTCCACCCAGCGCCTTGTAGAGATTGACCTCGGCGAGCAGTTGCGACAGCCGGTCGACAATGAGGGTCTGCCGGGCGCTGAACAGCGAGCGTTGTGCATCGAGGAACGTCAGGCTGCTGTCGACGCCGATGCGATAGCGCCGCTCCGCCAGCCTGTAGTAGTCCTGGTTGGCTTGCACCAGATCGGTCTGCGCGACCAGTTGTTCCTGGTAGGTCTTGCGCGCGGCCAGGCCATCGGAGACTTCCCGGAAAGCGGTCTGGATCGACTTCTCGTACTGGGAGACGCGGATATCCTTCTGGATCTTCGAGTAGTTCAAACTCGCCCGAAGGCTGCCGGCGTTGAAAATCGGCAGGTTGATCTGCGGCTGGAACAGCCAACTGCCCGACCCGCTCTTGAACAGCCCGGACAACTCGGTGCTCGAAGTGCCGGCGTTGGCGGTCAGGCTGATGCTCGGGAAGAAGGCGGCACGGGCCGCGCCGATATTGGCGTTGGCCGCTTGCAGCAGGTATTCGGCCTCGAGCACATCCGGACGGCGTTGCAGCAGGTCCGACGGCAGGCCGGCGGGTACTTCGCTCAGCAGCTCGGAGGCCAGTGGGCGGGCGGGCAGGTTATCGTCCACCAAAGTGCCGACCAGCAAGGTGAGATTGTTGAAGTCCTGGGCGACCTGGCGTTGGAACTGGGCCAGGCGGGCCCTGGCGTCTTCTACCGAGGTGCGTGACTGGCTCAGGGCCAGGGCCGAGGCGGTGCCTACCTGATTGCTGCGTTCCGTCAGGCGCAGGCTCTGTTCATAGGATTGCAACGTGTCACGGGTCAGTGCCAGTAACTCCTGATCGGCACGCCAGGTCAGGTAGGCACTGGCGACACTGCCCACCAGGCTCAACTGGGTACTGCGACGGGCTTCTTCGCTGGACAGATAAATGAGCGAAGCCTGGTCGCTGAGGCTGCGTATACGTCCGAACAGGTCCAGCTCATAGGAACTGATGCCCAGCGTGGCGGAATACGAGCTGCTGATCGCCGGCTGGCCGGTTTGCGTCAGGCTGCCGGGCAGTCGTTGGCGCGAGCCGGTGCCGTTGGCGCTGATGGCCGGGAAGAGGTCCGCGCGCTGGATCCGGTACTGCGCCTGATAGGCCTCGACGTTCAGCGCCGCCACGCGCAGGTCGCGGTTGTTGATCAAGGCGCTTTCGATGAGTTGTTGCAGCGCCGGATCACGGAACTGGTCTCGCCAGCCCTGATCGGCCGCCGCGGGTCCCGACAGGGCCGGGGCGTAGGCGGACGTCTGGGGGTATTGCGCGGCGACGGGGGGATCGGGGCGCTGGTAGTCCGGGATCAGCGAGCAACCGCCGAGCAGGAGTGTCGCGGCCGTCATGGGGCTCAGGAGTTTATGCATCGACCTGTCTCATCGTGATGCCTGCCAGGCCCCGGTGGCACGGGCAGGAGGGTTCGGTTGGATCCGTGCTCGCCCGTGCCGGAGGATCAGGATCCGATCATCCATTTCGCCAGCCCATGCCGTCCGCTGACGCCAAGCTTGGCGGCGGCGCGTTTGAGGTAGGTTTCGATGGAACTGTTCTTGACCTGCAGCTTTTCCGCGATTTCCGGGACGGTACCGCCTGCCAGGAGTCCCAGGCAGACCTCTTTTTCCCGCACCGAAAGGGTCACGTCACAAGGGCTCAGCCGTTCATCGAAATCTCGTTGCAGCTGCGTCTGGTCAGCGATGTTCAGCGAATGAGGCGTGGCGCTGCCCGGACTCCTGATGCAGGACTGCCGATTGAGGTGGGCGTGGCGCTCCCCCAGCGGTAGCAGCGTCTCGGAGAGGTATTTCAAAAAGGACAGTTCCTGGAGGGAAAAGTCACGCTGTGCCTGGGGGCGATGCAACGAGATCACGCAACGACGATTGCCTTTGCGCGAAATCAGGCTGCATTGATGGGAAGTCCCCAGGCAGTTGTTATCCTTTTCGTTTTTCATCCGTGCGCCCAGATGGATCAGCAGGGCGTCGTCTACTTCCAGCACCCGCCTTACCAGGGGGTGGTCGTTGCGCTGTATCGCAGTGGTAGGGCAGACCGATTGCATCTGCGGGCCCTTCGGCAGACCCGCATCCCCGAGCAACTGCACGTCGAGGACCGTCGCCTGGGCATCGTCAATGGTCCATTCACTCAGTTCGAGCCGACTGACAGGCACCGATGTTTCGATCAGTTGGTGCATGTTGGTCAAGAAACTCTCGTGTCCGACACTTGAAATCAGCTTTCCTAGCTCCGCGTAGATGTGCGTGTTCTGCGCACCTCCAAAAACCGCATGTCGATTCATATGCTTATCCTGCATATTGAAACTGCTTTGCATCTCAGTGACCGTCGACGGAGAAAAATCCGACCGCTTCCTAAAATGCCGAAGCCTTTTCTGGATTTAAGACCTGAGGATCAAAATCACCTGTGAATCCATTCACCTGAAAAACGATTCAGCCGGTAGGAACTATTAAGCATTCTCATGTAGGAAAAGTCTGTAAGGGAAAACAGGGACAGTCCTACGGCCCAGTCCTAGCTGACGATTCTCGGCGAAAACGTCTCCCTCACAAAACCCTTAGGGCCGTATGGACATCCAGCTTGTTCGGATTTTTTTTTAATTTTCAATATAAAACATGAGGTTACAGAGATGCCTGGATCGTTTGGCGGTTCCTGCGTCTGATTTTCAACGTCCCGATAGGGCTTTTTTCCTGAAGGAACGTCCAGAATTAAAGTTCCAGATTTGTAGGGCGTCCCCTATTTTTGAATTTTTTTTGTTTTTTGTCTATGCGTGAGTCGGTTTCAGTCATTGACGTAGGCTGCAGCCGGTTGTATGCCGCGCTTGAACGACAGAATGTCGAGGTTCTTTTTGCGCCAGCTGCTCTGGGGCGTCAGGCGGAAGTACCATTCCCGGGCCCAGCAGGCGAATGCCGACTCGGCCTGTTCGATGCCGCTCATGAAGCGTGCGGCATTGACGATACCGTTGGCCCGGGGGAGTCGATGCGCCTGGTAGCGTGCCAGCGCGCTGCGAAGGTCCGGCGTCTGCGCCAGGCAATCGGCAAGCACCACGGCATCTTCAATGGCTTGTGCAGCACCCTGGCCCAGGCTGGGCAGCATCGGATGAGCCGCATCGCCCAACAGCACCACATGTCCATCACAGCATTGCTTCACGGGGTGACGATCCCGGGCGTGCATTTTCAGCAAGGCGCTCTCGGGCGTGGCCTCGATGGCCGCAACGACTTCCGGGGCCCAGCCGGCATAGGCGCCGAGCACTTCCTGTTTACTGACGTTCAAGGCGTCATCCGCCGCATTGGCACGGTTGCAGGTTCCCCACCAATACGCGTGGCCATCCCCTACGTCACACAGCCCGAACCGCTTGCCGCGCCCCCAGTAATGCGCCACGTAACCCTCGGTCATCACCGGATGGCGCAAGGGCGTGACCGCCAGCCAGGCGATATAGCCCGAAGGGCGGGTAGCCGTCTCGCCGAGCATCTGCTGGCGGATAACCGAGTTCAGGCCATCGGCGCCGATCAACAGGTCCGCCTCATGGCTGCTGCCGTCTTCGAACTGTACCGCCACGCCATCCGGGCGATGGCTGTAGCCCGCGCAACGCAAGCCGGTCACCAGACTGTCGGGTGCGAGCTGCTGCGCCAGGGCGCGCAGCAGCAACGGCCGTTGGATATTCACGTTCGGGTGGCCGAGTTGCTCGCCGATCTCGTGGATCGGCATGCGGGTGATGGGCTCGCCGTTGTGCTTCTTGAAGAAAAACTGCCGGATCGCCTGGCCCGCCTGTTCCACCGGAACGTGGGCGTCGATCGAATGCAGCGCCGCCATGGCATTGGCCATGATGGACAAGCCGGTGCCGCCGGTGCGCAGCGTCTGGGCCGCTTCGAAGACCTTGACCTGCCAGCCCGCTCGTTGCAGGGCAATGGCTGCGGTCAGTCCACCGATACCGGCGCCCGCCACGATGGCTTTCCTGGGTTGTGTCATGTTGGTTTCACCTGTTTCGTGGTGCTGTTCGCTTGAGGTTTGTATGGGGCATTGTGGCTAGGGGGGGTAGCGAAACGTCGCACTGCCCTGTTGCTCTGTAGGCGCTGGTGAAGCCTGTGTTCACTCTGGACTCAATGGTCAGGGGAAAGATCGCAGCCTCGCTGCGCTCGACAGCTCCTACAAGCCAGCAGATATTCAATCCCGGTTGATTCCGTGGGCAGCTAGGCCAACGCCGCTAAGGAGCCCGTATGTGCGGCCCGGGCCGCGTCCATTCGTGAGCGGATGATGTCGCCGACCCGCTCGATGTACGGCTCGCGCATCATGCTCAGATGGTCGCCTTCCACGGCCACCCGCTGCACCTGGGGCGCGATCGTCCGCCAGCCGCGATACGGATCGTGAAAGGCAGTGCCCACCAATTCATGGGGGGCTTGCAGCACGTCGGGCAGTTCGACATCCGCGGCGAACAGCGTGATCGGCAAGTCCAGCGGCGGGAAGCGATAGTCCAGCAGCGATTGCCAGTTGGCATGGAACACCTGGAACAGTTGATTCAAGGTCGACCGGGTGATGTTGTTGTCGAAAATGCCTTGCTCGATGCCATGCCGCTTGATCGCGTCGAAGGCGTCCGTGTCGGTCATGCAAGAGAAGTCCAGGGCCTGGTAGTCGTATTCCTTCTGACCGTCGCCGCTGAGCAATTCCCACATGAACCAGTTCATGAACTCGCTGCGTTCTATCCGGACCTCGCCCTGCCTGACGCGCACGATGGTGTCCAGCAGGAACACGTTGTGCAGGCGCCGTCCGCGCCGGCGCAACTCGCTCGCCAGTTCATAGGCGACGATGCCGCCATAGGACCAGCCACCAATGTTCAGCGGGCCCTGGGGCGCGACTTGTTCGATGGCATCCGCGTAGCACACGGCCTGGGCCTGCACCGATTGCAGCGGTTCACGGGCATCCCAGGTCCCCGGTGCTTGCAGTGCGTAGAGATGGACCTGGTCCTTGAGCCTCCGGGCGAGTGCGGCGTAGCACAACACATGCCCGCCGATGGGGTGGACCAGGAACAGCGTCGGCGCCCGACTGGCATTCTTGAAATCCACCAGCGCACCGGTGTCGCAAGGCGCGGCGTCGGTCCGCTGCAACACCTGGGTGAACTCGGCAATGGTCGGGGCCTGGATGAAGTCGGACAAGGACGGTGCCAGGCCCTGGTGCCGGGTCAGCATGGCGACCAGTTGCACGGCCTTGAGCGAATTGCCGCCGAGTTCGAAGAAGTTGTCGTGCACGCTGACGTCCTCCAGGCCCAGGGCCTCTTGCCAATAGGCTTGCAACAGGTCCTCGGTGGCATTCCTGGGTGCGGTGAACGGGCGCAGCAGGGTGGTCTGTACCTCGACCTTCTGTAGTTGCCGACGGTCGATCTTGCCGGTGGGGCCAAGGGGGATCCGTGCGATGCCGACCAGGCTGTTCGGCACCATGTAGTCGGGCAGCGCCAGGCGCATTTCGGCCTTGAGCTGGTCCAGGTCCGGCTCGCGGCCCGGCATGGCCTGGACGAAGCCCACCAGGTAGCGACTGCCATCCGCTGCCGCCTTGTCGATGACCGCCACCTGTTGGATGTCGGCGCCGAAGCGGCTGGAGCCGAGCATGGCCACCTCGATTTCCCCCAGTTCGACGCGATAGCCGCGGATCTTCACCTGCGCATCGCTGCGGCCCTGGTAGACGAGATCGCCCGAAGGCAGGTAGAAGCCGATGTCGCCGGTTTCATAAAGGCGCCGGGTCTTGCCGTCCAACTGGCGATAGATGAAGCGCTCGTCAGTCAGGTCCGGTCGATTCCAGTAGCCGTTCGCAAGGCAGACGCCTTCGATGAACAGGTCTCCGGTGACCCCGACCGGGCAGGCGTTGCCCGTTGCATCCAGGACATGCATGCGGACCCCATCGATGGGCGCGCCAATCGGCGGCATGCTCGGCCAGGACGCCGTGGCGCCTTGCAGTCTCAAGCGCGTGACCACATGGGCTTCGGTTGGACCGTAGTGGTTTTCCACCCGGCAATCGCCCAGGCCATCCAGCAGGCTGCGGATTTCGGCGGTGATTTTCAGCTGCTCGCCGGCCACGCTGATCTGGCGCAGGGAGACGGGGCGGAGCGCAAGCTGCTGGGCGACTTCGGCCAGCCCCTGAAAGGCGACGTAGGGCAGGAACAGCCGATTGATGTCCTGCACCTGGATAAATTTCAGCAGCCGGATGAAGTCATAGCGTAGCCCTTCGTCGATCATCGCCAGCTCTGCACCGCAGCACAGGGTGGAGAAAATTTCCTGGAACGAGACGTCGAACGAAATGGGCGAGTACTGCAGGGTCTTCAACGGTATGTCGACGTCCTGCTGGCGGTTCTGCCAGAGCACCAGATTGGTCAGTGCACGGTGCGGCATGGCCACGCCCTTGGGACGTCCCGTCGAGCCCGAGGTATAGAGCAGGTAGGCGTTATCCTCGCCGGCAATGCCGGCGGCAATGGTGGCGACCAGCGCGTGGCTGCGCGCCAGATCGTCGTCGAACCCGGCGGCCACCTCATTCCAATGCCACTTGACCGTCTGGCCGGCCAGGGTGGTCGCCAGGTTCGCCGATGCATCGGCGAACAGCAGCAGGCTCGGCTGGGCGTCTTCAAGAATCAGGCGGATACGTTCATCGGGGTAACTCAGGTCAATCGGCACATACGCCGCGCCGGCCTGCACGACGCCGAGCAGGGCGACGATCAGTTCGGGCGAGCGGGGCATCATGATCGCCACCCGATCGCCCTGACCGATACCCTGCCGGTGCAGCCAACTCACCAACTGCGCGCAGCTGTCGCTCAGTTGACGGTAGGACAGGCGGGTCTGCTCGAAACTCACGGCGGTCTGTTCGCCGTGGCGCGCCAGGCTGTCCAGCAACAAGGTCGACAGATTGTCATGGGGCATTGCGCTGACCGCCGTCGGCATGGCTTGGTCGGGGTCGGGCAGCCAGGCCGGTAGGCTCGGCGCGGAACCGGGCCCGGCGATCATCAGTTCAAGGGTGCGCAACAGGTAATCGGCGTAGGCCTCGACCTGGCTGGTGGCGACCCGCGCCGTGCAATAGTCCATTTTCAGCGTCAGCGAACCATTGGCCGGATGGCGCCCCATCGTGGTCAGCAGGTCATAGTTGCTGGCTTCCGTGGTGTCCCATTCGGTGAGGATTTCCTGGTCCTGCGTCAGCATGTCCTTGAGCACATAGAAGTCGACGTAGTTGAACACCACGTCCAGGGCGACGGCGGTTTCGCGATGGATCAGTGCGAACGGATAACGGCGGTGAGGGAATACCTGCTGTTCCTCGGCAATCAGGGCGCGGATCACTTCAAGCCAATTGCGGCCCTGGGTGCTGAAGCGGATGGGCAAGGTATTGAGGAACAGGCCCAGCACCGAGGCCGCGTCCTCGAATTCCGGACGGCCATGGCTGATGACGCCACACAGCACTTCGTTCTGGTTGGACAGGATGGCTTGGGCGAAACCGTGGGCCGCCAGCAGCACGGCGCGCAACGGCAGGTCATGGGCGCGGCAGAACGCTTCGAGCCGTGCCAGGTCTGCCGGGGGCAGTTCCCGCCAGGCCGAGCGATGCGGTGTCGGGTCGGGGGCAACCACGGCGACCCAACTGGTCATGGAGGCGGCCGGCGCGTCGCGTAGGTAGTCGTTCCAGAAGTTACGGTGGACCTCGGATGCCGTGGCTTCCAGCTCCAGGGCGATGAAGTCGGCCGGCGTGGTCGTCAGCACAGGCAATGCCTGTGTACCGGGTGCCGAAGTGTAGAGCGTGATCAGGTCACGCATCAGGGTGGCGACGCTCCAGCCGTCGAGAATCGCATGGTGGAAACTCAACACCAGGTCGATTTCCTCGGCCGCGACAAACACACAGAACTGATACAGCGGCGCCCGTTGCCAGTCCTCGCGGTAACGCTTGCGCTCCTCTACGTAGGCGGCAATCGCTTGGCCCCGTGCATCTGGGCTCAGTGACACCGCGTCGATGACCTGCACCAGTGGTTCGACATTGGCGTGCACCCGGGCCATCGGGGTTTCGGCATGGCCGATGTCGAACGACATGCGCAACGCCGGATGGCGGTGGATCAAGGCACGACACGCCCGGTCCCAGGCAACTGGGTCCCAGCGCAGGCGCAGGCGGTAGCGGAAGATGTCGTGATAGATCGCCGAGTCCGGGTGCATCATCGAGTGGTAGATCATCCCGACCTGCAATTGCGAGGCCGCGAACACGTCCTCGAATTCACCTTCGCTGGCCAGGCGGATCGCCTCCGGCACCTGGGCGAACGGCGCCACATGGGGCGAGGGCAACAGCTCCGGCGACGCGGCGGCTTGCGCCTTCAGGCTTTGAGCCAGTTCAGCGATGGTCGGGTGCTGGTAGACCTGCGCCAGGGTCAGGGCAAGTCCTTGTTCACGGGCCTTGATCTGCAAGTGGATGACTTTCAGGGAGTCGCCGCCGAGCATGAAGTAGTTGTCGTGGACGCCTGGCACGGGGCGTTGCAGATTGTCCGCCCAGAGCTCGGCCAATGTCTGCTCCAGGGCGTTGCGCGGCGCCGTCGCGTCGGTGCTGCCGAAGGCTTGCGCAGGTTCCGGCAAGGCCTTGCGGTCGAGCTTGCCGTTGGCGTTCAAGGGCAATTGTTCGAGCTGGATCAGGTGCCTGGGCACCATGTAGTCGGGTACTTGCTGGCGCAAGGTTGCATTCAGGACCTGGGGTGACAGCACGCAGCCGGGCTCGCCCACCAGATAGGCACTGAGGCAGGCATCGCCTTCGGTTTCCTGGCGCGCAATGACCACGACTTCCTTGACGCCTTCACAAGCCGCCAGGCGCGCTTCGATCTCACCGAGTTCGATGCGCAGGCCACGGATCTTCACCTGGAAATCGTTGCGCCCCAGGTATTCGATGCTGCCGTCGGGCAACCAGCGCCCCAGGTCGCCGGTCTTGTACAGGCGTGCTTGCGGGTCGGCCTGGAACGGGTCGCGGATAAACCGCTCGGCGGTCAGTTGCCCACGGTTCAAGTAGCCCCGTGCGACCCCGATGCCGCCGATGTGAAGCTCGCCGGCAATGCCCGGCGGCAACAATTGCAGGTGGGCGTCGAGGACGTACAGCTGGGTGTTGGCGATCGGTCGGCCAATCGGGACGATGCCCGGATGCACATCGGCTCGGCAATGCCAGGCCGTCACGTCAATGGCCGCCTCGGTGGGACCATAGAGGTTGTGCAACTGTACCCCCGGCAGGCGTTCGAAAAAACGCGTCTGCAAGGCATAAGGCAAGGCTTCGCCGCTGCACAGGACTTTTCGCAGGTCTGGCAATTGTTGCGCTGTGACCTGATCGAGGAAGACTTGCAGCATCGACGGCACGAAATGCAGCAGGGTGATGCCGGCGCTCGCCATGATGTCCATCAGGTAGCGCGGATCCTGATGCCCGCCGGGCGCGGCGACCACCAGTTGCGCGCCGCTCAGTAACGGCAGGAAAAACTCCCAGACGGACACGTCGAAACTGAACGGGGTTTTTTGCAGGACGCGGCTATGCTCATCCACCTGATAGGCATCGCGGGCCCAGAGCAGTCGGTTGACCACCCCGTCATGCTGGTTCATCACACCTTTGGGCAGGCCGGTGGAGCCGGAGGTGTAGATCACGTAGGCCAGGTGCCGAGGCGTCAATCCCAGCGCGACGGGGTCCGGGTTGTGCTGCGGTTGGCGGCACAGGTGCGTAAGGTCTGTGTCCAGGCACAGTACCGGCGTCGTCACGGTGGGCAGGCTGGTGAGTAAAACGCTGCGGGTGATCAGCGCGCTGGGGGCACTGTCGCTCAGCATGTGGCTCAAGCGGTCGGCGGGATACCCCGGGTCCAGGGGCACGTAGGCGCCGCCCGCCTTGAGAATGCCCAGCAGACCCACCACCATTTCCAGGCTGCGTTCCAGGCAGATGGCGACCCGTGCGTCCGGGCCAATACCTGTTTCGAGCAGGGCATGGGCCACCTGATTGGCCCGGCGGTTCAGTTCGTCATAGGTCAGGGTCCGGTCTTCGAAGCGTACCGCGATGGCTTCGGGGCACGCGGCGACCTGGGTTTCGATCAGTTGATGGAGCAGCACATCCCTGGGGTAGTCGACCGGGGTGTGGTTCCATTCATCCGCCACCTGGTTGCGCTCGGCAGCAGGCATGATATCGAGGGCGTTGACCGGCACCTCGAAATCGTCGACCACGCATTGCAGCACGTGCATGAAGCGCTGTTGCAACGCCTCGATCTGCGCCTGGTCGAACCAGGCCTCGTTGTAGATGAAATGCATCCACACATCGTCGTCCGGCGCGGATTCGCGGATGTGCATCGCCAGGGGCATCTGTTCGTAGCCGTTGCTGAGCTTGACCGGCTGGGCGGGGGCCGAGCCGTACCAGGTGTCCTGGTCTTGTTCGTAGGACACCACCAGGTCGAACAGTTGCCGCCGGCCCTCGTTCTGCAAGCCCAACTCACGGTTCAGTTCGCTCAAGGGATAGCGTTGATGGCGATAGTCCTGCTTGAGTGTCAGGGCGATCCGGGCCACCAGCTCACCGAAACTCAGTTCGGTGCCCAGGCTGAGGCGTACCGGGCTCATGCCGACGAACAGGCCGACCGTGGCCTTGTGCGCGGCATTGGCACGGTTGAGGATCGGCATGCCGATCACGATGTCATCGCGTTGTGTCACCCGTGCGAAGTAGGCGTAAAGCAGGCCCAGCATGGCGTGGAAGACCGTCGCCTGTCCGCAGGCCTTGGCCCACTCACCGAGACGATTGTAGAGCGCACGCGGCAAGCGCCAGGCGTGGTTCTGGCTGGGGACCAGGCGTTGCTCGAATCGACCCGGATGACGGGGCGCGAGCAAGGGTTCGGGCACGTTGCAGTATTTGTCCAGCCAGTACTGGCGCTGACGCTGGAACGAAGGTGAGTCCTTGTGGTTTTTCTGCTGCTCGACATACGCCCGGTAGGTCGGCGCCGGCATCGGCGCTTCCGTCGGGTCCTGTGCGGCGGTATACGTTTCGCTGATCGCCCGGCCGATCATGGCGAAGGACCAGCCGTCGATGACCAGATGGTGGCAGTTGACGAAAAAGTAGTGGAGGTCTTCGCGAAGCTTGATCAGGTCCGTGCGAAACAGCAGTCCACCCTCGAAGGAAAACGGTGTTTGCAGGTTGACTTGCAACAAGGCCAGGGCACTGGCCCGCGGATCGGCCTCTGCCGATACATCGTGCAGGGTCAACGGTGCGCTGGCTGACTCCAGGAAGCGTTGCCGCGGCAGGGGATGCTCCGCCGAGCCGGGCACCAGTTGAATGCGCAAGGCGTCGTGGCGACTGATCACCTGGTCAATCGCCTGCTTCAGCCTTGCGGCGTCGACCGGGCCGTTGATGCAGGCATACCCGCCGATGTTGTACAGCGGGCTGTCGCCGTGCAGCACTTGGTCCAGCCAGATGTCCAACTGCGGGGCGGTAAGCGGGTAGAGCACGTCCATGTTCGTCGTCCTTTGCAAAGCCCGACAGGAAAACGGCTGGCGTTCTCCTGTAGGTGACTGGTTCATCCTTGATTACGCGAGTGGCCTGCGTTACGCGGCCCGTGACCTGGCTGTGCGGGCGAGTGCCTCGATCTGTAGCGCTGCCGCTTCACTGGCGCTGTCACCACTTGGGATCAGCGTGCGATAGCGCTCGCAACTGGCGCGCACCTCCTGGCTGTTCAAGACCTTGTCCAGCGCTGCGGCCAGCGACTCGGCGGAGGCGGGCGGGAAGACTCGCACACCACAGCCCAGGCGCTCCATCCGTGCAGCGTTGTCGAACTGGTCATGAGCAAATGGCGTGGCGATCTGTGGAACGCCGGTCGCCATGGCCAGGGCCGTGGTCCCGACGCCGCCGTGGTGTACCAGCGCTGCGCTGTGGGGCAGGATGCGACTCATCGGCACGTAGCGCCGTACCAGGATCCTGCCTTCGCTGGACACCGTCGGGTCCACCGGCTGACTGGTCAGGAACACGCCGCGGCGGTTGGTCAATTTCAGGGCCTCGACCGCCGCGGTGAAGTACTGCTCGCCATTGACCATGGTCGAACCGGGGGTGAACACCACCGGTGATGCTTCGTTCAAGAAGTCTTCCAGTTCGGCATCGATCGGTTGGAAACCTGATTCGTCGAACAACGGGAACCCGGTCAGGACGGTCTGGGTGGGCCAGTCATGTTGCACCGGGGCGAACCAGTCCGGAAACAAGCCCAATACCCGATCAGGCGAGGAAATCCACTGGCTGATGATGCGTTTGGTCGGCGGCAGCCCCAGTTCACTGCGGAAACTGTTGAGTTCCGGTGCCATGACCCGGTCGAGAAATGCTCGTTCGATCACTCCCAGCAGCAGCCGTTTCACGGGATACGGCACGAAGGCCGGCAGGTTGGCGCCTGGTGGATGGGTCGAGGGGGCGGCGGCCGACCAGAAACCGAACGGCGAGACCTGCGCGGTGACCAGTGGGATACCGTGTTTTTCCTGTAGCAGACGCGCGGAAAATGCCCACAGGGACCCCAGCATGACAGTCTCGTCGTCGCAGGCCTGTTCCAGCAGTCGATACTGTTCGCGCAGGGTGCTGGCGATGGTTTTCCAGAGGGTCGGCAGCGACGTGCGCGGATGCCACAGCGCGGGGTCGGCCATGACCTCTTCGTATTCCTCACGGGTGCCCAATGGCAAGAAGTTGAAACCACAGCGCTCGATCAACGGCGCGAACGCCGCGCTGGCGCAAAACGTGACCCGGTACCCGCGCGCCAGGAGCGTGCGGCCGATCCCGACAAATGGATGAACGTCACCGGCTGAGCCGACGGCCGTAATGATCACATGCATAAGGTTCCCTCCAGAGTGATCCTGCGGTGGTAGGCCACCCTGATCAGCAACAATCAGAGACTCCGTCCGTGAACTCCGTCCACTAAAACGATTCAGCCTGTCGGGGGGCATTAGGCATGGGCAGGGAGCAAAAGTCTGTGGCGGAAAACGGGGACACTCGACGGCTGGTAGTCGCAGCAGGCTCCCACAGGGTTTGGTGGCATATACAAGTACTGCGTACACCCCGAATCCAATGTGGGAGCGAGCCTGCTCGCGATAGCGGTGGGTCAGCTGGCATCAGTGTCGAATGTGCCGCCGCCATCGCGAGCAGGCTCGCTCCCACAGGGTTGGTGGCATGTACAAGTACTGCGTACACCCCGAATCCAATGTGGGAGCGAGCCTGCTCGCGATAGCGGTAGGTCAGCCAACATCGAGTTGACTGACCCACCTCTACCCTATGACACCGCGCGAGCCTTCAATGCCTGGGACATTGCCTCGCCGAGCCTGGCCACATGAGGGGCCTTGACCAGGGTGTTGTGGTTGCCGGGAAGGGCGGTCACGCTGACCTGCTCATTGAGCAACCCGCGCCAGCCCAGGGTCGGGTCGTCGCGGTGCTGTTCGCTCGCGGTGAACAGCGATACCTCGAGCGGGCTCGGTGGGCTGACATAGGCGCCGATGGCCTGCCGCATCGCATAGGCCACCCCCAGGTGGGTGCGCAGCAGGGCGGCGTCGATGTCGTGGGGCAGTTCCTCCGGTAACAGGCGGTGGCTGATGCACAGTGTCAGCATCGCATCGATGGCCGAGTGTTGCGCCAGCTCTGACAATTGTCCGAGCAGGTCGGGGGCGATCTGTTCGGGCAGCCAGGCCATCAGGAACTGCGCTTCGCTCAGCGCTTGCGTCGGCACCGGATCAGGCCGTGCTGACGCGTCGATGATGCCGAGGAATTCCACGATCTCACCAGCGGCCAACAACTGACGGGCCATTTCATAGGCGATCAGCCCACCAGCCGACCAACCGGCAATCCGGTACGGCCCTTGCGGTTGGACCTGACGGATGCCCGCCAGGTAACGCGTCGCCATGGACGGCACATCCGACAGCGGCGCTTCTCCCGCCACCAGGCCACTGGCGGCCAGGCCATAGACCGGCACCTGGGGATCCAGCGACGGCGCCAGGTCCCGGGCGTATTGCACCTCGCCACCGAGTGGATGCACCAGGTACAGCGGCCGCTGGGAACCGCTGCGACGGATCGGCACCAGATTGCTGTTGGCGCCCGGCCGGGCCTGCCCATCGAGGGTCCTGGCGAAGCCGGCAATGGTCGGTTCGACAAACAGGTCGCGCACGGCGATGGGCTTGCCGAGCACCTTGCGCAGACGTGACGCCATCTGCACCGCCATCAACGAAATACCGCCGAGGCTGAAAAAGTCATCGTGACGGCTGATGCGCTCCTGTTTGAACAGATCCTGCCAGAGCGCCGCGATGGCGATTTCGGTATCGCCCCGAGGCGCTTCGTAAGGCAAGGCTGGGACCGGGTTGTCTTCGGTGCTGGTCGGTGAGGTCACGGCGGTGACCGAGCGCACCAGCGGCGGGGTGCTTTCCAGCAGTTGGCCGATGGATTGTCGTGGATCGGTCACCAGGTTTTCCAGCACCTTGGCGAACAGCTCGGCAATGTTCTGCACGGTCTCCCGGTCGAACAGATCGTTGGCATATTGCAGGCTGCCGCCGATGCGCTCGCCATTGTCGATCAGCGACAGCGACAGGTCGAACTGGGTGGTGTTGTGCGGACTTTCCAGGGTTTGCACCGCGAGCCCCGGCAGTTGCAGCGGTGCCGGGGGCGTGTTGTTCAGGCTCAACATCACCTGGAACAGCGGGCTGTGGCTCATGCTGCGAGTCGGTTGCAGCGCACTGACCACTTGCTCGAACGGCAGGTCCTGGTGACTGTAGGCTGCCAGGGTCTGGTCCTTGATCCGCGCCAGCAACTCGTCGACACGGCTGTCGCGCCCGGTGTCGACCCGCAACGCCAGGGTGTTGGCGAAGAAGCCGATCAACGCCTCCAGCTCCGGACGCTGACGGTTGGCCACTGGCGTGCCGACCACCACATCGTGTTGGCCGCTCAGGTGGCTCATCAACACCGACCAGCCGGCCAGCAGCACCATGAACAGCGTGCTGCCCTGGGCCTGGCTGAAGGCCCGCAGCTCGGCGCTGAGGGACACTGAAAAGGCATAGTCGACAATGCCGCCGGCATAGCTCTGTATCGCCGGACGCGGGCGATCCAGCGGCAGGTTCAACAGCGCGGGCGCGCCTTCCAGATGTTGCCGCCAGAAGTCGATCTGCGCCTGCAAGGCCGGGCCTTCGAGGGATTTGCGCTGCCAGGCGGCGTAGTCCACGTATTGCAGCGCCAGTGGCGGCAACGGGTCTTTCTGGCCTTGGGCGAAGGCGCTGTAGAGTACGCTCACCTCACGGGCCAGGACGCTGTTGGACCAACCGTCGGAGACGATGTGGTGCAAGGTCATGAACAGCACATGCTCCTCGTCCGCCAGTTGCACCAGGTGGCCGCGCATCAACGGCCCCTGGTTCAGGTCGAACAGCTGCGTGGCGTTGACCTGGCCGAGGCGCTTCAGGGTGATCGAGCGTTCGTCGGCCGGCATCGAGCGCAGGTCCTGTTGTTCCAACTGGAAGCGGTAGTCGGCCGGGGCGATCTTCTGCACCGGCTCGCCGTCCACCAGCTCGAAACGGGTGCGCAGGGTTTCATGACGCGCCACCAGACGATCGAGGGTCGCCTGCAAGGCCGCCTTGTCCAGCGAACCCGTCAGGCGCAAGGCCAGGGGCAGGTGGTAGGCGGCGCCAGCGGCGTGGTCCAGGTGATCGAGGAACCACAGCCGTTGCTGGGAGAAGGACAACGGCAGGCGGCCTGAGCGATTGGCCAGTGGAATCGATGCCGCCTCGTTGGGCGACGCGCTGTGGACCAGCGCGGCGAGGCCACGCACGGTCGGTGCGTCAAACAGTTCGCGCAGGGTGATCCGCGCGCCCAGTTTGCGGCGCAGCCGCGAGAGCAACTGCACGGCGAGCAACGAGTGGCCGCCCAGTTCGAGGAAGCCATCGTGACGGCCGACCTGATCCAGGTGCAGCAGGCCTTTCCAGATCTCGGCAATGGCGATCTCGGTATCCCCCAGCGGCGCCTCGTAGGCTTTGCTGGCGAGGGACTCCTGGCCCGGTTCGGGCAGGGCGCGGCGGTCGAGCTTGCCGTTGGCGGTCAGGGGCAAGGCGTCCAGGTGCACAAAGGCGCTGGGCACCATGTACTCGGGCAGGCCACTCAACAGCGTGCTGCGCAATTGCTCGGCCGGGACCGGCTCGCCGCAGACGTAGGCGACCAGGCGTTTGTTCTCCGCGTCGCCCTGGCTGTCCTCACGGGCGATCACTACGGCTTCGCGGATACCCGGGCAGGCCACCAGGGCATTCTCGATCTCGCCCAACTCGATCCGGAAGCCACGGATCTTCACCTGGAAGTCGTTACGCCCCAGGTACTCCAGCGTACCGTCGGCCAACCAGCGACCGAGGTCGCCGGTCTTGTACAGGCGTGCGTTCGGCTCAAGGCTGAACGGATCGGCCATGAAGCGCTCGGCGCTCAGCTCCGGCCGGTTCAAATAACCCCGGGCCACACCAACACCGCCGATGTGGATTTCCCCGGCGACGCCCAGCGGCGCTGGCTCACCTCGCGCATCCAGCACGTGGACCTGGACGTTGGCAAACGGCCGGCCGATGCTCGGCCTTTCACCCAGGTCACGGATCAGGTCGATGGTGGCGTCCACCGTGCACTCGGTGGGGCCGTACATGTTGTAGAAACGGATGCTCTGGCAGTTGCGCAGCTTCTCCCAGGTGGCGGCGTTGATCGCCTCGCCCCCCAGCAACACGCTGACCGGTTGGTAGCTCTGACGCTCCAGCAGACCGGCGGCGAGCAGAGTATCGAGCTGCGACGGGGTGGAGTCGAAGGCATGCACCTGGTGCTGTTCGAGGAAATCCAGTAACTCGCTGCCGCTGGCGCGGATCAGTTGCGGGATGATCACCAGGCGGTGGCCGGAGAACAGCTGGGAGATGCCCTTGATCGACATGTCGAAGAAGAACCCAGCGTTCAGGGCCACGGTAGCCGGGGTCGGGCAGTGCTGGTGGGTGGTGCGGGTCAGCACGTGCCAGAAGTTGAACACCGAACGGTGCTCGACCATCACGCCTTTGGACTGGCCGGTGGAGCCGGAGGTGTAGATCACGTAGGCCAGATGGTCCGCGGTCAGGCCCGCTACCTGTGGGTTGCTATCGAAAGCCGCATCGTCCGCCGCTTGCAACGATTCCACGATGTCCAGCAGCAATACTGGCAGCTCCCCGGACGGCAGGGACAGCGCCGATTGGGTCAACAGTACCTGGGGTTGACTGTCAGCCAGCATGAACGCCATGCGCTCCGCCGGGTGAGCCGGGTCGATGGGCACGTAGGCCGCGCCGGCCTTGAGCACGCCCAACAGGCCAACGATCATCTCCAGGCTGCGCTCGGCACAGATCGCCACGCGCTGATCGGGTTGCACGCCAAGGTCGAGCAACTGCCGGGCCAGGTGGTTGGCGCGGCGATTGAGCTGGCGATAGCTCAACTGGCGGTCTTCGCAGACCAGGGCCACCGCGTCAGGGTTGGCCTGCACCTGGGCTTCGAACAGCTGGTGGATCGGTTGCGCCGCACCGAAATCGCTGGCGGTGCGGTTGAAGTCCTCAAGCAGCAACTGGCGTTCGCTGGCGGGCACTACGTCGAGGCTGCTGGCGAGGCGTTCCGGCGACTGCTCGAGGGCATCCACCAATGCAGCCACGGCTTGGCCAAGATAGGCGGCGATGCGTTGCGGATCGATGCCAGTGATGGATTGAGCCGTCAGCGAGAAGCCGTCAGCCACATTCGCCACGGCGATTTCGATGGGGTAGTTGGTGCGGGTTTCCGAGGCGATGAAGTGCATGCCTTCGTGCTCGCCCATGTCCTCGACATTTTCCCCGGAAGCGTTCACCAGGTCGCCATGACGGCAGTTGAGGATCACCGTGAACAGCGGCAACGAAGCGTCCACCGCGCTGCAACGCTGGGCCAGGGCCAGGGAGGCCTGTTCGTGGGTCAGCAGTTCGCTCAGTTGCTGGTAGGCGTCATGGACGATGTCGCTGACGGTGTGCTGCTGCAAGCGGATGCGCATCGGCAAGGTGTTGATGAACATGCCCAACGCATGGTCGGCGCCGGCGGTGCCTTGGGAGCGACCCGACAGCACCGTGCCGAAAATCCCGTCGTCGCGGCCGCTGGTCGCGGCTACCACCAGGCCCCACGCTGCATGGAACAGCACCGAGGTCGGCACTCCTTGCCGGCGCGCCGTGTGGCGAATCCGGGCGCTGAGTTCGTCGCTCAGATACTTGACCGAGCGTTGGATCCCGACGCCGCTGCCGCGGACATCCAGCATCCCGTAAGGCGCAGTGGTGGTGTCGACATCGGCCAGCAAGCGTCGAAAGTAGGCTTCGTGCCCGGACTGGGGCACGCTGGCAGCCTGGGCGATGAAGTTGCGGTACGGCTGGGACGGCGGCAGGCTGTGGGCCTCACCGGCCAGCACTGCCTGAATCTCACGCATGATCAGGCGCAGGGTCACATTATCGCTGACCAGGTGGTGGTCGAGCAGCGCCAGCAGCCATTGCCCGCGAGGCTCGTCCTGGATGATGTACGCGGCGATCAACGGCGCCCGCTGCAGGTCGAGGCGCAGATGATGGGTGTCGGTGGTGTCACGCAGGATCTGCAAGGCGTCTTCGCCGGGGAAACACTCCAGGGTCACCACCGGCAGTTGCGCCTGGCGATGGACGATCTGCACCGGCTGCGGCAGGCCCTGCCAGCGCAGGGCGCTGCGCAGGATATCGTGGCGATCGATCACCACCTGCACGGCGGCCAGGAAATCATCGAGCAACTGGCGCCGATTGAACGTCACCACCGTGCGCATCAGGTAGGCATCGCCTTCGGACTGCAACAGGTGGTGGAACAGGATGCCTTCCTGCAACGACGACAGCGGATAGATGTCCTGCACATTGGCAGCGCCGCCGGGAACATCGGCGACAATCTGCTCGATTTCCTGCGGGCTGAGGGTCACCAGCGGCAGCATGTGCGGTTCGATGGCCGTGCAGTCAACGGGGATCAGGTTCGCCGGCACGACCCGTTGCGCGTTGTTGCCGCCGGCCAGGACAGCAGCCATGGCCTTGAGGGTTGGTGCCGAGAACACCGTGCGCACGTCCAGTTGCAGGTCGGCCTGGCGCAGACGTTCGATCAGGCTGATGACCAGGAAGGAATGGCCGCCGAGTTCGAAGAAGTGGTCCTGGCGACCCACCCGTTCTAGCCCGAGCAGTTCCTGCCAGGCATTGGCCAGAGTGATTTCGATCGTCCCCAGCGGCGCCTCATACTGCTGGCTCGCGGCGGCGGAGGCGTCCGGTGCCGGCAGGGCGTTGCGGTCCAGCTTGCCGTTGGTGGTCAGCGGCCAGGCCGCGAGGGTGACGAAGGCACTGGGCAGCATGTGCTCGGCCAGCACGCTCGCCAGTTGGCTGCGCAAAGCCGACGACTCCACAACGACCCCATCATGGGCGATCAGGTACGCCACCAGGCGCTTGTCGCCGGGTTGGTCTTCGCGCACGGTCACCAGGGCTTCGCGGACTTCGGCGCAGGCCAGCAGTTGGGCCTCGATTTCCCCCAGCTCGATGCGGAAACCACGGATCTTGATCTGCGAGTCGTTGCGGCCCACGTAGACCACGCCGCCGTCGGCGCGGTAGCGGGCGACGTCGCCGGTGCGGTACAGCCGCGCACCCGCTTGTGACGCGAACGGGTCGGGAATGAAGCGCTCGGCATTCAGCTCATCGCGATTCAGATAATGCCGGGCGACACCGGCGCCGCCGATATGGATCTCGCCATTGACCCCCACCGGCACCGGTTGCCCATAGTCGTCGAGAATGCGCAGGCACAGGTCGGGCAGGGGGGGGCCGATCAGGCTTGGCGCGCCCGCGTCGATTTCATCCTGGCTGACCGGGTAGTAAGTGGCGTGCACGGTGATCTCGGTGATGCCGTACATGTTCACCAGGCGCGTGCGGGATAGCGCCGTGCGGGCGGTCCATGGCCGCAGGCTGCGGAAGTCCAGGGCCTCGCCGCCGAAGATCACCTCCCGCAGGCTGTGCTCCAGGTCGCTGCGCTCACGGGCCTCGATGAACTGGCGGAACGCGCTCGGGGTCTGGTTCAGCACGGTCACCTGTTGCTGGCAGACCAGTGCGTAGAAGTCGTCGGGCGAACGGGCCACGTCGCTCGGGACCACCACCAGTTTGCCGCCGTAGCTCAGCGCGCCCCAGATTTCCCAGACCGAGAAGTCGAACGCAAAGGAGTGGAACAGCGTCCAGACGTCGTTGCGAGTGAAGTCGAACAGTTGCGCAGTGGCGTCGAACAGGCGTGCGACGTTGCCGTGCTCCACCAGCACCCCTTTGGGCAGCCCGGTGGAACCCGAGGTGTAGATGACGTAGGCCAGGTGCCGCGACGTCAGGCCGAGGGCGTCGGCGTCCGGATTGCGGTCCAGCTCTGGCAGGTCATCGGCCGCGAGGTCTTCGTCGAGGCTGACCACCGGCACGGCGTGCCCAGGCAGCGCGTCGAGGCAGTCCGGTTGCGCCAGCAGTGCTACCGGGGCGCTGTCGTCCAGCAGGTAGCCGAGCCGTTCGGCGGGGTAGGCCGGGTCCAGTGGCACGTAGGCCGCCCCGGCCTTGAGCACCGCCAGTACCGCGCAGACCATTTCCACGCCACGTCGGGCCAGGATGGCGACCCGATCATCGGGGCGCACGCCTTGGGCCAGCAGCGCCTGGGCGATGCGGTTGGCGCGGCGGTTGAGGGCCTGGTAACTCAGTTCCGTTTCGCCGAAGACCAGGGCAATGTTCTGGGGCTGGACGGCGGCGAGTTGTTCGAAGCGCTGATGAATCAACGCTTCGGGGCTGAACACGGCCTTGGGCGGCAGCACCGCCGGCGAGGCCAGGCGCTGTGCCGGGCTGAGCAATGGCAAGGCCAGCGCCGGTTGCTCGACATCCGTCACCATCGCTTCGAGCAGGGTCTGGAAATGCTGGGCGAAGCGCTCCACGGTGGGGCGGTCGAACAGGTCGGTGGCGTATTCGATCACCCCGGCCAGCATTCCGCCGTTATTGCCCAGCGTCAGCATCAGATCGAACTGTGAAGTTTCATGGGCCTGGGCTACAGGGATCAGAGTCAGGCCGGGCAGGTCCAACTCAACACCACCAGGGGTATTGTTCAGCGACAGCGCTACTTGGCACAGCGGGTTGTGACTCAGCGAGCGCGGCGGCTGTACAGCTTCGATGACCTGTTCAAAAGGAATGTCCTGATGCTCGTAGGCAGTCAAGGTTGTCTGTTTGATCTGTTCCAGCAACTGCACCACGCTCGGGTTCTGCGTCAGGTCGACGCGCAGGGCCAGGGTGTTGACGAAGAAGCCGATCAGGTTTTCGGTCTCGGTGCGGCTGCGGTTGGCCGTCGGTACGCCGATGACCACGTCTCGTTCGTTGCCCAGGCGCGCCATGAGCACCGACCAGGCACTGAGCAGCGCCATGAACAGGGTGACGTTGTGTGCCTGGCAGAACTGCTCCAGGCGTTCGCGCAAGGCCGGGGCGATGGTCACCGCAACGTCGCCGCCGCGGTAGCTTTGCATCGCCGGACGTGGGCGGTCGGTGGGCAGGGACAGCAACGCCGGCGCGCCTTCCAGATGCTCACGCCAGAATCCTGCCTGGCGATTGAGCCGTTCGCCGTCGAAGGTCTGGTGTTGCCAGGCTGCGTAGTCGGCATATTGGATCGGCAACGCCGGCAGGGGATCGGGTTGCTGCTGGCTGAAGGCCCGGTAGAGGGCGGCGAATTCCTTGACCAGCACACCCACCGACCAGCCGTCGGAGATGATGTGGTGCTGGGTGATCAACAGGATGTGTTCGTCATCGGCCAGGCGCAGCAGGCGTCCACGAATCAATGGCCCACGGCTCAGATCGAACGGCGCCAGGGCCTCGGTGTTGCCGATGCGTGACGCGCTGAGGCTGGCCTGCTCATAGGGCAGCGCGCGCAGATCCTGTTCGGCCAGGATGAAGCCGCAGTCCGCCGGGGCGATGACCTGCACCGGTTGTTCGCCACGGCGTTCGAAGGTGGTGCGCAGGCTTTCATGCCGGGCCACCAGGCGGTCCAGCGCGGCCTTGAGAGCCGCCCGGTCAAGATCGCCGCGTAGCAGCAAGGCCGCCGGCATGTGATAAGCGCTGCCGGCGCCGGAATCGAGCTGGTCGAGGAACCACAGGCGTTGCTGGGCGAACGACAACGCCAGCGGCCCGTTGCGGTCGACCTGGCCGATGGTCGCGGCCTCGGTGGTTTGCGGCTGACCCACCACCCGCGCCAGCTCCTCCACGGTGGGATGGCTGAACAGCTCGCGCAGCATCAGCTCGCCGCCCAACTGTTGCCGTACCCGGGACACCAGTTGTGCGGCCAGCAGGGAATGCCCGCCCAGCTCGAAGAAACTGTCATGGCGACCCACGCGCTCCAGGCCCAGCAACTCCTGGAAAATCTGCGCCAGGGCGGTTTCGGTAGCGCCCTCGGGGGCGGTGTAGCCGCGCTCGGACATGGCGCCCAGGTCCGGCTCGGGCAAGGCATCCTGGTCGAGTTTGCCGTTGGCCGTCAGCGGGTAGGCGTGCAGGCTGACGAAGGCCGTCGGGATCATGTAGTCGGGCAGGGTGGCCCCCAGTTGCTTGCGCAAGGCCGCTACTTCCAGCACCGCGCCCGAACGGGGAATCAGGTAGGCGATCAGGCGTTTGCCCTGGTTCGCGTCCTCACGGGCCAGCACCTTGGCTTCCCGCACGCCCTCACAAGCCAGCAGCTTGGCTTCGATCTCCCCCAACTCGATGCGGAAACCACGGATCTTCACCTGGGCGTCCATCCGGCCCAGGTGCACGATCTCGCCATTGTCCAGCAACTTGCCCAGGTCCCCGGAGCGATACAGTCGCTCGCCGGGACGGAACGGGTCGGCAATGAAGCGTTCGGCGCTGAGGGCCGGACGGTTCAGGTAGCCACGGCCGACCCCCAGGCCGCCGACGCAGATCTCACCGGCCACGCCCACGGGCAGCAGCCGCTGCTGGGCGTCGAGCACATAGGCGACGGTGGTCGGAATCGGCCGGCCGACGTTGGAGATACCAGCGGCGATGTCCGCCGCGCCAATGGCTTTGTAGGTGACGTGGACACAGGTTTCGGTGATGCCGTACATGTTCACCAGTGCCACATGCCCGAAGGCACGGTGGAAGGCGTCGAGCTTGCCCAGCTCCAGGCTTTCCCCGCCGAAAATCACGTAGCGCAAATGCTCCAGACGCACATCCGCCGCGGCCAGTGCGGCGGCACTGAGCTGGTGGAACGCCGACGGAGTCTGGTTCAGCACCGTCACCTGTTCGCGTTCGAGGAAACCCAGCAGTGCTGCCGGATCGCGACGCAGGGTCTCGGGCACCAGGGTCAGGCGGGCGCCATGGAGCAGCGCGCCGAAGATTTCCCAGACCGAGAAGTCGAAGGCGTTGGAATGGAACAGCGACCAGACATCCTCGGCATTGAACTGGAAGTCCGGGCGGTTGTTATGCAGCAGGCGCACGACGTTGCGGTGTTCGAGCAGCGCACCCTTGGGTTCACCGGTGGAGCCCGAGGTGTAGATCACATAGCAGAGGTGGTCCGGGCTGTTGACGTTGGCCGGATTGGCGACGCTGGCGTCGACGCTGCCGAGGGTCGGATCGAGGACCTCGATACCCAATGCCTGCAACGCCGGCTCCATGGCCTGGCGAGCGATGGCCTTGCGCGCGCCGCTGTCGCGCAGCACATAGGCAATGCGTTCCTGGGGCGAGGCCGGGTCGATGGGCACATAGGCGCCGCCAGCCTTGAGCACCGCCAGGGTGGCGACGATCATCTGCACCGAACGCTCCAGGGCAATCGCGACCAACTCCTGGGGGCGCACACCGGCAGCGCGCAAACGGTGGGCGAGACGGTTGGCCTGTTCGTTGAGCTGGCGATAGGTCAGTTGTTCCTGGTCGAGGTTGACCGCAATGCGCTCCGGGGTCCGGCGGGCCTGCTCCTCGAAAATCTGTTGCAGGGTCAGGGTGTCGGGCCAGGCCGCTTCGCTGTCGTTGAAGTCGATGATCTGCCGCTGCCGCTCGGCGGTATCCAGCAGGGGAACGTCGTCGACGCGTTGCTGGAAGTCATCGACGAAGGCTTCCAGCAGGCGCACGTAATGACGCATCAGTTGCTGGATGAAGGCAGGGTCGAAGAACTCCGCGTTGTACACCACATGCCCGGCCCAGTGTTGCTCAGCCGCGTTGATCAGCAGGTGCAGGTCGTTCTTGCCATAGCCCAGGTTGCTTTCCAGGGTGTTGACCGCCAGCCCGGCGACCAGGGCGTTGCTGTCGCTATCGCGTTGGAAGTTGAACAGGACGTCGAACAGCGCGGTGCGACTCATGTCCTTGGCCGGATTCAGCGCCAGCACCAACTGGTCGAACTGCATGTGCCGATGGCGCAGGGCCTGGGTCAGGTTGCCGGTGGTCTGTTCCCAGAGCTGTTGCAGGGTGGTGTCGCTGTCGCAGAAGCCGCGCATGACCAGCAGGTTGTCCAGCGGCCCGACGATGTCGTGCAGGATGGCTTCACGGCAGGCGGCCGTGGTGCCGATCACCAGTTCATCGTGGCCGGCATAGCGGCGCAGCAAGGCGGTGAAGGCGCTGAGGGCCAGGCTGTCGCTGCTTGCGCCGACTTCCCGGGCCAAGGCTTCGAGGCGGCGAACCAGCGACGCTTCGAGGGTGAAGGCGTGGGTCGCTTCGGCGAAGACGTGCACGGCCATGCGCGGGCGATTGAGCGGCAGCTCCAGGGCTTGCAGCTTGCCGCGCAACTGATAGGCCCAATAGGCCCGCAGGTTCTCCAGCACCGCGGCCGGGAGCTGGCGTTGCCAGGCGGCAAAGTCACCATAGCCCAGCGGCAGGGCCGGCAGTTCGGCGTCGCGTTCGGCGCAGGCGGCGGCATAGAGGGCCAGCAGGTCGCGCTTGAGCAACTGCATGGAGGTGCGGTCGGCCAGCAAATGATGTACGGCAATCGCCAGCACGGCGGTGCGTTCGTCCGCTTGCACCAGGCTGGCGCGCACCAGGCTGCCGCCGTTCATGGCCAGCGGCCGGCGGGTCTCGGCCAGGGCCTGGGCGGCGAGGGTGTCCGGGTTGCCCTGGAGCCGTTCAAGGGGCAGGGTGGCCGGCCCGTCGAAACGCTGCCAGGCGCTGGCGCCGTCGCTCGACAACCGGCAGCGCAGGATAGTGTGGCGGGCCAGCAGGCCGTCGAGGGCGGTTTGCAGGGCCGTTTGATTGATCTCGCCGGTCAGCTCCAGCAGCAAGGGGATGTTGTGGTAGACCGGGTTGGCGTCGTACAGGTAGCCGGTCTCGAAGGTGTCGACGAACCATAGCCGCTCCTGGTGATAGGACAGCGGCATGCGCTCCGGCACCGGCGTCAGCGCGGTGATGGCCGGCAGGGCCAAGGGCGGGTCCAGTTCCAGCGCACCGACACGGGTGTCCGGGGCTTCGGTGAAACACTGCAGCAGGCGCTCGAAGCGCGCGGCGAGGCGTTCGATGGTGGCGGCGTCGAACAGGGTGGTGGAATACGACAGGCTGCACGACAGGTTCGGGCCGCTTTCGTCGATGTGCAAGGACAGATCGTGTTGGGTCGTGTCCTTGGCCGAGGGCAGGAACTCCAGGTGCAGCCCCGGCAGTTGCAACCGATGGCCGCTGGCCCCTCCGGCATTGGTGTAGAGCATGGTCTGGAACACCGGGCTGTAGCTGGCGCTCCGTGCGGGTTTCAGGGCTTCGACGACCTGTTCGAAAGGTGTGTCCTGCCGGGTGGATGACTCCAGCATCAGATCCTTGACCTGCCGCAGCACCTGATCGAGGGTCGGATTGGCGTCCAGACGCACGCGCAGCGCCAACGTGTTGACGAAGAAACCGATCAACGACTGGACATCCTGGCGGTCGCGGTTAGCGACAACGGTGCCGATCACCAGATCCTGCTGGCCACTGATCCGGGCCAGCAGCACCGCCCAGGCAGCCATCAGGGCCATAAACGAGGTTGCAGCGCGGGATTTGGCGAACTGGCCGATAGCGCTGGACAGCGACGCGGACAGCTCGAACTTCATGGTTTCACCACGATAGCTCAGTACCGCCGGCCGCGGCCGGTCGGTCGGCAGCGAAAGCAGCGCCGGGGCACCGGCCAGGTGGCTGCGCCAGAACTCCACCTGCTGGTTCAGACGCTCGCCTTCCAGATGCTGGCGTTGCCAGGCGGCATAGTCAGCATATTGCAGGGCCAGCGGTGGCAGGGGGTCGGGCCGCTGAGCGCTGAATGCCTCATACAGCGTGGCAAACTCCTTGACCAGAATGCCGATAGACCAGCCATCGGAGATGATGTGATGTTGAGTGATCAACAGGATGTGCTCGTTGCTGGCCAGGCGTAGCAAGCTGCCACGGATCAGCGGGCCATGGAGCAGGTCAAAGGGCGTCAAGGCCTCGCTTTCGGTCAGGCGAGCCGCCTGTTGCTCGACCTGATCCCGGGGGAGGTGGCTTAGATCGTGTTCCACCAGGGTGAACCCGCATTGCTCGGGAGCGATGACCTGGACCGGGTGTTCGCCTTCGCGGCGGAAGGTGGTGCGCAGGCTTTCATGTCGGGCCACCAAACGGTCAAGGGCCGCCTTGAGGGCCGGTTGATTCAGCTCGCCACGCAGCAACAACGAGGCGGGCATGTGATAGGCGACGCTGGCTGTCGGGTCCAGCTGATCGAGGAACCACATCCGCTGCTGGGAAAATGACAGCACCAACGGGCTGTTGCGGTCGACGACAAGCATCTCGTCGGGCGTGGTATCGATGACCCGTGTCGCTCCGCGTTGCTTGAGCAGTTGCAGGAGTGCGGCACGTTTCAACTGGTCGAGACTATCGTTATGTTCGTTCAATTGTTAAGCATCCTTGGAGACGATAGCGAGCAGTTCGCTTTCAGACAGCGAAGCCATTTCTTGTTGCAGGTCCATCAATTCATCCGACTCGTACTGGGCCAACTGCAGGCTGTTGATCAGATCGGCCAGGGCCGGCAGCGATGGGTGTTCGAACAGGCCCTTGAGCGGTACTTCAACGCCGAAGGTTTCGCGTGTCCGGAGCGTGACTTGCACCGCCAGCAGCGAGTGCCCACCGAGTTCGAAGAAGTTGTCATGCCGACCGATCCGCTCCAGCCCCAGCAGGTCGGCCCAGATCTGCGCCAGCAGCTCTTCGGTTTCGCCGTTGGGGGCTTCGTACTCGCGGTAGGCGAAGTCCTCGTCGCGAGGCGCGGGCAGGGCACGGCGGTCGAGCTTGCCGTTGGGGCTCAGCGGCAGTTGCTCGACCACCACGAACGCCGCCGGGACCATGTAGTCCGGCAACTGCGAGGTCAGGTACGGGCGCAAGGTGCTGCTGGCATTGCGGCCGGCCAGGTGCGGCTCGACGCTCAGGTACGCCACCAGGCGCATCGCCCCGGGGGTGTCTTCGCGAGCGATGACAGCGGCTTCGCGCACACCCGGCAAGGTCAGCATCAGGGCTTCGATTTCACCGGGCTCGATACGGAAACCGCGGATCTTGACCTGCTGGTCGTTGCGCCCGAGGAACTCCAGTACCCCGTCGGCGCGCATGCGCACCAGGTCGCCGGTGCGGTACATCCGAGCCTCGTCGTCGAGGCCGAACGGGTCGGCGAGGAAGTGTTCGGCGTTCAGTTGTGCACGGTCCAGGTAGCCCCGGGCAACGCCCGCGCCACCCACGTACAGTTCGCCCGGCACGCCGAGTGGCACCGGCCGGCCCTGTTCGTCGAGCACGTACAAGCGGCTGTTGGGGATCGCCCGACCGATCGGCACCGTGCCCTGGTCCTCGGCGGTGCAGCGATGCACCGTGGCCCAGACAGTGGCTTCGGTGGGACCGTACTCGTTGTACAGGGCGATGGCCGGTTCCAGGTCGGCACATTCCTGCACCAACTGCGTCGGGCAGGCTTCACCGGCGACGATCATTTCCCGCAGGCTGCCATGGCCGTTTGCGCCGGCAAGGCTTGCCAGCACCAGCCGGCCAAGGGACGGTACGCACAGCAGTGAGGTGACGGCCTGTTCGTCGATGAAGCGGGCGATGGCTTGCGGATCGCGTGCGGTGTCGGCCGCCGGGATGCACAAGGTGCCGCCGCTGACCAGGGTGCCGAAGATCCCCGCCACGGAGCTGTCGAAGGCAATCGACGAGAGCAGCAGGAAACGCTTGTCGGTCGCCGGCCCGTATACCGTGCGCCGGGCCAGGGTCGAGGCGACCAGGTTGCGGTGTTCGATCATCACCCCCTTGGGCTTGCCGGTGGAGCCGGAGGTGTAGATCACATAGGCCAGGTGTGTCGGGGTCAGGCCGGTGGCATCCCAGCGCGGATCGCGAGTGCTCGTCTGCGCCGCCAGGGCTTGTCCGAGGGCCAGGTAGCGGGTGCCTTCCTGGAGCGTGCCGACGGCTGCGCGACCGACCGGATCGGCCAGCAGCAGGCGCGGCCGCGCATCTTCGACAATCGACGCGAGGCGTTCGGCCGGGTAGGTCGGATCCAGTGGCACGTAGGCGCCGCCGGCCTTGAGAATGCCGAGCAGGCCGCTGATCATCGCCGCGCTGCGCTCAACGCAGATTGCCACCAGATCCCCCGGCTGGACCCCGGTCGCAGTCAAGTGATGGGCCAGGCGATTGGCCTGGGCGTTGAGCTCCGCGTAGGTGAAGGCTTGCCGGGCGTCGACCAGGGCACAGGCGTCCGGTGTGCGCAGTACCTGCTCTTCGAACAGGTGCTGGATGCACAGGTGCGTCGGGTAGTCCTCGCGGGTCTGGTTGAAGGTGTCCAGCAGCAGGCTGCGTTCCCCGGCCGGCAGGACGTCCAGTTGGGTGAAAGAGATCCGTGGGGTGTACATCAGGGCCTGGGTCAGTTGCTCCAGGGCGCGTTGCATCAGCGCGCAGATACGCTGCGGATCCACTGCCCGGACGCTTTGCACCGTCAGGCCCAGGGCATCGCCATAATCGTTGACCGACAGGGTCAGCGGGTAGTTGGTCCGTTCGGCGCTGTTCAGGATGCGCATGCCCGGCCACTGAAACTGATTTTGTTCACTCTGGTGTCGATAGTTGAGCAATGTGGTGAACAACGGCAACGCATTGGGGACGCCGCTGCAGCGCTGTGCCAGCGCCAGAGAAGCCTGTTCATGGGACAACAGTTCACTGAGATCCCGATGGGTTGCCAACACCCGTTCCTCGACGCCGCCCTCGGCCAGTTGGACGCGCACCGGCAAGGTATTGATAAACACCCCAAGGGCGCGTTCGGCTCCGGCCGAGCCTTGCAACCGACCGGCGACTACGGTGCCGAACACCACGTCATCACGACTGGTGCAGCGGGCCAGCACCTGTGCCCAGGCAACATGGAACAGCACCGCTGGGGTAATGCCACGCTCACGGGCCTGGGCACGTATGCGCAGGTTGAGTTCGTCGCAGAGCGGCAGGCTCGCTTCGTCGATGTGATTGCCGTCACCCTGGACTTCCAGCAGGTCGAAGGGCGCGGTGGGCGCAACGACGTCGGCCAGTCGGCGGCGGAAGTAGGCTTCGTGTACTTCGGCCGGAGTGGTCTGGGTCTGGGCGATGAAGTTGCGGTAGGGTTGCGGTGTTGTCAGATTGTCGCCCTGCTCATGGAGAATCGCGTGGATTTCTTCCAGAACGATTTGCAGCGTTACGTGGTCGCTGGCCATGTGATGGTTGAGTAACGCGAGTGTCCAGCGTTCGGAATGTACATCGCGGGCGATGTAGGCTCGCATCAAGGGTGCCTCACGCAGGTCCAGGCGCATTTGCCGTGGATTGGTCAGGGCTTCAAGTTGGTTGAGCGGGTCTTCATGATTGTCGAGAGTGACGGTCTGCACCACCAGTCGCGCCTGACGCCGCACCACTTGTACCGCTTGAGGCAAACCGTCCCAATGCACGCAGGTGCGCAGGATGTCGTGGCGATCTATCACTGTCTGTAACGCCGTGATGAAGGCATCGAGACGCTGGCGATCATCAAATTCAAGCATCGAGCGCATGAGGTAGGCATCGCCTTCATGCGCCAGCAAGTGGTGAAACAGGATGCCTTGTTGCAGTGGCGCAAGGGGGTAGATGTCCTGGATGTTCGCGGCACCGCCGGGTACCGCGGCGACGATCTGTTCGAGCTGGGCCTGAGTCAGTTCCACCAGCGGCAACATCTGCGGGGTCAGCGCCGTGCAGTCGGTCGGGATGCGGTTGGCCGGTGCCTCGAAGGTGTGCTCCTTGGCATTTACCATGGCCTGGGCCAGCTCTCGCAGGCTTGGGGCGCTGAAAACACTGCGCACATTGGCGTTCAGGCCCTGTTCGCGAAGACGCTCGATCAGGCTGACAGCCAGCAGCGAGTGGCCGCCGAGTTCGAAAAAACCGTCGTGCCGACCGACGCGCTCCAGGCCCAGCAGTTGTTGCCAGATTTGCGCAATGGCCAGTTCCACGGGACCTTGCGGCGCCTCGTAGGTCCGGCTGGCGTAGGCGGTCTGCCCGGGTTCGGGCAAGGCACGGCGGTCGAGCTTGCCATTGGGGGTCAGGGGCAATGCCTCCAGTACCACGAAAGCACTGGGCACCATGTAGTCGGGCAGACGGTCAAGGAGCTCGGCGCGTAGCTGTTCAGCCGTTGCCGGAGTGCCGCATAAGTAGGCGACCAGGCGCTTGTTTTCGGCCTGGTCCGTCTGGTGGTCGCGAGCAACGACCGCCACTTCCCGCACACCCGGAAGGGCGGCGAGCGCGGCTTCGATCTCGCCCAGTTCGATACGCAGGCCGCGGATCTTCACCTGATCATCGTTACGCCCCAGGTATTCCAGCGTGCCGTTGGGTAACCAACGGCCGATATCCCCGGTCTTGTACAGGCGGGCGTTGGCGCTGCCTGCGAATGGGTCCGCGATGAAACGCTCGGCACTGAGCACTGGCTGGTTCAGGTAGCCGCGAGCGACACCGACTCCGCCAATATGGATTTCGCCGCGTACACCCACCGGCTGTAATTGACCGTGGCTGTCCAGTACGTGCATCTGCATATTGCGGATCGGCCTGCCGATCGGGATCGACTGATCCCGATACGTGGTGAGATCGGGATTCACCCTGTGCCAGCCGACGACGCCGCTGCACTCGGTCGGCCCATAACCGTTCACTACGGTTGGCCGTGGCTCAGCCATTTTGTCCAACAGGGCGAGCGGAATCGGTTCGCCTCCCAACACCACCCGTTTCAGGCCGGCAACAGCCTCTCGATCGGCAGCCACCAGCGTATGGAAGGCACTTGGCGACATGTTGGTGTGGGTGATACCGGCTTCTGCAATCTGCGCGACGATGGCACCGGGGTTGAAAGGTTCTTCGGCCAGATGCAGGGGGGCGCCGACCATCAAAGGGGCCAGGATGTTCTTCTGGGTCAGGTCGAAGTTGTAGGACGAGGCCACCAATACGGCATCTGCGGCATTGAACGCCAGGTCGTTGAGATACCAGTCCAGCAGGTTGCGAAGGCCGCGATGTTCCACCATCACGCCTTTGGGCAAACCGGTTGAACCCGAGGTGTAGATCACATAGGCCAAATGATCGAAGTTCAGGTCTGGCACCTGGGGGTTGTGCGCGGGGGCTTGCGACAGCAACGGGCAGCCCAGTTCAACGGTTTCCAGCCCTTGAGGGACCTGCAGTTTATCCAGACCTTGCTGGCGAACCAGTACCCGTGGGGCACTGTCGTTCAGCATGTGGGCCAGGCGTTCCGCCGGGTACTGTGGATCGAGCGGTACATAGGCCGCACCGGATTTCATAATGGCCAGCAAGCCGATCACCATCTCCGGGCTGCGGCGAGCGAACAGGCCGACGGTGTCGTCGGGTTGCACGCCCAGCGCGATCAGGCGGTGGGCGACGCGGTTGGCCTCGGCGTTGAGCTCGGCGTAGCTCAGGGCTTGTCCGGCGCAAACCAGCGCCACAGCGTCCGGGGTGCGGCTCGCTTGTGCTTCGAAGACCGAGTGAGGGAAGCGGTTTGGGTTTTCGTCGAGGCCAGTATTGGCGGGATTGAACTCCACCAGCAGTTGCTGACGTTGATGCGGGTCCAGCAATGGCAGGGTCGCCAGCGGTTGGGTGGCGTCGTCGAGCAGCGCGTCGAGCAGGTGCAGCAGGTGCTGGCCCCAACGGGCAATGGTGGTTTCGTCAAACAGGTCAGTGGCATACATGAACTGGCCGCTGATGGTGTTGCCGTCGTCGTTGAGCGACAGGCTTACGTCAAAATGACTGGTACCGGTGGTTTGGGCCAGTGAGGTCAAGTTCAGCCCCGGCAACGCCAGCGTCTGGTCATTGGGCGTGTTGCCCAGCACCAGCGAGGCCTGGAACAGCGGGCTGTGCCCGAGGCTGCGTTCCGGTTGCAGGGCTTCGACGACCTGTTCGAATGGCAAGTCCTGATGATGGTAGGCGTCGAGGGTGATGGCCTTGATTCGCTCCAGCAGTTGATCGACGCGGCTGTGGGCTTGCACATCGATGCGCAGGGCCAGGGTGTTGACGAAGAAACCGATCAAGGCCTCGGTTTCACGCCGTGGACGGTTGGCGACCGGCGTGCCGATAACCACTTCCGGCTGATTGCTCAGGCGCGAGAGCAGGATCGACCAGGCCCCCAGCAGGGTCATGAACGGGGTCAGGCCTTGCTGCTGGCTGAAACGACGTAGCCTGGCGCTCAACGGCGCGGGCAGTTGCAACGCTAGCGCGGCGCCCTGGTAGCTTTGCATCTGTGGCCGTGGACGGTCAGCCGGCAGTTCCAGCAGCGCTGGGGCACCGGCGAGGTGTTCTTTCCAGAATTGCGTCTGGGCTTGCAGGCGCTGGCCTTGCAGGTGCTGGTGTTGCCAAGCGGCGTAGTCGGCGTATTGCAGGGCCAGCGGTGGCAGCGGGTCTTCGTGGTCCTGGCTGAACGCGGCGTACAGCGCATTGAACTCACCGATCAACACGGCCACCGACCAGCCGTCGGAGACGATGTGGTGCTGGGTCACCAGCAGGATGTGCTCGTCCTCGGCCAGACGCAGTAGGAGGCCGCGAATCAGTGGGCCGGCGCTCAGATCGAACGCGGCGCGGGCTTCTTCCTGGGACAGTTCTTCGACAGCCTGCTGCCGGGCCTCGGGGGCCAGGGCTTGCAGGTCATGTTCGACCAGGGCGAAACCGATGTCGGCCGGGGCGAAACGTTGCCGCACTTCGCCGTCCTGACGCTCGAAGGTGGTGCGCAGGCTTTCGTGGCGGGCGACGATGCGGTCCAAGGCCCGTTGCAAGGCTTCGCGGTCCAGATCGCCGCGCAGGTGCAGCGCAGCAGGCATGTGGTAGGCGACGCTGGCGGCGTGGTCCAGTTGATCGAGGAACCACAAACGCTGCTGGGCCAGGGACAGTGGCAGCGGCTGTTCGCGGGAGATCAGCGCAATGGCCTGGAGGCGGGACTGGTCGGCCTGTTCCACGTGCCGGGCCAGCTCACTCAACGAGGTCTGGGCGAACAGCGTGCGCAGGTCGATCTCGGCACCGAGGTCCTGGTGCAGGCGGGCTTGCAGTTGCACGGTCAGCAGTGAGTGGCCGCCGAGTTCGAGGAAGCCATCGTGACGGCCGACCTGATCCAGGTGCAGCAGGCCTTTCCAGATCTCGGCAATGGCGATCTCGGTATCCCCCAGCGGCGCCTCGTAGGCTTTGCTGGCGAGGGCGTCCAGGCCCGGTTCGGGCAGGGCGCGGCGGTCGAGCTTGCCGTTGGCGGTCAGGGGCAGGGCATCCAGGTGCACGAAAGCGCTGGGCACCATGTACTCGGGCAGGTGCTTGAGCAAGGCGCTGCGCAGGTGTTCGGCACTGGCCGGTTCGCCACACAGGTACGCCACCAGGCGATTGTCGTCCCGGGCGATGACCACGGCGTCGGTGACGCCAGCACAACCGAGCAGCACGTTCTCGATTTCGCCCAACTCGATACGGAAGCCACGGATCTTCACCTGGAAGTCGTTACGCCCCAGGTACTCCAGCGTACCGTCGGCCAACCAGCGACCAAGGTCGCCGGTCTTGTACAGGCGTGCGTCCGGCTCGCTGCTGAACGGGTCGGCGATAAAACGCTCGGCGCTCAACTCCGGCCGGTTCAGGTAACCCCGGGCCACACCGACACCGCCGATGTGGATTTCCCCGGCGACGCCCAGCGGCGCCGGCTCGCCCCGGGCATCCAGCACGTGGACCTGGACGTTGGCAAACGGCCGGCCGATGCTCGGGCGTTCACCGAGGTCGCGGATCAGGTCGATGGTGGCGTCCACCGTGCACTCGGTGGGGCCATACATGTTGTAGAAACGGATGCTCTGGCAGTTGCGCAACTTCTCCCAAGTCGCGGCGTTGATCGCCTCGCCACCGAGCAACACGCTGACCGGCTGATAACTCTGACGCTCCAGCAGGCCGGCGGCGAGCAGGGTGTCGAGCTGCGACGGCGTGGAGTCGAAGGCGTGCACCTGATGCTGTTCGAGGAAGTCCAGCAACTCGCTGCCGCTGGCGCGGATCAGTTGCGGGATGATCACCAGGCGGTGGCCGGAGAACAGCTGGGAGATGCCCTTGATCGACATGTCGAAGAAGAACCCGGCGTTCAGCGCCACGGTGGCCGGGGTCGGGCAGTGCTGGTGGGTGGTGCGGGTCAGCACGTGCCAGAAGTTGAACACCGAACGGTGCTCGACCATCACGCCCTTGGACTGGCCGGTGGACCCGGAGGTGTAGATCACGTAGGCCAGATGGTCCGCGGTCAGGCCCGCTACCTGTGGGTTGCTATCGAAAGCCGCATCGTCCGCCGCTTGCAACGATTCCACGATGTCCAGCAGCAATACTGGCAGCTCCCCGGACGGCAGGGACAGCGCCGATTGGGTCAACAGTACCTGGGGTTGACTGTCAGCCAGCATGAACGCCATGCGCTCCGCCGGGTGTGCCGGGTCGATGGGCACGTAGGCCGCGCCGGCTTTCAGCACGCCCAACAGGCCGACGATCATCTCCAGGCTGCGCTCGGCGCAGATCGCAACGCGCTGATCGGGTTGCACGCCAAGGTCGAGCAACTGCCGGGCCAGGTGGTTGGCGCGGCGATTGAGCTGGCGATAGCTCAACTGGCGGTCTTCGCAGACCAGGGCCACCGCGTCAGGGTTGGCCTGCACCTGGGCTTCGAACAGTTGGTGGATCGGCTGCGCCGCACCGAAATCGGTGGTGGTGCGGTTGAAGTCGCTGAGCAGCAACTGGCGTTCGCTGGCGGGCAGCACGTCGAGGCTGCTGGCGAGGGTTTCCGGTGACTGCTCGAGGGCGTCCACCAGGGCGGATACGGCGTGCTTCAAGTAGGCCGCGATGCGTTGCGGGTCGATGCCGGCGACAGCCTGGGCAGTCACGGAGAAATCATCGCCTTCATCCGCCACGGCCACTTCAATCGGGTAGTTGGTGCGGGCTTCGTTGCTCAGGAAGCGCACACCGTCCCAGGCCAGGATCTGATCGGCATTGGCCAGCGAGCCGCCGTCTGTTTGATGGCGGTAGTTGAGCAGCGTGGTGAACAGCGGCAGGCCGGGGCCGACGCCGCTGCAGCGTTGGGCCTGGGCCAGGGAGGCCTGTTCGTGGTTCAGCAGTTCGCTGAGGTCGCGGTAGGTTTCGTCCACCAACGCGCCAACCCCGAACCCGGCCAGTCGGACCCGCACGGGCAAGGTGTTGATGAACACCCCCAATGCCCGGTCGGCGCCCACCGAACCTTGCAGGCGGCCGGCGACCACGGTGCCGAACACCACGTCGTCACGCTCGGTGCAGCGTCCCAGCACCTGAGCCCAGGCGACATGAAACAGCACGGCCGGCGTCACCCCGGCCGCTCGTGCCTGAGCGCGAATCCGCTGGCTCAGGATCGGGTCGAAATGCAGGCTGGCGTCCACGACTTGGCTACCATCGCCTTGGATATCCAGCACGCCAAACGGCGTGGTGGGTTCATCCACGCTCGCCAGCCGGTTGCTGAAGTAGGCTTCGTGGAGCAGGGGAGGCGTGGCGAGGATGTGGGCGACAAATTCCCGGTAAGGCACGGGTTCTGGAAGAGCGGCGTTCTGATCCTGCAACAGGGCCTGGATTTCTTCGAGTACGATCCCTTGGGACACGTGATCGCTGATCATGTGATGGTCGAGCAGCGCCAGCAACCAGCGTTCGGAATGCGGATCGCGAGCGACATAGGCTCGGGTCAGCGGTGCTTGCTGCAGGTCAAGACGCAGATGCCGTGGATCGCTCATACGTTCCAGCTGGGTACGCGGATCCTCATCGGCACTCAGCGTGATGTGCTGGACGGGTAGCTCTGCCTGGCGGTGTACTACCTGAACCGGTTGTGGCTGGCCTACCCAATGCACGGCGCTGCGCCGAATATCATGACGATCGATCACTGCCTGCAAGGCTCTGATAAAAGCATCGAGGCGTTGGCGATCGTCGAATTCGATGATCGAGCGCACCAGGTACGTGTCGCCTTCGTGACCGAGCAAATGATGGAACAGGATGCCTTGCTGTAGCGGGGCCAGCGGGTAAATATCCTGGATATTTGCCGCGCCGCCGGGGACGGCGGCGACGATCTGGTCGAGTTGGGCCGGGGTCAGTTCCACCAGCGGCAGCATATCCGGGACCAGGGCTGTACAGTCGCTCGGAATCAGGTTGGCCGGTGCCCGGAGTCTCTCGTTGCCGCGGCTTAGCGCCTGAGCCATTTCTCGCAGGCTGGGTGCCGTGAACACGGTACGCACCGTTGCGCTCAGACCGCGCTGATGCAAGCGGTCAATGAGGCTCACCGTCAGCAATGAATGCCCGCCGAGGTCGAAGAAGCGGTCGTGACGACTGACCTGCTTGATGCCCAGCAAGTCTTGCCAGATGCTCGCGACGATCTGTTCGATCTCGCCGCATGGCGCCTCATAGGGCAGGCTGGCAAAGGCCTCCCGATCCGGTGCCGGCAGGGCTCGGTGGTCGATTTTGCCGTTGGGCGTCAGCGGCAGAGCCTCAAGTTGGACGAATGCGCTGGGGACCATGTAGGCGGGCAGATGGTCCAGCAACACAGTACGCAGTTGCTCCACCGGTACAGGATCACCGCACAGGTAGGCCACCAGCTGCTTGCTGTCGGATTGGCCTGGTTTCTTTTCCAGGGCCACCACTACCACTCCCCGCACACCGGCAATGGTGCTGAGGATGGCCTCGATTTCCCCCAGCTCGATGCGGAAACCACGGATCTTGATCTGCGAGTCGTTGCGGCCCACGTAGACCACGCCGCCGTCGGCGCGGTAGCGGGCGACGTCGCCGGTGCGGTACAGCCGCGCATCCGCTTGTGACGCGAACGGGTCGGGAATGAAGCGCTCGGCATTCAGCTCATCGCGATTCAGGTAATGCCGGGCGACACCGGCACCGCCGATATGGATCTCGCCATTGACCCCCACCGGCACCGGTTGCCCGTAGTCGTCGAGAATGCGCAGGCACAGGTCGGGCAGTGGCGGGCCGATCAGGCTTGGCGCGCCCGCGTCGATTTCATCCTGGCTGACCGGGTAGTAAGTGGCGTGCACGGTGATTTCGGTGATGCCGTACATGTTCACCAGGCGGGTGCGGGACAGCGCCGTGCGGGCGGTCCATGGCCGCAGGCTGCGGAAGTCCAGGGCTTCGCCGCCGAAGATCACTTCCCGCAGGCTGTGCTCCAGGTCGCTGCGCTCACGGGCCTCGATGAACTGGCGGAAGGCGCTTGGCGTCTGGTTCAGCACGGTCACCTGTTGCTGGCAGACCAGTGCGTAGAAGTCGTCGGGCGAACGGGCCATGTCGCTCGGCACCACCAACAGTTTGCCGCCGTAGCTCAGCGCGCCCCAGATTTCCCAGACCGAGAAGTCGAACGCAAAGGAGTGGAACAGCGTCCAGACGTCGTTGCGAGTGAAGTCGAACAGTTGCGCAGTGGCGTCGAACAGGCGCGCGACGTTGCCGTGCTCCACCAGCACCCCTTTGGGCAGCCCGGTGGAACCCGAGGTGTAGATGACGTAGGCCAGGTGCCGCGACGTCAGGCCGAGGGCGTCGGCGTCCGGATTGCGGTCCAGCTCTGGCAGGTCATCGGCCGCGAGGTCATCGTCGAGATTCACCACCGGCACGGTGTGCCCGGGTAGCGCGTCGAGGCACGTCGGTTGCGCCAGCAGCGCTACCGGGGCGCTGTCGTCCAGCAGGTAACCGAGCCGTTCGGCGGGGTAGGCCGGGTCCAGTGGCACGTAGGCCGCCCCGGCCTTGAGCACCGCCAGTACCGCGCAGACCATTTCCACGCCGCGTCGGGCCAGGATGGCGACCCGATCATCGGGGCGCACGCCTTGGGCCAGCAGCGTCTGGGCGATGCGGTTGGCGCGGCGGTTGAGGGCCTGGTAACTCAGTTCCGTTTCGCCGAAGACCAGGGCAATGCGCTGGGGCTGGTGGGCGGCGAGTTGTTCGAAGCGTTGGTGAATCAACACACCTGGAGCGAAGGTGGCCTTGGGCGGCAGCACCGCCGGCGAGGCCAGGCGCTGTGCCGGGCTGAGCAATGGCAAGGCCAGCACCGGTTGCTCGACATCCGTCACCATCGCTTCGAGCAGGGTCTGGAAATGCTGGACGAAGCGCTCCACGGTGGAGCGGTCGAACAGGTCGGTGGCGTATTCGAGCTGGCCGCTGATGGTGTTGCCGTCGTCGTTGAGCGACAGGCTTACGTCGAACTGGGTGGTACCCGTGGGCTGGATCAGCGGGGCAAGGCTCAGGCCCGGCAGTTCCAGGGCCTGATCGCGTGGCGTGTTACCCAGCGTCAGCATGGCCTGGAACAGCGGGCTGTGCCCGAGGCTGCGCTCCGGTTGCAGGGCTTCGACGACCTGTTCGAATGGCAAGTCCTGATGATGGTAGGCGTCGAGGGTGATGGCCTTGATTCGCTCCAGCAGTTGATCGACGCGGCTGTGGGCTTGCACATCGATGCGCAGGGCCAAGGTGTTGACGAAGAAGCCGATCAGCGCTTCGGTTTCACGCCGTGGACGGTTGGCGACCGGCGTGCCGATAACCACTTCCGGCTGATTGCTCAGGCGCGAGAGCAGGATCGACCAGGCCCCCAGCAGGGTCATGAACGGGGTCAGGCCTTGCTGTTGGCTGAAACGACGTAGCCTGGCGCTCAACGGCGCGGGCAGTTGCAACGCTAGCGCGGCGCCCTGGTAGCTTTGCATCTGTGGCCGTGGACGGTCAGCCGGCAGTTCCAGCAGCGCTGGGGCACCGGCGAGGTGTTCTTTCCAGAATCGGGTCTGGGCTTGCAGGCGCTGGCCTTGCAGGTGCTGGTGTTGCCAGGCGGCGTAGTCGGCGTATTGCAGGGCCAGCGGCGGCAGCGGGTCTTCGCGGTCCTGGCTGAACGCGGCGTACAGCGCATTGAATTCACCGATCAGCACCGCCACCGACCAGCCGTCGGAGACGATGTGATGCTGGGTCACCAGCAGGATGTGCTCGTCCTCGGCCAGACGCAGCAGGCGGCCGCGAATCAGTGGGCCGGCGCTCAGATCGAACGCGGCGCGGGCTTCTTCCTGGGACAGTTCTTCGACAGCCTGCTGCCGGGCCTCGGGGGCCAGGGCTTGCAGGTCATGTTCGACCAGGGCGAAACCGATGTCGGCCGGGGCGAAACGTTGCCGCACTTCGCCGTCCTGGCGCTCGAAGGTGGTGCGCAGGCTTTCGTGGCGGGCGACGATGCGGTTCAGGGCCCGTTGCAAGGCTTCGCGGTCCAGATCGCCGCGCAGGTGCAAAGCGGCGGGCATGTGGTAGGCGACGCTGGCGGCGTGGTCCAGTTGATCGAGGAACCACAGGCGCTGTTGGGCCAGGGACAGTGGCAGCGGCTGGTCGCGGGAGATCAGCGCAATGGCCTGGAGGCGGGACTGGCCAGCCTGTTCGACGTGTTGGGCCAGCTCACTCAACGAGGTCTGGGCAAACAAGGTACGCAAGTCGATCTCGACGCCAAGGTCCTGGTGCAGGCGGGCTTGCAATTGCACGGTCAGCAGTGAGTGGCCGCCGAGTTCGAGGAAGCCATCGTGACGGCCAACCTGATCCAGATGCAGCAGATTTTTCCAGATATCGGCAATGGCGACTTCGGTATCACCTTGCGGCGCCTCGTAGGCCTTACTGGCGAGGGCGTCCAGGCCCGGTTCGGGCAGGGCACGGCGGTCGAGCTTGCCGTTGGCGGTGAGGGGCAGGGCGTCCAGGTGCACGAAGGCACTGGGCACCATGTACTCGGGCAGGTGCTTGAGCAAGGCGCTGCGCAGGTGTTCGGCCGGAACCGGTTCACCGCAGACATAGGCCACCAGGCGCTTGCTCTCGGGTTGGCCGGGGATGTCTTCCCGGGCGATGACCACCACTTCGCGAATGCCGGGGCACAGCGCCAGGGCCGCTTCGACTTCGCCGATCTCGATGCGCAAGCCGCGGATCTTCACCTGGAAGTCATTGCGGCCCAGGTACTCCAGCGCGCCGTTGGCGAGCCAGCGACCGAGGTCGCCGGTCTTGTACAGGCGTGCGTCCGGTTCGCTGCTGAACGGGTCGGCGATGAAGCGCTCGGCGCTCAGTTCCGGTTGATTCAGGTAGCCCCGGGCGACGCCGATGCCACCGATGTGAAGTTCGCCAGCGATGCCCAGGGGTTGCGGTTTGCCACGGGCGTCGAGCACGTGCATCTGGATGTTGGCAATCGGTTTGCCGATGGGCACGCTTTCGCCGGGATCGCTGGGGCGGCAGTGCCAGGCGGTCACGTCGATGGCCGCCTCGGTCGGGCCGTACAGGTTATGCAACTCGACGCCCGCCAGTTGCCGTTCGAAACGCCGTTGCAGGGCTCGGGGCAGGGCTTCGCCACTGCACAGCACCCGACGCAGCTCGGGGAAGTCGCGGTTGTCGGGGTGCTCCAGGAACAGGTCGAGCATCGACGGCACGAAGTGCAGCATGGTGATGCCCGCCTCGCGCATTACCTGGGCCAGGTAAGCCGGTTCCTGATGACCGCCGGGACGGGTCATGACCAGCTCGGCACCGGCCAGCAAGGGCAGGAAGAATTCCCAGACCGACACGTCGAAACCGAACGGGGTCTTTTGCAGGACCCGGTCGCTGGCATCGACGCCATATTCGTCACGGGCCCACAGCAGACGGTTGACCACGCCCAGATGTTCGTTCATCACCCCTTTTGGGGTACCGGTGGAGCCCGAGGTGTAGAGCACGTAGGCCAAATGTTTCGTTGTCAGGCCCAGGTCATGCGGGTCCGGGTTGTGTTCGGGCTGCGTGACACGCTCGTCGTCATCGAGCACCAGTACCGGAATCGCCAACGCCGGCAATTGCTCCAGTAGGGCCCGGCTGCTCAGTACGGCGCGAGGGGCGCTGTCTTCGAGCATATACGCCTGGCGTGCGCTCGGCAGGTCCGGATCGACGGGCACATAGGCGCCGCCGGCCTTGAGAATCCCCAGCAAGGCGACGACCATTTCCGGGCCACGCTTGAGGCTCACCGCCACGCGGTCATCCGGCTTTACACCCAGTTCGATCAGGCGATGGGCGAGCTGGTTGGCCTGGCGGTTGAGTTGCGCGTAGCTGAGCAGCGGCCCGCCGTCGCCACGCACGGCACAGGCGTGCGGACGTTGCGCGGCCTGCTGCTCGAACAAGGTGTGGATCAGCACATCCCGGGGATACTCGCGGGCCGTGGCATTGAACTCGACTTGCAGGCGCTGCCGCTCGGCCGCGCTCATCAGCGGGAAGTCGCCCACCGGCGTGTCGTGTTGCTCAAGTACCGCTTCGAGCATCGAGACGATGCGTTGTTGCAGCAGGCGTGCTTCTTCCACGCTGTAATAGGCGGTGTTGAAGTTGAAGTCCAGATGCACGTCTTCGAACGGATGGTAGTCACGCACGAAGATCGCCATGGGCGTCTGCTCGTAGCCGTTGTCCATGGTGATGACGGTGGAGGAGGTGCCGCCGAACTGATCGTCACCGTCCAGGCTTTCGAACGACAGCGATACGTCGAACAGTTGTCGGCGCCCGGTCTGTGCGAGGCGCAGGACACGGTTGAGTTCGGCAATCGGGAAGCGCTGGTGGCGGTAGCAGCGGCGCAGCTGGCCGCCGGCGGTGTGCATCAGGTCCAGCAGCGAGGCGTCGAGATCGACTGGCAGGCGAATCGGGCTCACCGAGGAAAACATCCCGGCGGTTTCCTTGGTGCGGGCGTTCGTGCGGTTGTGCACGGGCATACCGATGACCATCTCATCGACGCCCACGGTGCGGCAGAAATAGGTGGCGACCACGCTGATCAGCACGTGGGCCACCGACAGGCTGCGCTCGCTGGCGAACTGCGTCAGGGCGTTGTACAACGCGCGCGGCAGCATCGCCTGGACCTGGGCGCTGGGGGCCAGTTCATTGGCCTGGCCGGTCTTGAAGTCGGCCCGGCGTTGCAGCAGCGACGGTGGTAACTGCGCGTAGGTTTCCTGCCAGAATTCACGGTCGCGCTCGTAGCGGGACGATTGCAGGTAGGCCCGGTCGTCCTCCAGGAACGACAGGTAGGAATGCCCTTCGGCAACTTCCTCGTTGCCGGCCAGCAAGCCGTTGTACGCTGCACCCACGGCATGGCCGATCAGCGCCACGCCGATGCCGTCGGTGACCAGGTGGTGGTACCGGTTGAGCCAGTAGTGGCGGTTCGGGCCACAACGCACCATGCGTGCTTCCCAGAGCTGGCCGGTCAGCTCCGGGAACGGCTGGCGGAAGGCGTTGCGCAGGTATTCCATCGCCAGTCCGGCATCGGCTTCGGCCTCGGTGAACTCCACCACCTCCAGCTTGACCTTGACCTCGGGCAAGACCCGTTGGCGGCCGATGCCGCCTTCATGGCTGAAGCTCAGCCGCAGGGCGTCGTGGTTGTTGGCGACCAGCTCGATGGCTTTCTCGAACAGCGGGATGTTGATCTCACCCTTGATTTCCAGGGACATGCCGATGTTGTAGTAGGGCAGGTCAGGGTGCGCGATCTGGTCGAGCCAGATGCCCTGCTGGACGGAGGCCAGTTCGTGGGACACTGGGGCTTGCCTGGACAGCTGCTCGATCGACGAATCCATGTTGGAATACCTGCTTTCAGAATCAGTGGGCGTCTCTTCGGACGACAGCAACGGTGCACGCTGCCTGGACGACACGTCGTCGAAAGGGGCGGATGACATCATGGGAAAAAACTAGAGCATCCGCTGGGTGGTGTCTGTCATGGTAAGCAGGGACAACAGTGGAAACGGTGGCGCGCGGCGTTTGGGATGGTCGCGGGAGTCTGTTATATCAACGGTCCCGAGAGTGCTTGCGAGGATCGTGAGATGCCATTGACCGCCGAACTGGAACGTCCAGCATCAAAGTTCTGGAGCCTGTCCCGTTTTCCCAACCATCCTCAAGCCGGATCGGTCGAAGTGATTGATGCCCTGACGATTTCCAGGGAGGAATTCATCCGCAAGTATGTCAATCAAAACCGTCCCTGCCTGATCAAAAATGCGGTGCGGCACTGGCCGGCCTTTCACAAATGGAACCAACTCGATTACCTGAAGACTCATTCGCGCAACCATGCGGTGAAGGTGCGCACGCGGATCGTTTCGGAGGTCATTGGTTGGTCGAAGCCCGACGTCAGGGCGGCCTTGGCCGAGGATGCGAAAACGGTCTATCGACAGATGCCGTTCCACGAATTTCTCGACAGCCTGGGTGAAGAAGGTAATCCACTGGTCGCCGACAGCTGCCGTTTTTCCGCGGGCTCGGCCATCGAGCAGATGAAAGATGACGTCGGTGGCCTGCCATTCATGCCGCAACTCTCCAAGCCGCGGCATTACCCGGCCCATCGCAGTTTTCTGTATCGCAACTCCTACACCGATTGGCATTTCCATGTCATTGACGAGACCTTCATGGCCCAGGTGGTCGGTGCCAAGGAGGTCCTCCTGCTGCCGCCGGACGAAACCAGTTGGCGGGCGTTGCGGCCGGTGGTCGAAGAGGCGGGGTATCTGTATGACATCGATACCCGGCGCTTCCCTGGCATCCGGGGCTTGCACGCGTTGCGCACGGTGGTGGAACCGGGCGATGCCCTGTACATACCGGTTTATTGGTGGCATGCGGTGCAATCCATCGACGATGCGTTCGGCGCCACCGTCGCTGCCACGTTCCCGACACCCTTGCATGTCAGTGGCGATATCCGCTCGCCCATTGCCAGGCGAGTGCTGCGCAGCTTTTTGTTCTCCCGTTATGCGCCGTTGGTGTTGGGTGTAGTGGCCTATTCTCTGCTCTATCGATTGACGCACAAGCTGATGGGTGCAGGCACACCTCGCGATGCACGCACATGAATCTCAGGAGCGCGCACTGGCGATTCGATCTTGGACGCAGTTTCTATTTGCTCTGGTGCGGTGAATCGCTGACGGTAGTGGGCACCACGATGATGGGATTTGCCCTGGGTGTCTGGATCTATTCCCACACGGGCTCAGCGATGGCATTTTCCAACGCGATATTGGCGACAACGTTGCCGGCGCTTGTGTTTTTGCCGTTGGCGGGAGGGTTGGCCGACCGGATCAGTCACAGAGTGATCATTGTCTGCTGCGATGTGATCCTGACCTTGCTGCTTTTCGGGGTTATTGTGTTGCTCTGGCTCGATCACCTGGAACCCCTGCATCTGTACATCTTCAATTGCCTGGCTTCAATCGTCGCCGCTTTCCGCAAACCGGCTTATCAGGCGGCCGTCACGACCATTGTCGCGCCGCAGAAATTCACCCGGGCCTCCGGGCTGATCAGCATCAGCAAGAACGTTTCGGCATTGGTAGCGCCGCAACTGGCGGGGATCATCATGGCCAAGGCTGGCCTGTCGATGATTCTGGTTCTGAACGTGGTGACTTTCTGTTCCGGCACCGTACTGGTGGTCAAGGCGTTTTCCCATGCGTTGCACACCTCGCAGCGCCAGCACGTTGTCGGTAAGGGATCGGTGTTTCGCAGCGTGCTGCGCAACATTGCCTCGGCGTTGAAATTCCTTTCTGTCGATTACCTGATGGTCTGGTTATTGGTTTACACCGTGGCACGCAACGCGCTTCTTTCGTTGGCGACGGTGATGATGACGCCGTTGGTGTTGTCTACCCTCAGCAGTCAGATGCTGGGCATGGTTTATACATGGTCGGCCCTGGGAGGATTGTTCGGCGCCGGATTGCTGATTCTTATCGGCAACCCGCGCAGGTTGATGGCCTTGGTGGGAGTGGCCGATCTGTCGCTGGCAATCTGCGTCATCTCATTGGGAGGGGTTCTGCACCCCGTCGCCTATTGTGTCCTGGCGTTCTTCGCCATCACTTCGGCCTGTGTCGCTGAGGCTTGCGTGAGCTCGCTGTGGATGCACAAGATCCCTAGCGGTAATCGCGCCAGTGTGTTTGCGCTGATCAATATGTTGACCATTGCCGCCACGAGCCTGGTGATCTTCGTCGGTGGTTTACTGGTGGATCACTGGTTCCAGCCGGCTCTGGTATCCGGTGGTCTCTACGCTGATTCGATCGGCCTCTGGCTGGGGGTGGGCGCTGGACGTGGCGTAGGAATGCTGTTCGTGGTTGCCGGTGCGCTTTTTGCACTTCTTCCTTTGGGCATTCTGCTCTATAGGCCGATGCGGCGTCTGGCCGAGGCGCAGCCGCAAGCGGAAACCGTACAGGCGAGCGACAGCCCCTCGGTCAACGCCTTGTGATAGCGGACATGGCCTGTTGTACCGGATTCCCGTGACAGACAGGCCGGGGGCGCTGAGTCAACCTTTACCGAGTCTCTGCCGGACCAGCACGCGGGTCTGGCAGAACGGTATTTGCATCGCCATCTGAATCGACACCCCCCGATACAAGGAGCACCTTATGCGCCCGCCGTTTTATGAGATCAGCCGTTTTCCCAAGCTTGTGGAGCTTGCCGACAACTGGGAAGTAATTCGTGAAGAGTTTCTCGCCCTCGATGCGCCGACCCTGTCCATCAACCGCGTGGGCAAGTCGATCACCCAGATCGTCGATGAGGTCGCCGCGCATATGAAGGCCGGTGGTCAGTATGGCTGGCTCTGGGGATGGGGCGACAACATGGAAATCAAGCCAGAGTGGACGCAGTACGGCCTGGTTGCCTATGACACTCCGATTCCTTATGCCCGTGCCGCCATGCCTCGGACCATCGAACTGTTGAGCAAGCTTCCCGGTATCAAGCTCTGCGCCTTGCTGCGCATGGAGCCCAGCGTATTCGTCAGCACCCATGCCCACACCGGCACCTGGGAAGAAGGTCTATTGCACATGCAACTGACCATCGACGCACCGACGACCGATAACTACTCTTACCTCAACGTCAAAGGCAGCTTCAACCAGAGCACCAACGGCAATCTGGTGATCTTCGATGGCTCGCTCGATCATTTCGCCGTCAATGCCTCAAGGGCCTACCGCACTGTTTTGTATCTTGAGTTCCATCGCGAGAAGCATATGGCTGCGTGAGGTCGAGCTGGTTTGATGGGGGGAGTCTGCTCGCAAAGAGGGCATGTCAGCGGACATCACCGGCCGGCTGAAGCGACGCCATCGCGAGCAGGCTCGCTCCCACAGGGCTTTGCTATCGGCGAGTAAATGCCGTATCCCCAGACTTACCGTACGAGCGAAGGCATTGGTTCAGCTTGCATCCCCTGTTGAATGTGCTCACCGCCATCACGGGCAGCCTGTTCTCACAGGTCTGGTGCCAGATACAAATATCACATGCACCACAATCCAATGTGGGAGCGAGCCTGCTCGCGATGGCGTCGGTTCAGCTTGCATTCATGTCGGATGAGCCACCGCCATCGCCGGCAGCGTGGCTCCCACAGGTCCAGTGTCAGACACAAATATCACGTACACCACAAATCCACTGTGGGAGCGAGCTTGCTCGCGAAAGGGCCATGCCGGTCGGCATCATTGTTGACTGGGTCAGCATCGCGAGCAGGCTCGCACCCATCAGGGGACTAGTGGTGACCCAAGGGGCTTCAGACCGCCACCGACTCCAGCGTCGATTCAAGAAAGCGGAAGGCAGTCTGTTTCGAACGTTGGGTCGATTCGAAGAGCGCCAGGTGACTGCCGTTGCGCTCTACGTGCAGCATGGCATCGTCGATGGATTCGGCAATGCGCTGGGAGCCACCGATGTGGGGGGGTAGTGAGTCGAACGCCGTTTTTGGCTGTATTCAGCCGGTCACCAAGGGCAGTAATCGGCTAGAAGCGGTCATCCAGGTTGAGTGCTATCCAGAATGACTTTGTTCTCGATTTCAAATCTGCTCAACAACGCGGCACCATCCGTAACCCCAGGAATCTGATCGGTCGTCAATCAGCAAGCGGAACAAACCAATGCCGTGGTAGTCTTCAAGTGTGCCCCCCAGGCAACAGGCTGTTCTTACCGGGGGCGGTCCGCAATGCTGGAGTATTTTTTACATAGGAGGTTTCGGGTGCCCTGGAAGTCAAATCTTGTAGTGCTCGCCCTGTCTGCCGTTGCCTTTTCGGCGCAGGCCCAATCCGATCGTGAAGTGGTCGAGGACATGGTGACTCGCTCGGCCAACGTCTGCCCAGGCCACAGCACCGAGCGCACCACGCCCACGGTGAAGGCGGTGCCAGTCGGCGCGTTGCGGGTCATGCTTGACCGCGGCCTGGTCATGTGTCCCGACCGGCGCCTCGACGTCGACGCACCGGCTGTGTTCTACGGTAGCGTTGGCGTATTCGAATGGAACCCCGAAGTGCCTGCAAGCTCGGAAGTGATCGTCAAGCAGATCGACGCCATGACCCGCAAGGACGAGTACCCATCGGACACCTTGGTTTGGGATGCAGCGGGTATGCCACTCAAGCAGCGCACTGTGCCGGCTTTCGAACCCAAGCCAGGGGCTGCTGTGTTGTATCGGATACGGTAAGCCTGTCGACGAGGTGTGTGGAAGTAGGCGTCAGATTGGTTATAGGGTCATGGCTGTAGGCGCCTACGTCGAATTGAACTCGCATCTCGTTCAGCATCTACGCAATGGCTGCTTTAGCCGACGCCCGTCTGTAGTGATCGACAGAGGGCGAACAAGCTTTCTGTGACATTTCAGCACGGCTACTCTGTGCCCACTCCCCAAACTAAGCGGCCTTGATGCTTATTCGAATTCTGATCGCGTCATTCTTTTTGTGGGCTCCTGTCAACGTCCACGCGGATGAGGAAGTGCCGCAACTCATCAAACGCGGCGCTTGGACTGCAGCGGGAATCCAGATCTATGACTTCGCTTGGAGTAGACGTCCAAGTTCGGACATTGCCATCTCCCTGGCTCGATCCGGCTTTACTGATATAGCCATTGCCCGCGCCGATGAACCCTTCCGAAATAGTAAATCCTATGTTCTGAGGGTCATCGCGGAAAAAGGCAAAGGGCTCACAGACACTCAGCGCACTCACATCCTCGACGAAGCGCTCCGGGCAGCCACCTCTCCAGACCAGCAAGTAAGTATTGCGCTGGCGTGGGCGAATCTCGGCAAGCCCGAACGAGCCATCGGTATTTGCCGAAAAGCTATGGCTGATGCTCGGGGCAACCGTGATTACACCAGACGTATACTTGAGGATCTGGCAATCAGCGAAAACGCTCCTCTGGCCTCAGCTTTAGCTCAAGACCTTGTCGCGTTCGCCAAAGCAACTCAGGGTGACGACGACCCTTATATATACCTCAGCCTGGCGCAGTTGCTTGGATTAGCGGGTGACGAAATAGGGCTGGAAAAAGCACTCCAGGCGGCTGAGCAACGCGTTTACCGCCTGCCTCAATGGCAGCAGACTAATGTCAGGACGGGAATGGTCAATGTCGCGTTACTGAATGACCGGACCGAGATGGCCGCAATAATCACGCCGCAGAAACACACGCCGATGGAATGGGCGCGGTACTACGCTCGTCACAGGGACTACGGCAAGGCAGAGGATCTTACCCAAGGCATGCGCGACACTCTCTACGTTTCGCCTCGAACCGACAGCCTGGCGTACACCATCCGTACGGCGGTTGCTAACGGCGATATCAGACAGGCCAGCGATATGGTCGACAGGCTAGTGAACATCGACTCCGCGTATGTAAAGCTGCAATTATTTATCGGCCGGGCCTATGTTAGGACGGGCCGGAATGCAGATGCCTCAAGTGCCTACGCGAAGGCCGCGGCTAAGTATTTGCGGCTGGAGGAACGTACCTACAGCCAATATGACGCTGAGGTATTAGCCCAACTAGTCCACGCATCCAGGATCCATGGTGAGGAAAGGCTCGCCAAGCTAGTCATGGATCTAATGCCGACCATCATTGCAAAAAACTATTCAAAGAATCTGAATGGACAAATACTGAGCCGAGTGTACTTTGCAGCCATTCTTAACGAGGCCGGAGAGAAGGCGGCGGCCTCAACTTGGTTGGCTCAAGCATACGAAATACTGAAGGCTGAGCCCGAACCAGAAAAAAGACTCGGATTTGACAACCTTGAGTTGCGTATTGCGGAAGGTCTCGGGGAAGCAACGGATTTAGAATTACCGAACCGCTAGTGAGGCTGGTACCACCAGACCACCAGCAAACGGCCGAGGCTAAATCACCACCGGAGATCTACTCGCCACATCGAACGAGTGCAACAGTCGTTCCTGCCTACTCGATAACTATCCCATCATGCGCGTAATCTTCCCGCTGGCCGGTGGAGTGATTTTGCCGTAGATGACACAGGAACTCTATTCTGTAGCAAAGTCGACCTAAAGCAGACCATGTCAAGTGGATATCAAATAAAGAAAGTTCCGCAGCTTTATCCGGCTCTAGACTGGTCATTCCCAACCCAGTTTTCTGTAGGAAGTCTTGTCTTGTTCGGGAAAGTCCGTCAGGTATTCGCCCCACTGCATGTGCGCATAATATTTAGCCATCGCTTCAAAATGACTTTCAGCCTCGACCTCCCAAACAAGCTTCGCTTCTGAATGCATAAGCGCACGCGCACCATCACCTTGAGCACCAGCTAGACAAAAGGTCTGACAGCCATCAGGTTCCTGCCAAAGTTCATGATTCATATTCGGGGCTCCGTTTGTTAAGGCCGTTATGGTGTTCGGAACTCTGATGGAACGGTCGTTATGGATCGGCTCTGTAGAAGAGACTGAATCCAAACGCCGACTTTTTCAACAGAAACGCTCGAGAACGCCCGTTCACGAACGTTGGCTTTTGACCGTTTTCTATTTGTCTTGAATCCACAACCCGAAACGGATTTTCAAGCTTAGTCATCGTGAATTGGTTTTATGAGCAACAACTCATAGGTCAAATCTGCTTCATGAAATGTGGAGTACCATTCTTGAAAGCCTGATCGGGGCTCGCACAATAGACGGACGATGAGTCCGGACTCCGTACTAAAAGTTTCTTTGACAACTGCGATATCCCCAGGCGCCGCATCGCGAGAGTTTATCCAGTCAACATACACAGCCTTCGTGGGGTCGACGTGGATTAGTTTTATGAAGTCGTCTTTGGAAAGGGTCATAGCTGTTTTTAATACCTCATACCGGGCAGGTAAAACCTGGTTCGAGTGGCTGCTCCTGGCCGGTTGTTGCCATCCGCGAGGGGCATCTTCGGTCGAAAGCGAATCTCTGTACAGCATACTTAGCCGGGCGTCCGTGCCCCAGGGTCCAGCTGTGGGAGTAGAACTTAATCTGTCATCATGGTCAGGTGACAGAGAAGGGGATACCCTTTGCTGCTGCATGGATTTGATTTCAGTCAAGGCGATCAATGGCACGTGCAAGATTTGCGCGTGCCGGCTGCTCGAATGCGTCGAAGTAGGGTGCGGTTGTATAAATGCGCTCGCGCATTAGAAAGCCCTCCAGGATCTGGCGTCGCTTCCGGCGATATACAGGCATCGGCACATGCAGGTACTCGCGGCGGACTTGTTGGTCGTACTCCTCGAACCGCTCGAACGATGCCCCAAGGATCGCCAGATCCGTGTCCACCAACACCGCCTCTTCTAACGACTGCGGGGCACTGTCGTGTCGGGTCACCATGACCAGGTCGTAAAGCCTGCGGCGCGTTTCGTCGCCCAGGCCGCTAGCACGGGCCACCTCGTCCAGCCATTGGGCGCTGCGCAGTTCGTTGTCGCTGCGCAGGGGGTCGTAGATCGCGTCGTGGAACCACAGCGCGAGGTCGACTTCGGCGGGGGCTTGGCAGGTAGCGTTGACGAGTCGGCGCACCTGGAGGCACTCGGCCAAGTGATTGCGGTTGTGGTACGCGCGGTGTGGCTCGTCGTAGTGTCGAATGAGTTTTTCGTGCGTCTCTGGCGACGCGCATCTGACCCCAAGCTCCGTCCAGACGCGAACCCAGGCTGTAAAACCCAGTGTCTCAGGCACGGCGAGATTGTCGTGTACCCAGGCTGGAAATAACCCGCTTCCTTCTGACTGTCTCGTCATTGCTGCTCCTTGGCCTTAGTAGACAGGTGAACGCCCCCCGGGATAACGCATGTAATGCCAGCCGCGAATGAGTCGAGCCGGCGGACACGGTTGTGACACCCTGTCTGGCGATCAGCTGGGCCTGCTTCCAATTAATAGCTGTTCCTCATGCGAGCCCACTTTTGTGCCCATGGATTGCACTCCCAAGGTCTTTGCGATCCTGGCTAAAATTTTTTTGCAGTGTTCAGAAACAACAAGCGGTGGCTCGTTAATCATGTAAAGCAGGTGTTCGAACGCGACTCTGGCTTCGTTGTGATCTACATAGTCCAGAACGATTTCACAGCCATTTTCTAATCCAGCTTGAGCTAACGCGTGATCATTCGGTACAGGGTCGAGTTGCTCGTATGCGCTGGACATCAGCGCTGAGACTTCTTTGAGCGCCTCTATGAAGTCAACCCTCAAGTCGTTGTGATGGTGGGTCATTACAAACATTCCTCGATAGAGTCCGTAGAGGTTGGCTGCCTTGCCAAAAGGCGTACGCTCAATCCGATCTTCGGGCTCTCCTGAACCCGATTCATTTCTGCTGGTATTGCAGGATCGTTGTCAGCAACGAAGGGACAGATACGACTCCAGGACGAGCCCAAGAATGGGATACCACTTGCCGTATGCGGCTGTCATTAGCCCTTCAAGCCTTCATCAGCCTGTAGAAGTCCTCCAGCGCCGTGCGAAACTCCACCAGAGAAAAACTGATCGGGCGCTTTTCGGCGTCCCACCGAGTGGTGATGCCAACCTCCAGACCGCGGGAAACGCTCAACCCAAAGCGGCGCCAGTGCAAGGTCTCTCCGTCAATCACCTGTTCTGTCATCAGTACAAAGCAATCGAAGTCCATGTCATCGCTGCAGACCAGCAGCGGTACCGGTGTCGACGTGCCGTCTTCGGCGGGCGCGAAACGCCGTTGGGCGAGGGCGTCTTCCTCCTCGTCCAGCAACCACATCAATGAAAGACCATTCCTGTCGAGATCGGGATCTTCGAGGTGACTGGCGAGCCACTCCTCGATAGGCAGGTCGTCGATAAACAGCCAGGCACAGCTGCTACGGTTACATTTTGCTTGATGATAAGCAGCATGGATGCGGTGGTGCATAGGTAGTCCATTAGAAATAGAGCGGCCAAGCGAGGACTCGCAGGGAGAGTTTACATCTCACGCCGCACCCGCCCTGGTGTTTCACCATAGATTTCCTTGAATTTTTCACTCAAGGCCGCCTGGGATTGATATCCAACCTGGAGTGTAATGTCAGTCAGCCCCCAAATGCGAATGGCTCAGCAGGTCTATAGATCCTGCTTGTGCAGGCGTCTGGCCTCGGTACCGTGGGGTATTGGGGCTTTTCTATGCCTGCAAGTTCTTCATCAGCATCCCGGGACGATCCAGCTATTGAAGATGCAATGAAAGATTCGGGTTTATCCCCCCGCGCAGCACAGTGTGTAATCCACTACGATAAAACTGCAAACTCACTGACAACGGAGACACACCCACGATGAACTACACGGGCACCTGTCACTGTGGAGCGGTTGGCTTCGCTTTTGAGGCCGAGCTTGAAGAATTGATCAGTTGCGACTGTTCGCTGTGCAGCAAGCGTAATGCGTTGATGGCCACGGTTCCACGCGAGCATTTTCGCATCACCCGTGGTCAGGAAATCCTTCGTCTGTATCGCTGGAACAGCGGCGTGGCCCAGCATTACTTCTGCGCTACATGCGGTATCTATGTATACCACCGACGTCGCAGCAATCCTGAGGTCCTCAGCGTGAACGCGTGCTGTATCGATGGCTTGGATTACCGCGCTCTGCCGTTGCGTCATGTCGATGGCAAGAGTCGGAGCGTGGTCAACCCGTCTTGAGCAGAGTGCGCCTATTCAACCACACGGTGCCGACCTGAAGGGGCGGCACCGTTCGCAGGGCTTTGCCCAGATCCTGAGACCAAAGGCTTCAGACGGCGACTGATTCCAGCGTCGATTCAAGGAAGCGGAAGGCAGTCTGTTTCGAGCGTTGGGTCGATTCGAAGAACGCCAGGTGACTGCCGTTGCGCTCCACGTGCAGCATGGCATCGTTGATGGATTCGGCAATGCGCTGGGAGCCACCGATGTGGGTGGTGTCGTCGGCGTCGCCGGCGACCACCAGGGTCGGCACGCTGATCTGTTCCAGTCGTGATTGCAGCTCGGTCTTGTTCAGCGCGTCGTTGAGCCGTGCATAACGGTAGAACAGCTCCTCGTTGACGTAAGGGTAGAGCGCCGCATGGGCGATCGAGTCGGGGATGGTCGCCAGTGTCGCCTGGTCGAGGAACAACGCTTGCAAGTCGCTGGCTTCGTTGCGGTCGACGGCGGCCGATTCCATCAGCCATTCGAAGTTCTGCTGATGGGCGGTGCGCAGGCTGTTGTCGCCCAGGTTGTAGTCGCCATGCCACAGGCTCAGGGAGTTCACCCGCTCGGGGTGGATGGCGGCGGCGCTCAATGCGATTACCGCACCGCCGCAGATGCCCATCAGGTGTGCACTGGGCAGCTCGTAGTGGTTCATCACGTTGATCAGGTCGCCGACCTGGGCGTCGGTGTCCACGGAGAGTTGGTCGAACGAGGTACAGGAGCCGAACAACCCACGGGTTTCCCAGGTGACCACGAAAAACCGCTCGCTCAGTGCATTGAACCAGTCGCGGCACAGGTCGAACGGCATGCCGCAGGGCAGCGCCAGGACGATAGCCGGGCGCTTGTGATCGGTGCTGGCATGCACCGACAACGCGACGTTGTCGCGGGTGATCAGGTGCACGGTTTCAACCTCGGGCACCGAACCACTGAAATCGAAGTGTCTGACCAGGCGCCCGAAATCCCTGACACTTTCGAACGCGTCGAAGTGGTCATAGGAGAAATCCAGCGCCTGGCAGATTTTCTTGCTGATAAACATCTCGAAGGACGACAGCTGCGCCTCGCCATCGTGCACGTACTGCACGGCTTTGACGCCGATGCGTGCGAAGGTGGCGCTGACCGCCCGCTCCGTGGCTCTCACGCTGGGGGAGGCCTGGTCGGGTGGCGGCTCATTTGCCTGAGCGATAAAGCTCAGGCAAATGGGATCGGGCAGATGGATGGCAAGGTGCCTAAGCATCCTCACGGTCTCACACAGGCGCGTAGCTGCGTCGGTGGAAATAGTCATGGATTGGGGACTCCTGTCAGGCACGTTGCGCATGCCACTGTCTTATGGCACTGAAAGATCAGACCGCTTCGAATTTCTTGCCTCGGGTGGTATGGGTGACAAGGCGGTTGTATTCCGGGGTCTTGTCCCCGATTACCTGGACCGCGCCGTATTTTTCAAGGCTGATGCGACCGCCGTACTCCTCGATGTGTTCGGAGTCCGGGTAGATCTTCACGAAGGACGGTACATAGCGTGAGGCGAAGCCCATGCGCATGTCCTGGGACTCGCCGCTGTGGGGGTAGGAGGCGTGCATCAGGGTCGACCAGAAAATGATGAACTGGCCGGCCTTCATCTGCATCGGTACGGCGGCGGATTCGTCAGGCTTGAAGTCCTCGTCGATTTGCAGCTGGCGATAGTCGTAGCCGAAGAAACCGCGGCGCACGCCATCCTTGACCACCGTGCTGTTGTTGGCATCGGGATCGTAGGCCATGCGTTTGGTTTCGTCGTAGTTCATGCTGTTCTGGGTGCCCGGAATGAACTGCAGGCAACCATTGGCGATGTTGGCGTCGGTGAACGCGGTCCAGACGGTGATGGTGCCGCCGAAGTCTTCGTTCTCCGGCCAGAGGATCTGCGGCTTGCCCGAAGCGTTGGCGAAGGTGTCGGCCTGGTGCCAGTCGGTGCCTTCGTCACCCGGGTACTTAGGGAAGAACTCGGTACGCCAGCACAGCACGTCCGGGCCGAGGATGCTTTCGACGCGGTCGCAGATCTGCGGACGGCAGATGTGGCCGGCGAGGAATTCGTCGTCCAGGTGGCGATCGTAGTTGGCGATGTTGGTGCCGGCGGAAATCGCGTCCAGGTCCTGATAGGCCGCGGCACTGCGGTCGAGCAGGCGCAGGCGGGTGCGCTTCCAGGTTTCTTTCATCTCTTCGGGTGAATAGGCGTCGAAAGGACCGATGAAACCGTTCTTCTCAAAGGACGCGCGTTCTTCCGGGGTCAAGGCGAATTTCTTGCTCATGGGCTTTTCCTTTTCGGTCAATGGGCTTGGACGAGGGAGCGCTGGATGCATTCGGCCAACACTTTGGCGGTTGCACCGTTGGCCAGCACACCGGGGTCCAGGTTGACCTGGTAATGGGCCTTGAAGGTGCTCAGGGAGCGGATCAGTGCCAGGGAGGTGCCGCCAAAGTCGAAGAAGTCATCGTTCAGGCCGATGTTCTTCAGGCCGATGTCTTGCGACCAGACCTTGAGCACGAATTGCTCTTGTTCGGTCAGGCTGTCGGCCGTGTGTTGTACGGTGGCTTCTACGGATTCGGGCGAGGGCAGGCGTTTCTTGTCGATCTTGCCGTGGTCAGTGACCGGCAGTTGCGCCAGGGCGATGTAGGCAGAAGGACGCATGTAGTCCGGCAGGTTGGCGGCCACCAGCGCGGCGACTTCGCTGCGGGTCTGTTCGGTCCAGGCATTCACGCCCTGGGTCGGCACCACGTAGGTGACCAGGCGCCAGTCGCCGTCGCCGTAATCGTGGCCGGCCACATGGGCGGCGGCCACGGCGGGGCTGCTCTGCAGGCAGGCTTCGACCTCGCCGGGTTCGATGCGGAAACCGCGGATCTTCAGTTGTTCATCGCAACGACCGGCGTAGCGGTACTCGCCGTCATCGCCCAGTACCACCAGGTCGCCGGTGCGATAGGCGCGGCTGGAGGTCCCCGGCAGTTGCACGAAACGCTCGCTGTTCAGGGCCGGACGGTTCAGGTAACCCAGCGCCACGCCAGCGCCTTCGATGTAGAGTTCACCGGCGGTACCCTGGGGCACGGGTTGCCGGTCGGCATCGAGCAGGTTCAGGCGCCAGCCGTCCAGCGGAGTACCAATCGATACCATGGCGGCGCTTTCCAGGTCCTGGCCCAGCACGCGCTTGAAGGTAGTGTGCACCGTGGCTTCGGTGATGCCGTACATGTTGATCAGCGCAGGCTTCTGGTCGCCATGGCGTTCGACCCAGGGCCGCAGCACCGTGGCCGGCAATGCTTCGCCACCGAACACCACGTAGCGCAGCGCCAGCGGCGCCTTGGCCTGGCGGTCGGCTTCATCGAGGCCACGGAAGGCCGATGGGGTCTGGCTCAGGACGGTCACGCCCTGGTCGACCAGCCATTGACGGGTGGCGGATGGCGAGCGCGACACATCGTAAGGCACTACGGCAACGTGGCCGCCGTGGGCCAATGCGCCCCAGATTTCCCAGACCGAAAAGTCGAAGCCGATGGAATGGAACATCGACCAGACGTCGTGCTCGTTGAAAGCGTATTCGCGCTGGGTGCTTTCCAGCAGGCGGCTGACGTTAGCGTGGGCCACCAGCACACCCTTGGGTTCGCCGGTGGAACCGGAGGTGTAGATGACGTAGGCCGGTGCCTGGTCGGGGTTGCGGCGGTCGACATCGCCATTGAGTTCCAGCGCCGGGCCGGCCAGCAACTCGGCCAGGGGCAGCACGCGCACGGACGGGCTCTGCGCCAGCTCGGCGGGCTCGCCGATCATCAGGCTCAGGCCGCTGTCGCGCACGATGTGTTCGACGCGCTTGCCGGGGTATTGCGGGTCGACCGGGACGTAGGTGCCACCGGCCTTGAGGATGCCCAGCAGGCTGATGACCAGGTCGACGCTGCGCGTCAGGCACATCCCGACCAGCATGCCGTCCTTGACGCCTTCCTGGCGAAGTCTGGCGGCCAGCTGCGACGAAACGGCGTCGAGTTGTTCATAGTTCAGCGAGCGAGTGGCGTCGGATACCGCCGTTCGCTGGGGAAATTCACGGGCCCGGGCGATGAAAATCTCATGCAGGAATGCACCGGGCGTGAGGGGGGCTGGCGCGGGGTTAACCGATCCGCCAGTGTTCTTAATCGGCATGACTAACGCTCCTGTTGAATGCCAGGTGCAGCGTATTTGCGCGTTTGCGAAAACCGTTGCACTCGAGACGTCACTGCGGCCCACGGGATCGTCTGATGCGCCTGTGCGATTCGCAGCTGCCGCATTTCAGCACCGACTTTGTGCCTGCGTCTGTCGCGGGAAATGGGGACAAACCGTCCTGGGATGCGCTGCGAGCGATGGTGTAACCAGGTGTGTCCCGGTTTGCGGTGCCAGACATCACCCTGGATCAGTGTTTTTATCCTTGCCCGACAGTGGGGCGCATTGGTTTTGCCCCGTACGACGTGGATCCGAGGATCCGTGGTTCAGGAGTGATGCATGAGTCTTCAAACTAACGCTTCGCCCGTGATGAGCGATGACGGGATGGCGGATTCGCTTTCCTGGCCCGGTCAGGGAGTTGAGGGGCAGGTCCGATTGTCGCTGCTCGCCGATGGCCTGAGTTTGCCCGTGGTGATCGAAGCGATCGCCCCTGGCCTGGATCCGTCGGCATGGGCCGCCACCCATCGCGAGGCCATCGAGGCTTTGTTGTGCCGCCATGGCGCGGTGCTGTTTCGCGGCTTCGAGCTGGCCTCGGTGCCGGCCTTCGAGGCATTTGCCGAAGCCTTGTCCCCCGGGTTGCATGGCAGTTACGGCGATCTGCCGAAGAAGGAGGGCGGACGTAACGTCTATCGCTCCACGCCTTATCCCGAACGGGAAATGATCCTCTACCACAACGAGAGTTCGCACCTGGAAAGCTGGCCGCGCAAGCAATGGTTCTATTGCGAACAGCCTTCACGGGTTGGCGGCGCGACGCCGCTGGCGGACATCCGGCAAGTGCTGCGGCACCTGCCTGCCGAGGTGGTGGCACGCTTCGAACAAAAGGGGCTGACGTACAGCCGCACCTTCACCGCCGGCGTCGAGCCGAGCTGGGAAGCGTTCTTCGGCACCACCGACCGCAGCGCAGTCGAACAACGCTGCCGGGAACAGGGCACCGCTTTCGAATGGCTCGACGGCGACACTTTGCAAGTGCGCACCCTCTGCCCGGCAGTGATCCGTCATCCGCAGACCGGCGAGGCGGCGTTCTTCAATCAGGTGCAGTTGCACCATCCGTTCTGTCTCGGCGAAGACATGCGCGAGGACCTGCTCGATATGTTCGGTGCCGACCGTCTGCCGCGCATGGTCAGTTATGGCGATGGAACACCGATCGAGGACGAGGTCATGGCCCTGGTCGGCGACGCCTATGAGGCCTGCGCCGTCAGGTTCGACTGGCGCAAGGGCGACGTGGTCATGCTCGACAACATGCTGGCCGCCCACGCACGGGATCCTTACGAGGAACCGCGCCTGATTGTGGTGGCGATGGGCGAGATGACCGCCAGGGGCGACGTCTGGCAGCCGGCCTGAGCCATATCGCGAGTTCATTCGAGGATAGCAACCCATGAAAAACCAGAAAGAGAAGAAGCCCAAGCCGGGTTCGGTCATGCGCCTGTTGTGGCGCAACCATCCCTGGCTGACGTTTTTCACCTTGATCTGCGGTGTCATCAGCGGGGTCGCGTCCATCGCGGTGGTGAGTGTGATCAACCAGGCCATCCACAATGACGGCGATCGCATGCAGGCGCTGTATTTGTTTGTCGGGCTCAGTGCCACCGCGCTGATCCTGCGCAACGGTGCCGCGTTGTTCCCGGCCTACGCCAGCATGCGGATCATGACCCGGTTGCGCATCGCGCTGTGTCGCAAGATCCTCGCGACGCCCCTGGAAGAGGTGGACCGGCGCGGCCCGCCCAACGTGCTGACCATGCTGACCAACGACATCCCGCAGCTGAACACGACGCTGATCGTCATGCCCACGGTGCTGGTAGAGACGACGGTCTTCCTGTTCGGTATCGCTTACCTGGCGTACCTGTCATGGGTGGTCCTGGCCTTGACGGTTTCGCTGATGATCCTGGGCGTGGGCTTGTACCTGTTCTTCTTCGCCAGCGGCGTGAGGTCCACCAATCGGGTTCGGGACGAGTTCACCGCGTTCAACGAATACACCCATGCCCTGGTGTTCGGTCTCAAGGAACTGAAGCTCAACGGCATTCGTCGTCGCTGGTTCGGCCGCTCCGCCATCGAGGCTTCCTCGACCCGGGTGGCCCGCTACAACTTCGTCGAGCGGCTGTGGTACACCGCCGCCGATAACGTGGGCCAGTTCACTCTGTCGTTGCTGATCGGTTGCTTGCTGTTCGCCGCGCCGCTGGTCAGCACGGTCGATCCCAAGGTGATGACGGCCAGTGTGCTGGCGGTGCTCTACATCATGGGGCCGCTGTCGCTGCTGGTGGGGGCGATGCCGGTGCTGGCGGCGGGCCGGGTCGCCTGTACCCGGCTCGCGGAATTCGGTTTCGCGATCAACGATCCACATCCCGAGCCCGTTGCGGTCGAAGCACCGAAGGTGCATCTGCTCGAGCACAAGAAGACCTGGGACAGCATCGAGTTGAAGGGCGTGCGGATGCATTATCAGGACCCGCATGCTGGAAGCGGTTTCTCCCTGGGCCCTATCGACCTGACGGTACAGGCGGGTGAATTGATCTACATCGTTGGCGGCAACGGTTGCGGTAAGAGCACCCTGGCCAAGGTGTTATGCGGGCTCTACATCCCGCAGAGCGGCGAGGTGCTGCTCGACGGCTTGACGATCACCGACGAGAGTCGCAGTGACTACCGCGATCTGTTCTCCGCAGTGTTCTCTGACTTCCACCTGTTCAATCGCCTGATCGGTCCCGACGAGGAGGACGGCAACCCCACACTGGCGAGCAAGTACCTGGAAACCCTCGGGCTGGCCGACAAGATCAAGATCGAAGGGCACGGCTATTCGACCCTCAAGGCTTTGTCCTACGGTCAGCAGAAACGCCTGGCCCTGGTATGCGCCTACATGGAGGACCGGCCGGTCTACGTGCTCGATGAATGGGCCGCCGACCAGGATCCGCCGTTCAAGAAGTTCTTCTACGAAGAACTGCTGCCCGACCTCAAGCGGCGCGGCAAGACGGTGCTGATCATTACCCATGACGACCAGTACTTCCAGCTGGCTGACCGGATCATCAAGCTGGCGGACGGGCACATCGTCTCCGATATCAACTGCGCCATTCGCGACAAGCGCGCCTGAATGGCTGTTTTGACCGTACCGTACGGCTGGCGATGTTGTAGCGACAACACCCCTGCCAACCCGTAAAAGACGCCTGACACCAAGCCGCACCCGACAGCAGTGGAACGCCTGTCGGGTGGCACCGGCTGTCTGCGCGGATCTGCATCATCAACTCCAGGCGTGCCCTGTTGCGTTTGTCGCGGGCAGCACTGACAAATATCTGAGAAGGAACGTATGACATTTTTCTTTGCTGTGGGTGATGTTGTTGCAATGGGCCGTTCGGCCAGCCGAAATCCAGTGCTTGTCGGTGCACACGTGACGGGGGGCCGGGTATGAACCAGTCCCTGGAGCTTGCGGCAACCTATCCGCTGACGGCGTCCCAGCGGGATATCTGGCTGGACCAGATGACCAAGGGCGATTCGCCCTTGTACACCATGGGTGGCTACCTTCATATCCAGGGTGCCGTCGACCCTGAACGTATCCAGCAGGCAGTCGAACTGTTGGTCCGTAAGCACGATGCCTTGCGCACGGTCCTGCACTGCGACGTCGGTGGCGACGGCGTGCCCATGCAGACCCTGGTCGAGTCGCTGGAGGTGCGGGTCCCGTTGATCGATTTCTCCAATCGCCCCGAACCGCAGACTGCGGCCCAGACCTGGGTACAACAGGGGCTGGAAGTGGCATTTGAGCTCGATAAGGGGCCGCTGTTCCGCTTCTACCTGGTCAAGCTCAATGACGCTTCGTTCTATTTCGTCGTCAACCTGCATCACATTATCCAGGACGGCTGGGGCATCAACCTGATGCTCGCTTCTCTCAGTGACCTGTACAACGCGCTGGAGGAAAACCGCGAACCCGACCTGTCGGCACCGTCCTATGCCGGGTTCATCGAGGATGATGCCCGTTACCACGACTCGGACCGTTTCCAGCGCGACCAGGCCTACTGGCTGGACAAATACCGGGATGTGCCGGATCCGTTGTTCACCGCCCGTTACCGTGATCGCTACGTCGAGCCCGTGGTGCCCAGCGCCCATGCCATGACGCCGTTCCCACAGACGCTGAACGAGCGGATCGACGCCCTGGCACTGACCCATCAGGTCTCGCGTTTTCCGGTGCTGCTGGCGACGTTGTACGTGTACTTTGTCCGCACGACCCAGCGCGACGAGTTGGTGGTGGGCCTGCCGATCCTCAATCGTTCCAATCCGACCTTCAAGCAAACCGTAGGGTTGTTCACCCAGGTCAGTGCCATGCGCTTGCGGTTCGCCGATGACCTGCCGTTCGGTGAGCTGATCCAAGAGGTGGCGCGCGCGCTCAAGCAGGACTATCGCTACCAGCGGTTTCCTTTAAGCGACATCCATCGCTCCCTGGAGCTGCGGCGTGACAACCGTGCCCAGCTGTTCGATGTGTCGTTTTCCTACGAAGAAGAGAATTATCTATACCGGTTCGGCGACGCCACGGCCTATTCGGTGAAGAGTTCCAACGGCCAGGAACAGATGCCCCTGGCGATCCATTTCCGGACCAACCCCAACGAGAAAAATGCCTGGGTGCACTGGATCTACAACCAGGCGTTCCTGCAAGCCGATGAAATCGAGTCGATGGCCGAGCGCTTCGTCCACGTACTGGAGCAGGCCCTGGGTGACGATACGCTGCCGATCCGGGACTTTGTCCTGCCGACACCGGCTGAAGCCCGTTTGCTCCAGGCCTGGAACGCGAGTGATGCGCGGCGGTATGAGCACGACCGCACGATCCATGGCCTGTTCGAAGCGCGGGCCGCCGCGCAGCCGAGCGCGGTGGCGGTGGTCCATGAAGGCCAGACCCTGACCTACGGCGAACTGAACACCCGGGCGAACCAGGTCGCCCATCGGCTGCTGGCCCTGGGTGTGTTCCCGGATGACCGGGTAGCCATCTGCGTCGAACGCGGCCTGGACATGATCGTTGGCCTGCTGGGTATCCTGAAGTCCGGTGCCGGCTATGTGCCGCTTGATCCGGCCTATCCCCAGGACCGCCTGGCCTTCATGCTCGAGGACAGCTCGCCGGTGGCGTTGCTGACCCAAGCGGCGCTGCAAGCCCAGGTGCCTGCGCCGGCCGTCCCGGTGCTGCTGCTCGATCAGCCTGAAGCCGCGGGGTTTGCCGAGCAGCCACGGCATGATCCGAATATCGGTACCCTGGCGTCCCATCACCTGGCCTACGTGATCTACACCTCGGGCTCGACCGGCTTGCCCAAAGGGGTGATGGTCGAGCACCGCAACGTCGCGCGGCTGTTCTCGGCCACGCAACGCTGGTTCGATTTCGGTCCGCAGGATGTCTGGGCGCTGTTCCATTCCTTCGCCTTCGACTTCTCGGTCTGGGAAATCTGGGGTGCGCTGACCCATGGCGGTCGCCTGCTGGTGGTGCCGCAGCTGGTCAGCCGTTCGCCGCAGGACTGCTATGCGCTGGTGTGCGAGGCCGGTGTCACGGTGTTGAACCAGACACCGAGCGCGTTCCGCCAGTTGATCGCGGCCCAGGGCGAAAGCGATCTGAAACACAACCTGCGGCAAGTGATTTTCGGTGGCGAAGCCTTGGAAACCGGCATCCTCAAGCCGTGGTACGCCCGGGAAATCAATGCCGGTACGCAACTGGTGAACATGTATGGCATCACCGAAACCACGGTGCATGTGACCTATCGTGCGCTGCAAGCGGCCGATGCCCAATTGATCGGTGTCAGCCCGATCGGCAAGCGGATTCCCGATTTGCGCCTGTACTTGCTGGACAAGTATGGCAAGCCGGTGCCCAAGGGCGTGGAGGGTGAGTTGTACGTAGGGGGCGCCGGTGTGGCGCGAGGCTACCTGAACCGGCCGGAGCTCAACGCAACGCGGTTCCTGGCCGATCCGTTCGACACCGCCGCGAACGCGCGGATGTACCGTACCGGCGACCTCGGTCGTTGGCTGCACAATGGCGAACTGCAATACCTGGGGCGTAACGATGAACAGGTGAAGATCCGCGGTTTCCGTATCGAACTGGGTGAAATCGAAGCGAGGCTGACGGCCTGCACAAAAGTGCGCGAGGCCGTGGTGATCGCCCGGGAAGACGAGCCGGGGAACAAGCGGCTAGTGGCCTATGTGCTTGCCGAAGACGGCGTCTGTGTGTCTGCGGGTGAGTTGCGCAGCGAGCTGCTGGGCTCGCTGGCGGACTACATGGTGCCGAGCGCCTTCGTGATGCTCGACGCCTTCCCGCTGACCACCAATGGCAAGCTCGACCGCAAGGCGCTGCCGGCTCCCGACTCGCAAGCATTTGCCCGACGCAGCTATGAAGCGCCGGTGGGCCAGGTGGAAATCACCCTGGCCGCGTTGTGGGCCGAGCTGCTTGGCGTCGAGCAGGTGGGGCGTCACGACCGTTTCTTCGAACTGGGCGGCCACTCGCTGCTGGCGGTCAAGCTGATCGAACGCATGCGCCAGTTGGACCTGAACGCCGACGTGGGCGTGCTGTTCGGCCAGCCGACGCTGGAGACCCTGGCCGCTGCCACGAGCACCAGTGGCGGCGTGGTGGTGCCGGAGAATCGGATTCCCCGGGATGTCGAGCGCATTACCCCGGACATGCTGCCCCTGGCGACCCTGACCCAGGGCGAAATCGACCGCATTGTCGCAACGGTGCCGGGCGGCACCGACAATGTGCAGGACATCTACGGCCTGGTGCCGTTGCAGGAAGGCATTCTCTATCACCATCTGGCGACCAGCGAGGGCGATCCGTACCTGCTGCAGGCGCTGTTGCGCTTCGGTACTCGCCAGCAGTTGGAAGCGTTCGGGCAGGCCTTGCAGGCGGTCATCGCCCGGCACGATATCCTGCGTACTTCGATGGTGTGGGAAGGGCTGGGCGAGCCGGTGCAGGTGGTCTGGCGCGAGGCTCGCTTGAAGGTCGAAGAGTTGGCCCTGGACCCGGTCGAAGGCGACATCGCCGACCAGTTGCAGGTTCGTTTCGATCCGCGCCATACCCGCTTCGATCTGCGCCAGGCGCCGATGATGCGTATTCACTTTGCCGAAGATACTGCCGGCGGCAACTGGGTGGCGGTGTTGCTGTTCCATCACCTGATCGATGACGCGACCTCCCTCGGCATGCTGGGCAAGGAAATCGACGCGCACCTGCAAGGTCGTGCGGCGGACCTGCCGGTGTCGGTACCCTACCGCAACTACGTGGCTCAGGTCCGCCTGGACAATCATCCCGAGCAACATGAGGCGTTCTTCAGCGAGATGCTCGGTGACGTGGACGAGCCGACGCTGCCGTTGGGCCTGCAGGATGTGCAGGGCGACGGCAGCGGTATCGAAGAGGCCAGGCTGACGCTGGAAGTCGGGCTGGCCCGGCGTCTGCGTGCCCAGGCCCGGCGCCTGGGAGTGAGCACGGCCAGCTTGCATCACTTGGCCTGGGGCCAGGTGGTGGGGCGTTTGTCCAGCCGTCAGGACGTAGTGTTCGGCACCGTATTGATGGGCCGGTTGCACAGCGGACAGGAGGCCGGACATGCCTTGGGCATGTTCGTCAACACCCTGCCGTTGCGGGTCGAGGCGGGGAACCAGGGAGTGCTGGCCGCGTTGCAGGCGACCCATGGCCGCCTGGCGGCGCTGCTGGGCCACGAACACGCGCCGTTGTCGTTGGCACAGCGGTGCAGCGGCGTTGCGGCGCCGGCGCCGCTGTTCAGCGCGCTGATGAACTATCGGCAGACCGCCGTGGCGGCCCAGGCGAGTGAGGATGCGGGCCAGGCGCGCATCTGGGCCGGGGCGGAAATTCTAGGCGGCGAAGAACGGACCAACTACCCGCTGTCGCTGTCGGTGGATGACCTCGGCGAATCGTTCGGGCTCACCGTGCAAGCCGTGGCCGGGATCGGGGCGCAGCGGGTTTGCGGTTACGTGCACACTGTGCTCGAAGCAATGGCCGATGCCCTCGACCAGGATGGGGAAGCGCCGCTGCACACACTGGCCTTTGTTCCCGCCAGCGAGCGTCAGCAATTGCTGCAAGACTTCAATGCCTTCGATGCGGTGTACCCGTCGGGGTTGTTGGTCCATCAACTGTTCGAGAGCCATGCGCAAGCTCAGCCCGAGGCCGTTGCGCTGACGTATCAGGGGCAGAGCCTGAGCTACGGCGAGCTGAACCGGCTGTCCAACCAGATCGCCCATCGCTTGATCGAGTTGGGTATCCGCGCCGACGACCGGGTGGCGATCTGCGTGGAGCGCAGCCTGGAAATGGTGGCGGGGCTGGTGGGTATTCTCAAGGCCGGCGCCGGCTATGTGCCGCTGGATCCGGCTTATCCGGCCGAACGCCTGGTCTACATGCTCGAGGACTGCGCGCCGAAGGTGTTGCTGACCCAGCGCAGCCTGCAAGAGCGATTCCCGGGTTCGGGTGTCCCTGCGTTGCTGCTCGACGACGCGGACCGCGACGCCGCGGGCATCAGCCGGCAGCCAGCCACCAACCCGGATGCACGGGCGAGCGGCCTGAGCCCCGACAGCCTGGCGTATGTCATCTACACCTCGGGCTCCACCGGTCAGCCCAAGGGCGTGGCGATGGCGCACCGTGCCCTGGTCAACCTGATGCAGTGGCAGATCGACCAGGCCGCGCAGCAGGGGCGGGCCGCTGCACGGACCTTGCAGTTTGCCGCACTGGGCTTCGACGTGGCGTTCCAGGAAGTCTTCAGCACCCTGTGTGCTGGCGGTGAGCTGTCGCTGATCCATGCCGACATCCGCCTGAATTTCCATCGCCTGTTCGAGCATATCTGCCAACAGCGCATCGAACGCCTGTACCTGCCGTGCATTGCCCTGCAGGCCCTGGCCGAAGCGGTCGCCGGCGCGCATGAAGGCACGCCGCTGACCTGCGACTTGAAGGATGTCATCACCGCCGGCGAACAGTTGCGCATCACGCCACAGATCCGCGCCTTGTTCGAGCGTCTGGAAGGCTGCCGCCTGCACAACCACTATGGGCCGACCGAGTCCCACGTCACCACCGCCCTGACGCTGCCGGACGATGTCGCCGCCTGGCCGACGCTGCCCGCTATCGGGCAGCCGGTGGCCAACACCCGTATCTATCTGCTGGACGCGCAGCAGCAACCGGTTCCGGTCGGCGTGGCCGGCGAGATCCACATCGGCGGGGTCTGTGTCGCCCGGGGCTACCTGAATCGCGATGACTTGACCGCCGAGCGCTTCATTCGCGATCCGTTCGCGGCCGATGGGCAGGCGCGCCTGTACAAGACCGGTGACCTGGGCCGCTACTTGCCCGACGGTCATATCGAATACCTGGGGCGCAACGACGATCAGATCAAGATCCGTGGTTTCCGTGTCGAACTGGGGGAGATCGAGTCCAGGCTCTGCCAGCATGGCGGAGTCAAGGAAGCGGCGGTCGTCGCCCGAGAGGACCAACCCGGCGAGAAACGCCTGGTGGCCTACATCACCGCCCAAGCGGCGGACGCAGCGCCGCAGGCCGATGCACTGCGCGCGCACTTGCAGGCGCTGCTGCCGGACTACATGGTTCCGGCGGCCTACGTGCGCCTGGAAAAACTGCCCTTGTCGCCCAACGGCAAACTCGACCGCCGCGCGCTGCCGGTCCCGGAAGCGGACGCCTTCGCCAGCCGCGCGTACGAAGCGCCACTGGGTGAGGTGGAAACCACGCTGGCGGGGTTGTGGGCTGACGTGCTCGGTGTCGGGCAGGTGGGGCGGCACGATCATTTCTTCGAACTGGGCGGGCATTCGCTGCTGGCAGTGAAGCTGATCGAGTTGATGCGCAAGGCTGGGCTGAGCGCCGATGTGCGGGTGCTGTTCGGCCAGCCTACCTTGGCCGCCCTGGCAGCGGCGGTGGGCAGTCGCGCTGAGCTGAGCGTACCGGCCAATGGCATTATTGCGGGTTGCGAACGGATCACCCCGTCGATGCTGCCGCTGGTGACGCTGGACCAGGCAACCCTCGACCGGATCGTCGCCGGTGTGCCGGGCGGTGTGGGCAATGTCCAGGACATCTACCCGCTGGCGCCGTTGCAGGAAGGCATTCTCTATCACCACATCGCCGCCGAAGAGGGCGACCCCTACCTGTTGCAAGCCACCTTCGCCATGGACAGCCGCGCGCAACTCGACGGCTTCGTCGCGGCCTTGCAGGCTGTGATCGACCGGCACGATATCCTCAGGACCGCGTTGCTGCGCGAAGGCCTTGAGGCGCCGTTGCAGGTGGTCCTGCGCCAGTGCCGGTTGATGCTCGAAGAGCAGGCCCTTGATCCGGCCAGGGGCGATATCGTGGCGCAACTGCAAGGGATGTTCGATCCTCGCCGTTGCCGGATGGACCTCGACAAGGCGCCACTGATGCGCCTGGCCTGCGCCTGGGACAGTGTGCACCAGCGCTGGGTCGCGGTTCTGCTGTTTCACCACATCGCTCTGGACCATACCGCCCTGGACGTGATGCAGGAGGAAATGCTGGCGTTCCTCAATGGCGAGTCCGACCGCCTGGAAGCGGCCATGCCTTACCGTAATTACGTGGCGCAAACCCTGCTGGGCGTGCCGCGTGAGCAGCATGAGCGCTTTTTCCGCGACATGCTCGCTGATGTCGACGAGCCGACGCTGCCGTTCGGCCTGCGGGAAGTCCAGGGGGATGGCCGGGGCGTCGAAGAGGTCAAGCTCAACGTCGATCCGGATCTTTGCCGACGTCTGCGGCAGCAGGCGCGTCAACTCGGCGTGAGCGCGGCTGCCTTGCATCACTTGGCGTGGGCAAGGGTACTGGGACGCGTGTCCGGCCGTGAGGACGTGGTCTTCGGCACCGTGTTGCTGGGCCGCATGCAGAGTGGCGAGGGCGCGGACCGCGCCCTGGGCATGTTCATCAATACCTTGCCGTTGCGCGTCGATGTGGGTGGGCAGGGTGTACGCGCCGGGGTCAAGGCGACCCACGCGCGCCTGACGGCCCTGTTGGGCCACGAACATGCCTCGCTGGCACTGGCCCAGCGTTGCAGCGGCGTACCGGCTTCGCTGCCGCTGTTCAGTGCGTTGCTGAACTATCGGCACAGCCCGCTCCAGGAAGGCGACAGTGTCGAGCGTTGGGCAGGTACCCAGGTGCTGGAGGTCATGGAGCGGACCAACTATCCGTGCATGCTCTCGGTGGACGATCAGGGCGAAGGCTTCCTGCTCAGCGTGCAGACGGCCGGCGGGGTTGATGCCCGCCAGGTCGGCGCCTACATGCAGACGGCCCTGGCGAGCCTGGTGGAGGCACTGAAACGTGCGCCGGAATCCGCGATCAACGATCTGGAAATCCTGTCTGAAAACGAGCGCAGGCAGGTGTTGCAGGATTTCAACAACACCGCAGCCCATTTCCCTCTGGAGCAGACCGTTCATGGGCTGTTCGAGGAACAGGTGCAGCGCACGCCGGAGGCGCTGGCGGTGCTGCACGGTGGGCAGCGCCTGAATTATGGCGAACTGAACGAGCAGGCCAACCGACTGGCGCATTACCTGCGCAAGCAGGGTGTACGGCCGGATTCGCGGGTGGCGATCTGTGTCGAGCGTGGCCTCGACATGGTGGTGGGTTTGCTGGCGATCCTCAAGGCGGGTGGCGGTTACGTGCCGCTGGATCCGGCGTATCCGGCGGATCGGATTGCCTACATGCTGGAAGACAGTGCACCGGCGGTGGTCCTGGCCCAATCGGCAACGGTCGGCTTGTTGGTTGGTGCTTTGATGCCGGTGATTGATTTGGGTAGCGGGCTCTGGCAGGACGAATCCGTTCTGAATCCTCAGGTCCCTGAGCTGACTTCTGCGCATCTGGCCTACGTGATCTACACCTCCGGTTCCACCGGTTTGCCCAAAGGCGTGATGATCGAACACCGCAATACGGTGAATTTCCTGACCTGGGCGCATCGGTCGTTCGATGCCCAGACGTTGTCGAAAACTCTGTTCTCCACGTCATTGAACTTCGACCTGGCAGTTTATGAATGCTTTGCGCCACTGACGTCCGGCGGCAGCATCGAAGTGGTCACTAATGTGCTGGAACTGCAGCAGGGCGAGCACGACATCAGCCTGATCAACACCGTACCGTCGGCGCTCAAGGCGTTGCTGGAAGCCGGTGGACTGGGCGAGGGTGTGGACACGGTGAACGTAGCCGGTGAAGCGCTCAAGCGCAGCCTGGTAGAGGCGCTGTTCGAACAGACCTCGGTCAAGCGGCTGTGCAATCTCTATGGTCCTTCGGAAACCACGACCTATTCCAGCTGGGTATCCATGGCCCGGGAAGATGGCTTTGCCGCACATATCGGTAAGCCTGTCGCTAATACCCGGTTCTACCTGCTGAATGAGCACAAGCAACCCGTACCGCTGGGTGTTCCAGGGGAAATCTACATCGGCGGCGCCGGTGTCGCCCGTGGTTATCTCAATCGTGATGACCTGACGGCCGAGCGTTTCCTCAAGGATCCGTTCAGCAGCGTACCCAGCGCCCAGATGTACAAGACCGGCGACCTGGGCCGCTATCTCCCGGACGGCAACATCGAATACCTGGGCCGTAACGACGATCAGGTGAAGATCCGTGGCTTCCGCATCGAACTGGGCGAGATCGAAACCCGGCTCGCCCGACATGCAGACGTTAAGGAAGCCGTGGTGCTGGCTCGCGAGGACGTACCGGGCGACAAGCGCCTGGTGGCCTACTTCACGCCGGCGAACGAAACAGCGGACATCGAAACCCTGCGCGATCATCTGCAAGCACAACTGCCGGAATACATGGTGCCGGTGGCTTACGTGCGTCTCGACGCCATGCCGTTGACCCCCAACGGCAAGCTCGACCGCAAGGCCTTGCCGGCTCCGGAACACGATGCACTGATCACCCGCGGCTACGAAGCCCCCCGAGGCGAAATCGAAACCGCCCTGGCGCAGATCTGGCAGGACCTGCTGGGCCTGCAACAGGTCAGTCGTCACGACCACTTCTTCGAACTCGGCGGCCACTCGCTGCTGGCTGTCAGCCTGATCGAGCGCATGCGCCAGGTCGGCTTGAGCGCCGACGTGCGCGTGCTGTTCAGCCAACCGAGCCTGGCCGCGCTGGCGTCGGCTGTCGGCAACAATGACAGCAATGAGGTCAGCGTCCCGGCGAACCTGATCGCGCCGGACTGCCAACGCATAACCCCCGACATGCTGCCGTTGGTGACGTTGCCTCAGGAGGCCATCGACCGCATCGTCGCGACCGTGCCGGGCGGCGCGGCCAATGTGCAGGACATCTACCCGCTGGCGCCGTTGCAGGAGGGAATTCTCTATCACCACCTCGCGGCCGAACAGGGCGACCCCTATGTGCTGCAAGCGCAGTTCGCCTTCGACAACCGCGAGCGCCTGGACGATTTCACCCAGGCCTTGCAGGGCGTGATCGACCGCCACGATATCCTGCGCACGGCCATGGCCTGGGAAGGGCTGGATGAACCGGTGCAAGTGGTCTGGCGCAAGGCCGTGCTGGGTGTCGAGCACGTGGCGTTGCGCCACGAGGACGGCGATATTGCCGAGCAACTGCAGGCAGACTTCGATGCGCGCCTGGACATCCGCCAGGCCCCGCTGATGCGTATCCGTTTCGCCGAGGATGCGGTGAAACGGCGTTGGGTGGCGACACTGCTGTTCCATCACATGGCGCTCGATCACACGGCGCTGGAAGTGGTTCGCCATGAAATGCAGGCTCATTTGCTCGGACAGGTCGACCAGATAGGCGATGCGGTGCCGTACCGTAATTATGTGGCTCAGGCTCGCCTGGGCGTCAGTCCGAAAGAGCATGAGGCGTTTTTCCGCGAGATGCTCGGCGCTATCGATGAACCGACGCTGCCGTTCGGTCTACAGGATCTGCGTGGCGACGGCAGTAGCGTCGAAGAGGCCCGTCAGGGCATCGCCCCCGATCTGAGCCAGCGCCTGCGCAGGCAGGCGCGTCAGTTGGGCGTGAGTGCGGCCAGTCTGCATCATCTGGCCTGGGCTCAGGTGCTGGGCCGGGTATCGGGTCGCGAAGACGTGGTGTTCGGTACGGTACTGATGGGCCGGATGCAGGGCGGCGAAGGCGCCGACCGGGCACTGGGCATGTTTATCAATACCTTGCCGATCGGCGTGCGACTGGGGGCACTCAGTGTGCGTGAGGGCGTGCTGGCGACCCATGAGCGGTTGACCGGTTTGTTGGGGCATGAACACGCTTCCCTGGCACTGGCCCAACGTTGCAGTGGCGTGGCCACGCCCACACCGCTATTCAGCGCATTACTCAACTACCGGCATTCGGTGGCGGAGCCCCTCGCACTGCAATCGTCATCAGCCTGGCAGGGGATCGAAGCCCTGGGAGGCGAGGAGCGCACCAACTACCCGCTGACGCTCTCAGTGGATGACCTGGGCGAGGGATTCAGCCTCACGGCGCAAGTCCAGTCCCCTATCGGCGCGCAGCGCATCTGTGACTATATGCAGGTGGCATTGGAAAGTCTGGTTGATGCGTTGGAACAGGCACCGCAAGCGCCTTTGCACAGCCTGGACATCCTGCCCCAGGCCGAGCGTCGACAGTTGATCGAGACCTGGAACGCCACGGACGCGATGTATGCCGAACAAGCGCTGATTCATCGCCAGGTCGAAGACCAGGCCGCCATGCAGCCTGAGGCGACGGCGGTGGTGTATGAAGGTCGGTCACTGAGCTACGGCGAACTCAACACCCGGGCGAACCAGGTTGCTCATCATCTGCTGGCGCTGGGTGTGCGCCCGGATGACCGCGTGGCGATCTGTGTCGAGCGCAGCCTGGAGATGATCGTCGGGTTGCTGGGCATCCTGAAGTCCGGAGCGGGTTACGTACCGATAGACCCGGCCTATCCGGCCGAGCGCATTGCCTACATGCTGCAAGACAGCGCCCCGGCGGCGGTCCTGGTGCAACTGGCTACCGGCGGCCTCATGGTCGACGTATCGGTGCCGGTGATTGATCTTGAGCAGGAGATCAGCCCGGACGGTGGTGGTACCAACCCTCAGGTGCCGGGCCTGGAGCCGAGTCATCTGGTCTATGTGATCTACACCTCGGGGTCGACCGGTCTGCCCAAAGGGGTGATGGTCGAGCATCGCAACCTCAACAACCTGGTGGGGTGGCATTGTCAGGCCTTCGAGCTGGTACGCGGCAGCCGCACGTCCAGCGTTGCCGGCTTCGGTTTCGATGCCGCGGCCTGGGAGATCTGGCCCGCCCTGTGCGCCGGGGCCACGCTGTTGCTGCCACCGTCCCATGCGGGCAGCGAGAATGTCGACGCACTGCTGGATTGGTGGCAGGCCCAGGCGCTGGATGTGTGCTTCCTGCCTACGCCGATTGCCGAGTACGCCTTCGGCAGCAACCTCAGCCACGATCGGTTGCGCACGCTGCTGATCGGCGGTGACCGCCTGCGCCGACTGCCCGCCGACCCACGCTTTACGCTGATCAACAACTATGGCCCCACGGAAACCACGGTGGTCGCCACCTCGGGCCGGATCGACGCCTCCCAGGCGGTGTTGCATATCGGCAAGCCGGTGGGCAACACACGGATCTACCTGCTCGATGCACACTTGCAACCGGTTCCGGTCGGTGCGACGGGTGAGCTTTATATCGGGGGAGCAGGGGTTGCGCGAGGTTACTTGAACCGTGCCGAGCTGACCGTCGAGCGTTTCGTGCAAGACCCATTCAGCCCCATGCAGAACGCGAGAATGTACCGTACCGGTGACCTTGGACGTTATTTGCCGGACGGCAATATCGAATACCTGGGGCGCAATGATGGTCAGCTGAAAATACGCGGCTTGCGCATTGAACTGGGTGAAATCGAGTCCAGGCTCAGCGATTGTGCCGGTGTGCGCGAGGCGGTGGTCATCGCGGCTGGTGACGCGCCGGATGACAAGCGTCTGGTGGCCTATTACACGTCACACGAGGGCGAATACCCGGCCCTGTCGGCCGACAATTTGCGTGCGCAATTGCAGGTGCACCTGCCCCGGCACATGGTGCCGTCGGCCTACGTGCGCCTCGACGCGCTGCCCTTGACGGCCAATGGCAAGCTTGATCGCCGAGCGCTCCCCGCCCCGGACAGCGCGGCCTATTCGAGCCGCGACCATGAGGCGCCACAGGGCGACATGGAAATGCGCATCGCCGATATCTGGCGTCAGTTGCTGGGCGTAGAGCAGATCGGTCGTCATGACGATTTCTTCGAGCTGGGCGGGCATTCGTTGCTGGCCGTGCGATTGATGTCTCAGGTGCGCCAGCAACTGGGCGTGGAACTGACCCTGGCGGAACTGTTTGCCAACGCCGGATTGATGGGATTGTCAGCCTGGGCCTCCCAAGCGTCGGCGAGCACGTTGCCGCCCATCGAGGCGGTACCGCGCGACAGCGCGATACCCCTGTCGTTCGCACAGCAGCGCCTGTGGTTCCTGGCGCAGATGGACGGCAGCGCTGCTTATCACATCTGCGGTGGCTTGCGTCTCAAGGGCCGGCTGTCACCGCAAGCCCTGCATGGGGCATTGGACCGGATCGTGGCGCGTCACGAAGCGTTACGCACCACGTTCGACAAGGTCGACGGTGAAGTGGTGCAGTGCATCGCCGTCGAAGGGGCCGGCTTTGCCTTGACGTTCCATGACCTGTCCCTGCATACCGACGCCGAAGGCGAGCTGGCCCGGTTGGCCGCGGACGAGGCGCGGGCGCCGTTCGATCTGCAACAGGGGCCCTTGATCCGCGGTCGCCTCGTGCGGCTGGCGGACGAGACGCATGTTCTGCTGGTGACCCTGCACCACATCGTCTCGGATGGTTGGTCGATGGACGTGCTGACCCGTGAGTTGGGGAGGCTCTACCAGGCTTGCCTGCATGGCGCGGCCGATCCGTTGCCACCGCTGCCGATCCAATATGCGGACTATGCCGTCTGGCAGCGCCGCTGGCTGAGCGGCGACGTGTTGAGTGAGCAGAATGCCTACTGGCAACGGACTCTGGCGGATGTACCACCTTTATTGACCTTGCCTGCAGACCGTCCGCGACCCGCGCAACAGGACTATGCCGGAGCGCGTTTGCCAGTGCTCTTCGATGAAGCGCTGACAGCCGATCTCAAGGCGCTGAGCCAGCGCCACGGCACGACCTTGTACATGACGGTGCTGGCCGGTTGGGCAGCGGTGCTTGGCCGCCTCTCGGGGCAGGATACGATCGTTATCGGCTCGCCGACGGCCAACCGTCGGCGTGTGGAGGTCGAGGAGCTGATCGGGTTCTTCGTCAACACCCTGGCCGTGCCCATCGATGTGTCCGGGGGGCCGAGCGTCGAAACGTTGCTGCAACGGGTAAAAGCCCAGACGTTGAGCGCCCAGGCCCATCAGGACCTGCCGTTCGAGCAAGTGGTGGAGCGGGTCAAGCCGATGCGCAGCCTGTCCCACAGCCCGTTGTTCCAGGCCATGCTGTCCTGGCAGGCGGCCGTTGAACAGAACCTCGTCCTGGAAGGACTGACGCTGGAGACCGTGGAGGCACCGGGGCATAGCGCGAAATTCGATGTGTCGCTGAACCTGGGTGAGGTAGATGGCCTGATTTCAGGCTCCCTGGAATACGCCACGGCATTGTTCGACCAGACGACCATGGAGCGTTACCTCGGCTATCTGGAACGCATGTTGCGGGCGATGGTGGCGGATGCCCGCGTCGCCATCAGCGACATCGTGCTGCCGGACGATGCCGAACGTCGCCAGCTGGAATGCTTCAATGCCACGCAAGCGCAGTACCCGCTGGAACAGACCATCCATGGGTTGTTCGAGGAGCAGGTGCAGCGCACGCCGGATGCACTGGCGGTGCTGCATGGCGGGCAGCGCCTGAGCTATGGCGAACTGAACGAGCGGGCCAACCGACTGGCGCATTACCTGCGCAAGCAGGGTGTACGGCCGGATTCTCGGGTGGCGATCTGCGTCGAGCGTGGCCTCGACATGGTGGTGGGTTTGCTGGCGATCCTCAAGGCGGGTGGCGGTTACGTGCCGCTGGATCCGGCGTATCCGGCGGATCGGATTGCCTACATGCTGGAAGACAGTGCGCCGGCCGTGGTCTTGGCCCAGGCGGCAACCCTTGGGTTGTTGGCTGGTGCATCGATGCCTGTGATCGATCTCGGTAGCGGGCTCTGGCAGGACGAGTCCGTCTCGAATCCGCAGGTTGCCGAACTGACTTCGGCACATCTGGCTTACGTGATCTACACCTCCGGTTCGACCGGTTTGCCGAAAGGCGTGATGATCGAACACCGCAACACGGTGAACTTCCTGACCTGGGCCCATCGGTCGTTCGATGCGCAAACCTTGTCGAAAACCCTGTTCTCGACCTCGCTTAACTTCGATCTGGCGGTGTACGAGTGCTTCGCACCATTGACGTCGGGCGGCAGCATCGAGGTGGTCACTAATGTGCTGGAACTGCAACAGGGCGAGCACGAGATCACCCTGATCAACACCGTGCCGTCGGCGCTCAAGGCGCTGCTGGAATCGGGTGGTCTAGGCGAGGGCGTGGACACGGTGAACGTGGCCGGCGAAGCGCTCAAGCGCAGCCTGGTGGAGGCGCTGTTCGAGCAGACTTCGGTCAAGCGCCTGTGCAATCTCTACGGTCCTTCGGAAACCACGACCTATTCGAGTTGGGTATCGATGGCCCGTGAAGACGGTTTTGCCGCGCACATTGGCAAACCGGTCGCCAACACCCAGTTTTATCTGCTGGATGAACACAAACAACCCGTACCGCTGGGCGTCCCAGGGGAAATCTACATCGGCGGCGCCGGTGTCGCCCGTGGTTATCTCAATCGTGATGACCTGACGGCCGAGCGTTTCCTCAAGGATCCGTTCAGCAGTGAACCGAACGCCCGGATGTACAAAACCGGCGACCTCGGCCGCTACCTCCCGGACGGCAACATCGAATACCTTGGCCGTAACGACGACCAGGTGAAGATCCGTGGTTTCCGCATCGAACTGGGCGAAATCGAAGCCAAGCTCGCTCAGCACGAAACCGTGAAGGAAGCGGTGGTGCTGGCCCGAGAAGACGTGCCCGGCGACAAACGCCTGGTCTCTTACTTCACGCCGGCGAACGAAACAACGGACCTCGAAACCTTGCGCCGCCACCTGCAAGGACAGCTACCGGAATACATGGTGCCGGTGGCCTACGTGCGTCTCGACGCCATGCCGTTGACCCCCAACGGCAAGCTCGATCGCAAGGCCTTGCCGGCCCCGGACCTGGATTCGGTCATCACCCGCGGCTACGAAGCCCCCCGAGGCGAAGTCGAAATCGCCCTGGCGCAGATCTGGCAGGACCTGCTGGGCCTGCAACAGGTCGGCCGTCACGACCAGTTCTTCGAGCTGGGCGGTCATTCGCTGTTGGCCGTCAGCCTTATCGAGCGTATGCGTCAAGCCGGCCTGAGTGCCGACGTGCGTGTATTGTTCGGCCAACCGACGCTGTCGGCATTGGCGGCGGCAGTGGGCGGGTGCAGCGAAATCGTGGTGCCGGCCAACGGCATTGCCCACGGCTGCATGAAGATCACGCCGCAAATGCTGTCGTTGACCAGCCTGGACCAGGATGCCATCGACCGCATCGTGGCGACGGTGCCGGGCGGTGCACGCAACGTGCAAGAAATCTACCCCGTGGCACCGCTCCAGGAAGGCATTCTCTACCATCACCTCTCGGCCGAGCAGGGCGATCCCTATGTCCTGCAGGCCCTGTTCGGCCTGCAGGACCGGCAGCGCCTCGACGACTTCATTCGGGCGTTGCAGGGCGTCATCGATCGCCACGACATCTTGCGCACCGCCATCGTGTGGGAGGGGCTCGACGAGCCTCAGCAAGTGGTCTGGCGCGAAGCGCGGCTGGGCCTGGAAGAGTTCACGCCGGATCCGCAAGGCGGGGACATCATTGAACAACTGCATCGGCGTTTCGACGCTCGGCACTATGGGCTTGACATGACCCAGGCACCGTTGATGCGCCTGGCGTTCGCCGAAGACAAGCCTAACCAGCGTTGGGTGGCCTTGCTGCTGTTCCACCACATTGCGCTCGATCACACGGCGCTCAAGGTGGTGCAGCACGAGATGCAGATGCATTTGTTGGGACAGATCGGACAGTTGGATGCGCCGGTGCCTTATCGTCACTATGTGGCGCAGGCACGCCTGGGTGTGAGTCGTGAAGAGCATGAGGCGTTCTTCCGCGACATGCTCGGCGACGTGGATGAACCGACGCTGCCGTTCGGCTTGCAACAGGTGCAGGGCGACGGCAATGACATCGAGGAGGCCAGGCGGCTGCTCGACCGCGATCTGAGCCGCCGTCTGCGACGTCTGGCACGGATGTCCGGCGTGGGGGCGGCCAGTCTCCATCACTTGGCGTGGGCGCAGGTGCTGGCGTGCGTCTCGGGCACACCTGACGTGGTGTTCGGTACGGTGCTGATGGGCCGGATGCACGGTGGCCAGGGCGCTGATCGTGCGTTGGGGATGTTCATCAATACCTTGCCATTGCGGGTGGCGGTGGGTCAGCAGAACGTGCAGGAGGGTGTCCGGGCCGTTCATGGACGTCTCTCCGCGCTGTTGGGGCATGAACATGCCTCGCTGGCGCTGGCACAGCGCTGCAGCGGGGTGAGTGCACCGACACCGCTGTTCAGCGCGTTGCTGAACTACCGCAACTCCAGTGAACAGGTGGATACGCAGAGTGAGGCCTTGGCTTGGCAGGGCATCGAGACGCTGAGCGGTGAAGCCCGCACCAACTATCCGCTGACGCTGTCGGTGGACGACCTGGGCGAAGATTTCGCCTTGACGGTCCTGGCGGCGAACGGTGTAGGCGCTCAACGGGTCTGCGCTTACATGGAGCGCGCATTGCAAAGCCTTGCCACTGCGCTGGAGTCCAGCCCTGCGTCACGTCTGCAGGACCTGACCGTGCTGCCGCAAGCCGAGCGTCAACAGGTGCTGGATGCGTTCAACGCAACCGCACGCGACTATCCACGGGACAAGACGGTCCATGGCCTGTTCGAAGCGCAGGTGCGGGCCAATCCCGAGGCGCCGGCGGTCGTGCACGACGAGCACTGTCTGACCTACGCCGAGCTGAACACCCAGGCCAATCGCCTGGCCCGTCATCTGGTCGGCCTGGGCGTACAGCCGGGCGACAGCGTGGCGCTGGGGTTGGCGCGTTCGATTGAGCTGCTGGTCAGCCAACTGGCGGTGCTCAAATGCGCCGCCGTCTACGTGCCGCTGGATGTCAGCGCGCCTTTGGAACGCCAACAGTTCATGGTCGAAGACAGCGGGGCGAAGGTTTTGCTGACCCTGGCTGGCATGGACGTTCCTGAAGGCACGCTGCGTGTCGACCTGGACGGCGTGGCGCTGGAGGATGCGTGCGCGGACCTCGACCTGACCCAGAGCGCCGAATCGGTCGCCTACATCATGTACACCTCCGGTTCCACCGGCACGCCGAAAGGCGTGCTGGTGCCGCATCGGGCGATCAACCGCTTGGTGATCAACAACGGCTACGCGGATTTCAACGCCCGAGATCGTGTGGCGTTTGCCTCCAACCCGGCCTTCGATGCCAGTACCCTCGACGTCTGGGCGCCTCTGCTCAACGGCGGCTGCGTGGTGGTGGTCGAGCAGGACGTGCTGCTGTCCCAGGAGCATTTTGCCGCGCTGTTGACCGAGCAATCGGTCAGCGTGCTGTGGATGACCGCCGGCCTGTTCCACCAGTACGCCAGCGGCCTGCTGCCGGTGTTCAAAAAATTGCGCTACCTAATCGTCGGCGGTGATGTGCTCGATCCGGCGGTGATCGGGCGTGTGCTGAAGGACGGCGCACCGCAGCATTTGCTCAATGGCTATGGTCCGACCGAAGCCACGACGTTCACCACGACCCATGAGATCCAGACCGTGGGCGAGGGTGGCATTCCGATTGGCCGTCCGATTGGCAACAGCCGTGTCTATGTGCTGGATGCGAATCAGCAACCCGTGCCGGTGGGTGTGGCGGGCGAGCTGTACATCGGTGGCGATGGCGTGGCGAAGGGTTACCTGAACCGCCCCGAGCTGACCGCCGAGAAGTTCGTTGCCGATCCGTTCAGCGCCGATCCGGCCGCTTTGCTCTACCGCACCGGCGACCTGGCACGCTGGCGTGCCGATGGAGCCGTGGATTACCTCGGTCGTAACGACGACCAGGTGAAGATCCGTGGTTTCCGCATTGAACTGGGCGAAATTGAAGCCCGGTTGGGCCAATGCACCGGCGTGAAAGACACCGTGGTGCTGGCGCGCCAGGACGACAACGGACCGAAACGTCTGGTGGGCTATGTGATTCCCGAAGCGGGCGCCACCCTGTCGGTGCACGACCTGCGCAGCCAATTGGCAAGCACCCTGGCCGAATACATGGTCCCCAGCGCCTTCGTGGTGCTGCCATCCTTTCAGTTGACCGCCAACGGCAAGCTGGACCGCCGCGCACTGCCGACCCCGGACGCCGACGCCTACGCCAGTCGCGAATACGCCGCCCCGCAGGGTGAGATCGAAACCACCCTGGCGCGACTCTGGGCTGAGGTGCTCAAGGTCGAGCGGGTCGGTCGTCACGATCACTTCTTCGAACTGGGCGGTCATTCGCTGTTGGCGGTGACCCTGATCGAGCGCATGCGCCAGGCCGGCCTGAGCGCCGACGTGCGCGTGCTGTTCAGCCAGCCGACCCTGGCGGCGCTGGCGGCGGCCATCGGCAGTGGCAGGGAAATCGAGGTGCCGGCGAACCTGATTGAGTCCGGCTGTGAACATATCACCCCGGCCATGCTCCCGCTGGTCACCCTCGACCAACAGACGATTGACCGGATCGTCGACACCGTTCCGGGGGGGGCTGCCAACGTCCAGGACATCTACCCGCTGGCACCGTTGCAGGAAGGCATCCTTTATCACCACCTGGCCGCCGAGCAGGGCGATCCCTACGTGCTCAAAGTGCTCTTCGACCTGCAGAGCCGGGACCGGCTGACGGCATTCGTCGATGCGCTGCAACATGTCATTGATCGCCATGACATCCTGCGCACCAGTGTAGTGTGGCAAGGCTTTGACTCACCGGTACAGGTGGTCTGGCGCGAGGCGGCGCTGCATCTGGAAGCCGTCGACCTGGACAGCTCCGCTGGCGATATCGCTACTCAGTTGCAGGCTCGCTTTGACCCACGGCATTACCGGCTCGATATCACCCAGGCCCCGATGATGCGCCTGGTGTATTCAAAGGACCCGCTCAACCAGCGTTGGGTCGCACTGTTGTTGTTTCACCATATGGCCCTGGATCACACGGCCATGGAGGTGGTGCGTCACGAGATGCAGGCGCGCCTGCTGGGCGAGTCGGGTCCACTGGTGGCGGCTGTGCCGTACCGCAACTATGTGGCCCAGGCGTGCCTGGGGGGGCGTCAGCAGGAGCACGAAGCCTTCTTCCGCGAGATGCTCGGGGATGTTCAGGAGCCGACATTGCCGTTCGGTCTCCAGGATGTACAGGGCGACGGACGGGATATCGAGGAGGCCGGGTTGTCTGTCGACCTGTCTTTGAGCCTGCGTCTGCGGGCCCAGGCGCGCCATCTCGGCGTAGGTGCGGCCAGCCTGGTTCATCTGGCCTGGGGGCAGGTGCTGAGCCAGGTCTGCGGCAAACCGGATGTGGTGTTTGGCACTGTGCTGATGGGCCGGATGCAGGGCGGCGATGGCGCCGATCGGGCGCTGGGTATGTTCATCAACACCTTGCCGTTGCGGGTGGACGTGGGCGACCAGGGCGTTCGTGACGGCGTGAAAGCCACTCACGCCCGGCTGACCGGCCTGCTGGGGTATGAACATGCCTCTCTGACCCTGGCCCAGCGTTGCAGCGGCGTGGCGGCACCGTTGCCGCTGTTCAGTGCGTTGCTCAATTATAGGCATAGCGCGGTCGATGAGCGGTCGAGCGCGCCCCTGGCCGGTTGGGAAGGGATCGAAACCCTGGATATTGAGGAGCGTACCAACTATCCGCTGAGCCTCTCGGTGGATGACTTGGGCGACGGCTTTGGGCTGACGGTGTTGGCCGTGCCGCAGATCGGCGCGCAGCGGGTCTGCGTCTATATGAACATTGCGCTGGAACACTTGGTGAAGGCCCTGGAGCAGGCGCCGCAGACGCGGTTGAACAGCTTGTCGATCCTGCCGTCGGCCGAGCGTCAACGGGTGGTGGCAGACTTCAACGCGACCACGCGCAGCTATCCACGGGATAGGACCGTCCATGGGCTGTTCGAAGCGCAAGCGCAGGCTCGCCCCGATGCCGTTGCGGTTGTCCACGATGGGCACAGCCTGACTTATGGGGAACTCAACGCCAGGGCCAACCGCCTGGCCCGTCACCTGATCGGTCTGGGCACCCAACCGGGCGACAGCGTGGCAATTGGGTTGGCGCGTTCGATTGACCTGCTGGTCAGTCAAGTGGCCGTTCTCAAATGCGCCGCCGTCTATGTGCCGCTGGATATCAACGCGCCGGTCGAGCGCCAGCAGTTCATGGTCCAGGACAGTGGCGCACAGGTGGCACTGACCCTGAGCACTAGGGTTGTGCCTGAAGGTCTGCAACGTGTGGACCTGGATATCGTCGAACTGGACGAGTCCGCCGATAATCTTGATCTGAACCAGAGCGCTGAATCGGTCGCCTACATCATGTACACCTCCGGTTCCACCGGTACGCCGAAGGGGGTGCTGGTACCGCACCGGGCAATCAATCGATTGGTAATCAACAACGGCTACGCCGATTTCAACGAGCAGGACCGGATGGCCTTCGCCTCCAACCCGGCATTCGACGCCAGCACCATGGACGTGTGGGGCGCGCTGCTCAATGGCGGGCAAGTGGTGGTGGTTGACCACGAAACGTTGCTTGAGCCAGCACGCTTTGCCCAACTGTTGAGTGAGTCGGGGGCCACCGTACTGTTCGTGACCACAGCAATCTTCAATCAGTACGTGCAGCTGATTCCTGAGGCCATTGGTGGTTTGCGCATTCTGCTGTGCGGTGGCGAACGGGCCGACGTGACGTCGTTCCGGCGCCTGTTGGGGCTGGCGCCGACATTGCGTCTGGTACATTGCTATGGCCCGACTGAAACCACCACCTATGCCACCACTCTGGAAGTGAAGACGGTGGCAGAGGATGCGCAAAGCCTGTCGATTGGCGGACCGATCTCCAACACCCGCGTCTACGTACTGGACGCTAATCAGCAACCCGTGCCAGTCGGCGTGGCGGGTGAGCTGTACATCGGTGGCGATGGCGTGGCCCTCGGCTATCTGAACCGTCCGGAACTGACCGCAGAGAAATTCGTTGCCGACCCATTCAGTACAGATCCGGCGGCCTTGCTCTATCGCACCGGCGACCTGGCGCGCTGGCGTACCGACGGAACCGTGGATTACCTGGGCCGTAACGACGATCAGGTGAAGATCCGTGGTTTCCGTATCGAACTGGGCGAAATTGAAGCCCGGTTGGGCCAGTGCGCCGGTGTGAAAGACGCCGTGGTGCTGGCACGACAGGACGAAAACGGTCCTAAACGTCTGGTGGGTTACGTGATTCCCGAAGCGGGCGCCACCCTGTCGGTGCACGACCTGCACAACCAGTTGGCAGGCACGCTGGCTGAGTACATGGTGCCCAGCGCCTTTGTCGTGCTGCCATCCTTCCCGCTGACCGCCAACGGTAAACTGGACCGCCGCGCACTGCCGGCCCCGGACGCGGACGCCTACGCCAGTCGCGAATACGCCGCCCCGCAGGGCGAGATCGAAACCACCCTGGCGCGACTCTGGGCCGAGGTGCTCAAGGTCGAGCAGGTGGGGCGTCACGATCACTTCTTCGAACTGGGCGGTCACTCGCTGCTGGCGGTGACCCTGATCGAACGCATGCGCCAGGCCGGCCTGAGTGCCGATGTGCGCGTGCTGTTCAGCCAGCCGACCCTGGCCGCACTGGCGGCCGCCATCGGCAGTGGCAGGGAAGTCGAGGTGCCGGCGAACCTCATTGAGTCCGGCTGTGAACATATCACCCCGGCCATGCTCCCGCTGGTCACCCTCGACCAACAGACGATTGACCGGATCGTCGCCACCGTTCCGGGTGGTGCTGCCAACGTCCAGGACATCTACCCGCTGGCACCGTTGCAGGAAGGCATCCTTTATCACCACCTGGCCGCCGAGCAGGGCGACCCCTACGTGCTGCAGTCGCAGTTCGCCTTCGACACCCTTGAGCGCTTCGAGGCGTTTGTCGGAGCATTGCAGGTGGTGATCGACCGCCACGACATCCTGCGCACCAGCGTGGCCTGGGAAGGCCTGGACGAACCGCTGCAACTGGTCTGGCGCCACGTGAAGCTGGAGCCGCAGTGCTTCGAAGCCGATGCCACGGCCGGCGATGTCGCCACGCAACTGGCGAGCCGCTTCGATGCTCGCCACTATCGCCTGGACCTGCGTCGGGCACCGATGCTGCAACTGGTTTACGCCCAGGATGAAGCTCAGGACCGCTGGGTGGCGATCCTGCTGTTCCACCACATGGCCCTGGACCATACCGCGTTGGAGGTGGTGAACCACGAGATGCAGCTTTATCTGATGGGCCAGGCTGGGCAATTGACGGAAGCGGCGCCTTATCGCAATTACGTGGCCCAGGCGCGCCTGGGGGCGAGCGAGGCGGAGCACGAGGCGTTCTTCCGCGAGATGCTCGGTGATGTCGATGAACCCACGCTGCCCTTCGGGCTTGCCCAGGTGCGAGGTGATGGTAGCGGTATCAAGGAGGTGACGGAGGTGGTCGACGAGGGCTTGAGCCAGCGCCTGCGCACCCAGGGCCGACTGTTGGGGGTGAGCGCCGCGAGCCTGGTGCATCTGGCCTGGGCACAGGTTCTGGCCTTGGCGTCCGGCCAGTCCGGGGTGGGTGTTCGGCACGGTTCTGTTGGGCCGGATGCAGGGCGGTGAAGGCGCCGATCGGGCATTGGGCATGTTCATCAACACCCTGCCGATCCGGGTGCAGGTAGACGGGCAAGGCGTGCGCGAGGCCGTCAGGGCGACCCATGCGCGGTTGACCGGGCTGTTGGCCCACGAGCATGCCTCGCTGGCATTGGCCCAGCGGTGGCAGCGGTGTGGCCTCACCGACACCTCTGTTCAGCGCGCTGTTGAACTACCGGCACAGTTCGGTGGAGATGACGGATGAAGGGTTGTTGGCCTGGGATGGCATGCAGATGCTGTCCAGCGAAGAGCGCACTAACTATCCGCTGACCCTGAACGTCGATGACCTCGGCACAGGCTTCAGCCTGACGGTCCAGGTGGACGCGCAACTCGATGCCCAACGCCTCTGTGGCTACATGCAGAAGGCGCTTCGCAGCCTGGTGGATGCATTGGAAGAGGCGCCGCAGACACCGGTGCAGAATCTGACGGTGATGCCAGCGGCCGAGCGTCGGCAGTTGCTCGACGACTGGAATACGGCGGACCAGGTGCATGCCCATGACGCACTGTTGCATGCTCGGTTCGAAGCCTGGGCGGTGGCGAAACCCGATGCGCCGGCTCTGCTCTTCGAAGAGCAGGTGCTGACCTACGGCGAACTCAACGCCCGGGCGAACCAGCTTGCCCATCGCTTGCTGTCGCTGGGTATCCGCCCGGATGATCGGGTGGCGATCTGCGTCGAGCGCGGGCTGGACATGATCGTGGGGTTACTGGGCATCCTGAAATCCGGGGCCGGCTACGTACCGGTCGATCCGGCCTATCCGGCAGAGCGCATCACTTACCTGCTTGAAGACAGCGCGCCGGTGGCGATTGTGGTGCACACCGCGACCCGGGGCCTGCTGGTCGAGGAGTCGGTCCGGATAGTCGACCTGAATGGTCCCGGGTTGCAGAGCCAACCCGAGGTCAATCCGCACGTGCCGGGGCTGACGTCGCACCACCTCGCCTATGTGATCTACACCTCGGGCTCCACTGGGCAGCCCAAGGGGGTGATGGTCGAGCACCGCAACGTGGCGCGCCTGTTCTCGGCCACGCAAACGTGGTTCGAGTTTGGCCCGCGGGATGTCTGGGCGTTGTTCCACTCGTTTGCCTTCGATTTCTCGGTCTGGGAAATCTGGGGCGCCTTGCTCCATGGCGGGCGATTGCTGGTGGTGCCGCAACTGGTCAGCCGTTCTCCCCAGAACTGCTACGCGTTGCTGTGCGAATCGGGGGTCACCGTGCTCAACCAGACCCCAAGCGCGTTCCGCCAGTTGATCGCGGCCCAGGGCGAGAGCGATCTGAGCCACAGCTTGCGCCAGGTGATCTTTGGCGGTGAAGCACTGGAAACCGGGATCCTCAAACCGTGGTATGCCCGCGAAGCCAATACTGGTACGCAACTGGTGAACATGTACGGCATCACCGAAACCACCGTGCACGTGACTTACCATGCGCTGGAGGCTGCGGATGCCCAACGGGTTGGCGTCAGCCCCATTGGCAAGCGCATTCCAGACCTGCAACTGTACGTGCTCGATGCCCGGCGCGAGCCGGTGCCGGTGGGTGTGGTCGGTGAAATCCATGTCGGCGGCGCCGGTGTCAGTCGTGGCTACCTGAACCGCGCCCAGCTGACCGCCGAGCGCTTCCTCGATAATCCTTTCAGCGCCGAGCCGAACGCACGGATGTACAAGACCGGCGATCTGGGGCGCTGGCTGGCCGACGGCAGCCTGGAGTATCTGGGACGCAACGACGACCAGGTGAAGATCCGCGGCTTCCGTATCGAGCTGGGAGAAGTCGAAGCGACCTTGGCCGATTGCGAAGGAGTCCGCGACGCGGTGGTCATTACCCGGGAAGACCAACCGGGCGACAAGCGCCTGGTGGCTTATGTCATCGCCATGGCGGATGTACAACTCACCGCCGCCGATCTGCGCCTGCGCCTGCTCGGCACATTGGCCGAGCACATGGTGCCGAGCGCCTTTGTGTTGCTGGACGCTTTCCCGCTGACCAGCCACGGCAAACTCGACCGCAAGGCTTTGCCGGTGCCCGATCAGTCCTCGGTGGTGAGCCGCGGCTACGAGGCCCCTCAAGGCGCGGTCGAGACTGCCATTGCCGGGATCTGGCAAGACCTGCTCCAGCTCGAACAGGTGGGGCGCCAGGACAATTTCTTTGAACTGGGCGGCCATTCGTTGCTGGCGGTTAAACTGATCGAGCGTATGCGTAAGATCAATCTGGCTGCCGACGTCCGGGTGCTGTTCGGCCAGCCAACGCTGGCGGCGCTGGCCGCGGCGGTAAGCAGTGTCCGCGAAATCACGGTACCGGCCAATGATATTCCCGATGGTTGCACCCGTATCACCCCCGATATGCTGCCGTTGGCCGACCTGGATCAACAGGCGGTCGACGGACTGGTCGCAAGAGTGTCCGGTGGCGCCGGCAACGTGCAGGACATCTACCCGTTGGCGCCGTTGCAGGAAGGCATTCTCTACCATCACCTCGCCGCTGTGCAGGGCGATCCCTACCTTCAGTACATGACGTTTGCGTTCGATACCGCCAGCCGTCTCGAAGCTTTCACCCAGGCGCTGCAGGTCGTCGTTGCACGGCATGACATCTTGCGCACGGCCGTGCTCTGGGAGGGGCTGGCCGAGCCTGTGCAGGTGGTCTTGCGGCAAGCGCAGCTGGATGTCGAACCGGTGCTGCTGGACCCGACAGCCGGGGACATTGCCGGGCAGTTGCATGAGCGCTTCGATCCGCGTCATTACCGCCTGGACATCCGTCAGGCACCGATGATGCGGGTTGCTTATGCCCAGGACCCGGCGAACCAGCGCTGGGTGGGCATCCTGCTGTTCCACCACCTGGTGGATGACGCCACTTCGCTGGGGGTGCTGGCCGCGGAAATCGAGGCGCACATGCTCGGTCAGGCGCAGCATCTACTCGCTTCGGTACCTTATCGCAACTATGTGGCGCAGGCACGCCTGGGCGTGAGTCGCGAGGCCCATGAAGGGTTCTTCCGTGACATGCTCGGTGACGTCGACGAACCGACACTGCCGTTCGGCTTGCTGGACGTGCAGGGTGACGGCAGCGGTATCGAAGAGGTGCGCCAGGACGTCAGCGCAGACCTGGCACGGCGCCTGCGCAGTCAGGCCCGTCAGTTGGGCGTGAGCCCCGCCAGCCTGTATCACCTGGTCTGGGCGCAGGTGCTGGGCGCGGTGTCGGGCCGGGACGACGTGGTGTTTGGCACCGTGCTGGTCGGACGGATGCAGGGGGGGGAGGGGGCCGACCGGGCCCTGGGAATGTTCATCAACACTTTGCCGTTGCGGGTGAGCCTGGGGCAGGTCGGGGTGCGTGCCGGGGTCAAGGCGACCCATGCCCGCCTGACCGCGCTGCTGGGCCATGAGCATGCTTCGCTGGTGCTGGCCCAGCGTTGCAGTGGCGTGGAAGCACCCATGCCGCTGTTCAGTGCCTTGCTCAACTATCGCCACACCGCCACGGTCGCCTCGACCGAGGCGCTGACGGCCTGGAGCGGTATCGAACTGCTCGGCGGTGAAGAACGGACCAACTATCCGTTGACCCTGTCGGTCGACGACCAGGGCGGGGGGTTCAGATTCAGCATCATGACCCCGGCGAGGATTGGTGCTCAGCGTCTGTGCGGCTATGTACAACAGGCGTTGCACAACCTCATATGGATGCTCGAGCAGACACCCGAGGCGCCGCTGCACCAACTGGCGATCCTGCCGACAGAAGAGTCCGAGCAACTGCTGGAGGCGTTCAACGCTACGCAAGTCGACTATCCAGAAGACCCGATTTTCCATCGCGCCTTTGAAGCCCAGGCGGAGCGCACGCCGCAAGCCCTGGCGGTACAGCAGGGTGAGCAGCAGCTGAGCTATCGCGAGCTCAATGCGCGTGCCAACCGATTGGCGCATTACCTGCTTGAGCAGGGTGTGAAGCCGGATTCGCGCGTGGCGATCTGTGTCGAACGCAGCCTCGACATGGTCGTGGGGCTGCTGGCGATCCTCAAGGCGGGCGGCAGCTATGTGCCACTGGACCCGGCCTACCCGCTGGATCGGATCGCCTACATGCTGGAGGACAGCGCGCCTGCTGCAGTGCTGGCGGAAGCCGGCACCTGTGGGCTGCTGACAGGGGCTGCGATTCCGCTCATTGCCGTCGACGGCGATGCCTGGTTGGACCGGCCGACGGGCAACCCGTCCGTGACGGACCTGATTCCGGCCCACTTGGCGTATGTGATCTACACCTCGGGCTCCACCGGCAAGCCGAAGGGGGTGATGGTCGAGCATCGCAACCTGACCAACCTGCTGTGGGCGATGCGCGACACCCTGGCTGTCGCGCCGACCGATCGCGTGCTGGCACTGACCACCCTGGGCTTCGACATTGCTGGCCTGGAGCTGTACCTGCCGCTGGTCTGCGGTGCAGGCGTGGTGTTGGCAACCCGTGACCAGGGGCGCGATGGCCAATCCCTGGCCGAGGTGGTTGCCAACCATGGCGTCACCGTTGCCCAGGCCACCCCGGCGAGCTGGCGCATGTTGCTGGAGTCGGGTTGGCCGGGGGATCAGCAACTGACCGCGCTGTGCGGCGGTGAAGCGTTGCCCGCTGAGCTGGCCCAGCGCCTGGGTACCCGGGTCAAGACGCTGTTCAATGTCTACGGCCCTACCGAAACGACGATCTGGTCATCGTCCACTCCGGTTGAAGATCCGGAGTCGGACGACGGCCCGGTCAATATCGGTCGGCCTATAGCCAACACCCGGTTCTACCTGCTCAACGCTCACGGCAAGCCTGTACCGGTGGGCGTAGCGGGCGAACTCTACATCGGTGGCGCAGGGGTGGCGCGGGGGTACATGAACCGCGATGAGCTCACCGCCGAACGCTTCCTCTGCGATCCGTTCAGCGATGTTGCGAACGCCCGTATGTACCGCACGGGCGACCTCGGCCGCTATCTGCCGGATGGCAGGGTCGAATACCTGGGCCGCAACGATGACCAGGTGAAGATCCGCGGCTTCCGTATCGAGTTGGGCGAGATCGAAGCCAGGCTGGCCCAGCATGCAGACGTGAAGGACGCCGTGGTACTGGTGCGCGAAGACATGCCGGGGGAAAAACGCCTGGTGGCCTACTTCACACAGCTTGATCCAGACGCGACGGTGAACATCGAAACCCTGCGCATGCACCTGCAATCCAGGCTGCCGGGCCACATGGTCCCGGCCGCCTACGTGCGCCTCGACCTGTTGCCGTTGACCCCCAACGGAAAACTCGATCGCAAGGCCTTGCCGGCACCGGACCTGGCGAGCGTCATCCGCCGCGGTTACGAAGCCCCGGTGGGGGACACCGAAATCACGCTGGCCCAACTGTGGGCTGAAATTCTCAATGTGGAACGCGTTGGCCGCCACGATGACTTCTTCGAGCTGGGTGGGCACTCCTTACTGGCTGTCAGCCTGATGGAGCGGATGCGCCAGGAGGGCATGGAAGCGGATGTGCGGACACTGTTCGAGCAACCGACGCTCTCGGATTACGCGGCAATGACAGAAAAAATGGAGATTGTCCTGTGAACGTGATCGAACTGTTGGCGACCCTGAAGGAAAAAGACGTACAGCTTGCGGTCAAGGGCGATCAGCTCGTGGTGCGGGGCCGGAAGCAGTCGTTGAGCGAGCCGGCGGTCCTGGCCTTGCTGCGCGAGCACAAAGCTACGTTGATCGAGCTGATTCAGGCCGGGCAATACGACGCCGGCCAGACCGCAAGCGTCGAGATCCCCGCCAATACCATCCCCGCCGGCTGCACGCGGATTACCCCGCAGATGCTGCCGCTGGTGACACTGGACCAGGTGGCTATCGATCGCATCATCGCGACGGTGCCCGGTGGCGCCGCCAACGTGCAGGACATCTACCCACTGGCACCCTTGCAGGAAGGCATTCTGTACCATCACCTGACCGCCGTCCGCGGCGATGCCTACGTCTTGCAGGCTCGCTTCAGCTTCGGCCGGCGCGAGCGCCTGACGGATTTCGTCGAGGCTTTGCAAAGCGTGATCGATCGCCACGACATCCTGCGTAGCGCGATCGTGCGCGAGGGACTGGAGGAGCCGGTACAAGTGGTATGGCGCCGGGCTCGACTGGGCGTCAGGGACCTTGGCGACTCGCTCGGCGAGGGCGATGTCATGGCGCAGCTGCAGGCCTCTTTCGATCCCCGCCAATACCGCCTGGATATCAGTCAGGCACCGTTGCTGTTGCTCGCCTTCGCCGAAGACGTGGCCAATCAGCGTTGGGTTGCCTTGCTACTGTTCCATCATATGGTCCTCGACCATGCCGGGCTGGCCATCGTGCAGCATGAAATGCAGGCCTGGCTGACCGGGCAGGGCGGCCAACTTGAGCCTGCCGTCCCTTACCGAAACTATGTGGCGCGCACCCGGCAGGCCGCCCAGCGTCAGGCCGATGAGGCCTTCTTCGTCAAGATGCTTGGCGATGTCGATGAGCCGACGCTGCCATTCGGTCAGCAGGATGTGCTGGGCGACGGCAGCACCATCGAGGAAAGCCATCGACCGCTGGCGCCTGAACTCAGCCGACGCTTGCGTGGACAGGCCCGCCAACTCGGGGTCAGCGCGGCGAGCATTTTCCACCTGGCCTGGGCCCAGGTGCTGGGCTGTGTCTCGGGGCGTGAAGATGTCGTGTTCGGTACCGTGATGCTTGGGCGCATGCAGGCCGGAGAGAGCCTGAGTCGGGCACTGGGCATGTTCATCAACACTCTGCCGTTGCGGGTGGACGTGGGCGCGCAGAGTGCACGCGATGGGGTAAAGAGCACCCATGGCTGGTTGAGCGCTTTGCTCGGCCACGAATATGCCTCCCTGGCCCTGGCACAACGTTGCAGTGGCGTGGCGGCACCGGTGCCATTGTTCAGTGCATTGTTGAACTACCGCCACAGCGCTGGTGCGGCCCGGGTATCCGCGCCGGAAGCGCTCCAGGCTTGGGAGGGCATTGAAACCCTGGGCGCCCAGGAACGGACCAACTATCCGCTGATCCTTTCGGTGGACGATTTCTCCGATGACTTTGCCTTGGAGGTGCAGGCGAGCGTTCAGATCGGCGCACAGCGGGTCGGGGCCTATATGGAAATGGCGCTGGCGAGTCTGGTGGAGGCGCTGGAGCGTGCGCCTGAGTCGCCATTGGCCGGTTTGCCGATTCTGCCGTCGGCGGAGCGCGAGCAACTGCTGGTGGCGTTCAACGCCACCGATGCCGAGTATCCGCTGGAGCAGACGATTCACGGGCTGTTCGAGGAACAGGTGCAGCGCACGCCGGATGCTTTGGCGGTGCTGCATGAGGGGCAACGCCTGAGCTATGGCGAGCTGAACGAGCGGGCTAATCGCTTGGCGCATTCCCTGCGCGGGCAGGGCGTGCGGCCGGATTCGCGGGTGGCGATCTGTGTCGAGCGCGGTATCGACATGGTGGTCGGGCTGCTGGCAATCCTGAAGGCGGGCGGCGGTTATGTGCCGCTGGATCCGGCGTATCCGGCGGATCGGATTGCCTACATGCTGGAGGACAGCGCGCCGGCGGTGGTTCTGGCCCAATCGGCAACGGTCGGCTTGTTGGCTGGTGCTTTGATGCCGGTGATTGATTTGGGTAGCGGGCTCTGGCAGGACGAATCCGTTCTGAATCCTCAGGTTCTTGAGCTGACCTCTGCACATCTGGCCTATGTGATCTACACCTCCGGTTCGACCGGTTTGCCGAAAGGCGTGATGATCGAACACCGCAATACGGTGAATTTCCTGACCTGGGCCCATCGGTCGTTCGATGCGCAAACCTTGTCGAAAACCCTGTTCTCGACCTCGCTTAACTTCGATCTGGCGGTGTACGAGTGCTTCGCACCATTGACGTCGGGCGGCAGCATCGAAGTCGTGACTAATGTGCTGGAACTGCAGCAGGGCGAGCACGACATCACCTTGATCAACACCGTGCCGTCGGCGCTCAAGGCGTTGCTGCAATCCGGTGGGCTGGGCGAGGGTGTGGACACGGTCAACGTGGCCGGTGAAGCGCTCAAGCGCAGCCTGGTGGAAGCGCTGTTCGAACAGACCTCGGTCAAGCGGCTGTGCAACCTCTATGGTCCTTCGGAAACCACGACCTATTCGAGCTGGGTATCGATGGCTCGCGAAGATGGATTTGCCGCGCATATCGGCAAGCCTGTCGCTAATACCCAGTTCTACCTGCTGGATGAGCACAAGCAACCCGTACCGCTGGGTGTTCCAGGGGAAATCTACATCGGTGGCGCCGGTGTCGCCCGTGGTTATCTCAATCGTGATGACCTGACCGCCGAGCGTTTCCTCAAAGATCCGTTCAGCAGTGAACCAAACGCCCGGATGTACAGGACCGGCGACCTGGGTCGCTACCTGCCGGACGGCAACATCGAATACCTCGGCCGCAACGACGATCAGGTGAAAATCCGCGGCTTCCGCATCGAACTGGGCGAGATCGAAGCCAAGCTCGCCCAACACGAGGCTGTGAAAGAAGCCGTAGTGCTGGCCCGTGAAGACGTGCCGGGTGACAAGCGTCTGGTGGCTTACTTCACCGAATCGGAAACGGTGGACATCGAAACCCTGCGCAGCCATCTGCAAGCGCGGTTGCCGGAGTACATGGTGCCCGTGGCCTACGTACAGCTCGACGCTCTACCGCTGACCCCTAACGGTAAGCTCGACCGCAAGGCCCTGCCTGCCCCCGACCACGACGCATTGATCAGCCGCGGCTACGAAGCCCCCCAGGGCGAAATCGAAACCACCCTGGCGCAGATCTGGCGGGACCTGCTCAAGGTCGAGCGCGTTGGTCGTCACGACCACTTCTTTGAACTGGGCGGCCACTCCCTGCTGGCTGTCAACCTGATCGAAAGGATGCGCCAGGCTGGCCTGAGTGCCGACGTTCGCGTCCTGTTCGGCCAGCCGACATTGATGGCGCTGGCGGCAGCGGTCGGCAGCGGCAGCGAAATCCAGGTACCGGCCAACGGCATCCCGCTCGACTGCGCGCGGATCACGCCCGACATGCTGACGCTGGCCCGTCTGGACCAGGATGCCATCGACCATATCGCGTCGACGGTGCCGGGTGGCATGGGCAACATACAGGACATCTACCCGCTGGCGCCGTTGCAGGAAGGCATCCTCTATCACCATCTGGCCGCCGAACAGGGCGACCCTTACGTGTTGCAGTCGCAGTTCGCCTTCGACAACCGCGAGCGTCTGGATGAGTTCGTCGAGGCGTTACAAGTGGTGATCGATCGCCACGACATCCTGCGTACCGCCATCGTCTGGGAAGGCCTCGACGAACCTCAACAAGTGGTCTGGCGCGAAGCACGGCTGGGGTTGGAGGCGTTCGTTGCGGATCCGCAGGCTGGCGACGTCACCGCGCAACTGCACCGTAGCTTCGACGCCCGGCACTATGCCCTGGACCTGACCCAGGCGCCGCTGATGCGCCTGGCATGCGCAGAAGACCCGTCCAACCAGCGCTGGATCGCGATGCTGCTGTTCCACCACATCGCCCTCGATCATGCGGCAATGAAAGTGGTGCAGCGTGAAATGCTGGCGTATCGGCTTGGCCAGGCTGACCAGTTGGACAGCCCCGCGCCGTACCGCAACTATGTGGCCCAGGCGCGCCTGGGGGTGAGTCGTGAAGAGCACGAGCGTTTCTTCCGCGAGATGCTCGCTGACGTCGATGAACCAACGCTGCCGTTCGGTCTGCAGGATGTGCAGGGTGACGGTAGTGAGATGGAGACCACCACACGGCTACTTGACAGCGACCTGAGCCGTCGCTTGCGGCGTCTGGCACGCCAGTCGGGCGTGGGCGCGGCGAGCCTGCACCATCTGGCCTGGGCACAGGTGCTAGGCCGGGTATCGGGCCGCAGCGATGTGGTGTTCGGCACGGTCCTGATGGGGCGGATGCAGGGCGGCCAAGGAGCCGATCGCGCATTGGGCATGTTCATCAATACCCTGCCGCTTCGCGTCGATGTCGATGAGTTGGACGTCAAGGCGGGCGTCAAGGCGGTTCATGCCCGGCTGACAGCCCTGCTGGGGCATGAGCATGCGCCGTTGGCCCTGGCCCAGCGTTGCAGTGCGGTTACCGCGCCAACGCCGCTGTTCAGTGCCTTGCTGAACTACCGTAACTCCAGCGAGCAGGCGGCTGGACAGGACACCCTGGCGGCCTGGCAGGATATCGAAATACTGAGCGGCGAATCACGTACCAACTATCCGCTGACCCTGTCGGTGGATGACTTGGGTGAAGACTTCGCCTTGACTGCTCTGGCCACCCAGGGCGTGGATGCGCAGCGGATCTGTGCCTACATGGAAACCGCGCTGCACAGCCTGGCCACGGCACTGGAGTTCAACCCCGGGACATGCTTGCATAGCCTGGAGATCTTGCCCCAGGCCGAGCGCCGCCAGGTACTCGAAACCTGGAACGCGACAGACCGGGTCTATGCCGGTGCTGCGCTGATTCACCGGCAGGTCGAAGACCAGGCCAGCGCCCAGCCTGAAGCGGTGGCGGTGGTGTATGAAGGCCAGACGCTGACCTACGGCGAACTCAACGTCCGGGCGAATCGACTCGCTCATCGACTGCTGGCGTTGGGAGTCAGCCCGGATGATCGAGTGGCGATCTGTGTCGAACGCAGCCTGGAGATGATCGTCGGGCTACTGGGCGTGTTGAAATCCGGGGCGGCTTATGTCCCGGTGGACCCGGCCTATCCGGCGGAACGTATCGCCTACATGCTGCAGGACAGCGCGCCGGTGGCGGTGCTGGCGCAATCTTCCACGCGCTCGCTCCTGGGCGAGCTCTTGGTACCGGTCCTGGATCTGGATCTGAACATCGCTGCCGAAGCCGTGGCCAACCCGGACGTTCCCGGACTCGGCGCGGGGCATCTGGTTTATGTGATCTACACCTCGGGCTCGACCGGCCTGCCCAAGGGCGTGATGGTCGAACATCGTAACTTGCGCAACCTGGTGGGCTGGCATTGCGAGGCCTTCGGGGTGCGACGCGGCAGCCGCACTTCAAGCGTGGCCGGTTTCGGCTTCGACGCCGCCGCCTGGGAGGTCTGGCCGGCGCTGTGCGCGGGGGCCACCTTGTTGCTGCCACCGGCCCATGCGGGCAGCGAGGATGTCGATGGGTTGCTCGATTGGTGGCAGGCCCAGGCCCTGGATGTGTGCTTCCTGCCCACCCCGGTCGCCGAGTATGCCTTTGGCCGCAACCTGGGCCACCCGCGCTTGCGCACCTTGCTGATTGGCGGTGATCGCCTGCGCAAGCTGCCGGTGGACGCTGCTTTCGAACTGATCAACAACTATGGCCCCACCGAGACCACCGTGGTCGCCACCTCGGGGCGGATCGACGCCACGCAGGCGGTGCTGCATATCGGCAAGCCGGTGGGCAATACCCGGGTCTACCTGCTCGATGCCCGATTGCAACCGGTTCCTGTCGGGGCGACGGGTGAGCTGTACATCGGCGGCGCGGGGGTGGCGCGGGGTTACCTGAACCGTGAGCAACTGACTGCCGAGCGCTTCGTGAGGGATCCTTTCAGCCCGGCCCAGGACGCCAGGATGTACCGCACCGGAGACCTCGGACGCTACCTGCCGGACGGCAACATCGAGTACCAGGGGCGCAATGATGGGCAACTGAAAATCCGCGGCCAGCGCATCGAACTGGGAGAAATCGAGTCCCGGCTCGGCGATTGTGCCGGCGTGCGGGAGGCAGTGGTCGTTGCGCTCGAGGACGCCTCGGGGGACAAGCGTCTGGTGGCCTACTACACGGTGCAGGAGGGTGAAGCCCCGGCACCGACGACCGATAGTCTGCGTGGGCAGTTGCAGGTGCACTTGCCCCGGCACATGGTGCCGTCGGCCTATCTGCGCCTCGATGCGTTGCCATTGACGCCGAACGGCAAGCTTGACCGCCGCGCCTTGCCGGCCCCTGGCAGCGAGGACTATTCGAGCCGGGGCCATGAAGCGCCCGAGGGTGACATGGAAACCCGCATGGCCGGGATCTGGTGCGAGTTGCTGGGTGTGGATCGGATCGGTCGGCATGATGATTTCTTCGAACTGGGCGGCCATTCGTTGCTGGCGATGAGGTTGATCGAACGGATGCGCCAGCTCGGTCTGGCGGTCGATGTGCGCATGCTGTTCAGCCAGCCGACATTGCAGGCTTTGGCCGCTGCGGTAGGCGGGCATCGCGAGGTGGTGGTGCCGGCCAACGCGATCATCGAAGGCAGCCAGCGGATAACTCCGGACATGCTGCCGTTGACTGCCCTGGACCAGACGACGATCGATCGCCTGGTGGCGGGCGTGCCGGGCGGCGTGAGCAATGTCCAGGACATCTACCCGCTGGCGCCGTTGCAACAGGGCATTCTCTACCACCATCTGGCTGCCGAACAGGGTGATCCCTACCTGCTGCAATCACAGTTCGCCTTCGACAGCCGCGAGCGCTTCGATGCCTTCGCCAGGGCGCTGCAGCAAGTGATCGACCGTCACGATATTCTGCGCACGTCGCTCGCCTGGGAAGGCCTCGACGAGCCGGTTCAGATTGTCTGGCGCCAAGCTCCGCTGCATCTGGAAACCTTCATGCCCGATCCGGCTCGCGGTGACGTCGCCAAGCAGTTGCATGAGCGCTTCGACGCCCGGCATTACCGGCTGGACCTGCGCCAGGCGCCGATGTTGCGTCTGATCGTAGCCGAGGACGCGCCCAACCAGCGCTGGGTCGCGACGCTGCTGTTCCACCATACGGTGCTGGACCACACGGCACTGGAAACCCTGGTGCATGAGATGCAGGCCCACCTGCTCGACAGGGCACACGAGTTGGGTCCTGCGGTGCAATACCGCAACTACGTGGGTCAGGCCCTCTTGGGCGGCAGCCAGGAGGAGCATGAAGCGTTCTTTCGCGAAATGCTCGGCGATATCGAGGAACCGACGTTGCCGTTCGGTCGCCAGGACGTGCAGGGCGACGGCAATGATGTGGAGGAGGTGAAACAGGCGGTGGAGGCAGGGCTGTGTCGGCGTCTGCGTGGGCAGGCGCGGCGGTTGGGCGTCAGCGCGGCGAGCCTGATGCACTTGGCCTGGGCCCAGGTATTGGGCCGCGTCAGCGGTCGCGAAGAAGTGGTCTTCGGCACGGTGCTGTTGGGGCGGATGCAGGCGGGGGACGGCGCCGACCGTGCCTTGGGCATGTTCATCAATACCTTACCGTTGCGGGTCAGCCTCGGTGAGCAGGTTGCACGTGAGTCGGTCAAAGCCATCCACAGGCGGCTCACCGAGCTGTTGGGACATGAGCACGCGCCGCTGGCGCTGGCGCAGCGTTGCAGCGGTGTGACGGCGCCGACACCGCTATTCAGTGCGTTGCTCAACTACCGTCACAATGCCGTGACGGTGGAGGTCGGGGCAGAGGCGGTGTGGCAGGGCATCGAGGTTCTCGGTGGCGAGGAACGCACCAACTACCCGTTGTCGCTGGCAGTGGATGATGAAGGCGAAGGGTTCAGTCTGGTCGTGCAGGCGATGGCCGGGATCGATGCCCGACGCATCGCGGGCTACATGCAGACCACGCTCTACAGCCTGGTCAGCGCCTTGGAAAACGCACCCGATACTGCCTTGCATACACTGCAAAGCCTGCCGTCGGCCGAACTTGAGCTGTTGCTGGACACCTGGAACGCCACGCAAGTCAGCTATCCGCTGGAGCAGACGATCCATCAACTGTTCCAGGCCCAGGCGCAGGTATCACCTGATGCCGTGGCCGTCGTCTTTGGCGACCGCTCGTTGAGTTACGCCGAACTGAACGGCCAGGCCAACCGGCTCGCCCATCGCCTGCTTGCGCAGGGCGTGCGCCCGGACGACCGGGTGGCGATCTGTGTGGAACGTGGCCCCGACATGCTGGTGGGGCTGCTGGGTATCCTGAAGTCGGGCGCGGCCTATGTCCCCTTGGACCCGGCGTACCCGAACGAGCGCCTGTCCTACATGCTTGATGACAGCGCGCCATTGGCGCTGGTGGTGCACGGCACCACCCGAGGCCTGTTGGCCGACACCGGGTTGGTGCTCGTCGACCTCGACAGCGCTGAGAGTCAGGCTTTTTCCCCGGACAACCCGTCCGTGCCCGGGCTGACTTCGGCACACCTGGCTTACGTGCTCTACACCTCGGGATCGACCGGCAGGCCAAAGGGCGTGATGGTCGAGCACCGCAGTGTGGTCAACCTGTTGTGGACGATGCGCGACACCCTGGGCGTGGCCCCCAGCGACCGGATGCTGGCACTGACCACCCTGGGCTTCGACATCGCCGGGTTGGAACTCTATCTGCCGCTGATCTGCGGCGCACGGGTAGTGCTGGCCTCCCGTGAACAGGGCCGAGACGGCCAGGCGCTGGCTCGGATGATCGCCTCCCACGGTATCACCCAGGCCCAGGCGACTCCGGCAAGCTGGCGCATGTTGCTGGAGTCGGGTTGGGAAGGCGCGCCCGGGCTGACGGCACTCTGCGGCGGCGAAGCGCTGCCTGTCGACCTCGCCCAGCGCGTGGCGGAGCGGGTCCGGACTTTGTTCAACGTCTATGGCCCGACCGAAACGACGATCTGGTCATCGTCCATGCCGGTCGGGGCCTCAGAGGCGGGTGGCGGCTCGGTCAGTATCGGCCGGCCCATCGCCAATACGCGCTTCTACCTGCTCGACCACCACGGCAATCCAGTGCCTGTCGGCGTTGCGGGTGAGATCTGCATTGGCGGCGCAGGCGTGGCGCGGGGCTATATGAACCGCGCGGACCTTACCGCTGAACGCTTTTTGAAGGATCCGTTCAGTGTCCAGGCGGACGCACGGATGTACCGCACCGGTGACATCGGTCGCTACCTGCCGGACGGCCGGATCGAGTACCTGACCCGCAACGATGGGCAAGTCAAGATCCGTGGCCTGCGCATAGAACTGGGGGAAATCGAAACAGTGCTTGCCGGTTGCCCGGGGGTGAGCGAGGCCGTGGTCATCGCGCGCGAAGACCTGCCCGGCGAGAAGCGTCTGGTCGCGTATTACCGCACCCAGGCCGACCCGCACGCGTCGATGGCCGAGGCGTTGCGGACCTTGGCGCTTGGGCAACTGCCCGAGTACATGGTGCCGGTGGCCTATATGCGGTTGGACGCGATGCCACAGACGCCCAACGGCAAGCTGGATCGCAAGGCGCTGCCGGCACCGGAGTCGACGGCCCTGGGTCTGGACGCCTATGAGGCACCACTGGGTGATGTCGAGCTGCTACTGGCAGAGATCTGGCAGCAACTGTTGGGCCTGGAGCGGGTCGGTCGGCATGATCGGTTCTTTGAATCGGGTGGGCATTCGCTGTTGGCGATGCGGCTGATCTCCCAGGTGCGCCAGCGCCTTGGGGTAGAGTTGACGCTCGGCGATCTGTTTGCTCATTCGCAGTTGAGTGCGCTGGCCCTGGTGGTATCCGGTGCGGCGCGCAGTACGTTGCCGTCGATCGTGCCGGTCGATCGGGATGAGCCGCTGCCGCTGTCCTTCTCCCAGCAGCGCCTGCTGTTCCTGACGCGGATCGAAGGGGCCAGCTCGGCCTATCATTTGCCGGTGGCCTTGCGCCTGACGGGAGCACTGGACCGCAATGCGCTACAGCGTGCCCTGGACCGGATCGTGGCGCGCCACGAAGCCCTGCGTACGACGTTCGTCCAGAGTCCGGAACAACCGGCCTGGCAGCGTATCGCCGCCCGGGACAGTGGGTTTGCCTTGGAAACTCTCGATCTGCGCGCCGACTCCATGGCGCGGGAGTCAATGCAGGCGATGATCGACGGGGAAGCCGGCGCGGTCTTCGACCTCGAGCGCGGACCGCTGATCCGTGGCCGGCTGGTGCGGTTGGCGGATGACGAACATGTATTGATGGTGACGATGCACCACATCGTTTCGGATGGCTGGTCGATAGGGGTTCTGACCCGGGAGCTGGTCACGCTCTACAGCGCCTATCACGAGGGTCGAGAGGACCCACTCCCGGCGCTGGAGGTGCAGTATGCCGACTACGCGGTCTGGCAACGCCGCTGGCTGAGCAACGAAGTGCTCAAGTGCCAGGGCGCCTGGTGGCAAGCTGCTCTGGCCGATGCGCCGGGGCTGCTGATGTTGCCCTCCGACCATCCACGGCCGGCACACCAGAGTTATGCCGGCGCAAGCCTGGCGGTGCGCTTCGATGCGGCGCTCACCGCGGACCTCAAGGTCTTGAGCCAGCGCTATGGCACGACGCTGTACATGACGGTGCTGGCCGGCTGGGCCGCGGTGCTTGGACGACTTTCAGGGCAGGACATGGTGGTCATCGGCTCGCCGACCGCCAACCGCAGGCGAGGGGAAGTCGAGGACCTGATTGGTTTCTTCGTCAACACCCTGGCCTTGCCCATCGACGTGTCGGGCCAGCCCAGCGTCGAAGTCCTGTTGCAACGGGTCAAGATGCAGACGTTGGAGGCTCAGGCCCACCAGGACCTGCCGTTCGAACAGGTCGTGGAACTGGTCAAGCCGGTGCGCAGCCTGTCTCACAGCGCCATATTCCAGACCATGTTGTCCTGGCAGAACACTGAGGGCGCTGAACGGGTCCTGGGTGACCTGAAGCTGGAAGCACTGGGGGCGGCGAGGCGAACGGCGAAATTCGATCTGTCCCTTGACCTGGGCGAGGTCGACGGCTGTATCCAGGGGGCGTTGGAGTACGCCACGGCGCTGTTCGACCGGACGACCATCGAGCGTTACCTCGGTTACCTGGAACGCATGTTGCGGGCGATGGTGGCGGATGCCGATGCGGCCGTCGATGAGATTGCCTTGCTTGGCGAAACCGAGCGCCTGCAGCTGGAACGGTTCAATGCTACTCAGGCTGAATATCTGCTGGAACAGACGATTCATGGGTTGTTCGAGGAACAGGTGCAGCGCACACCGGATGCGCTGGCGGTGCTGCATGGCGGGCAACGCCTGAGCTATGGCGAGCTGAACGAGCGGGCCAACCGGTTGGCGCATTACCTGCGCGGGCAGGGCGTGCGGCCGGATTCGCGAGTAGCAATCTGCGTCGAACGCGGTACCGACATGGTGGTCGGGCTGCTGGCGATCCTCAAGGCGGGTGGCGGTTATGTGCCACTGGATCCGGCCTATCCGGCGGATCGGATTGCCTACATGCTGGAGGACAGCGCGCCGGCGGTGGTGCTGGTTCAGGCTGCGACGGTCGGGTTGTTGGCCGGTGCTTCGATGCCGGTGATCGATCTGGGTAGCGGGCTCTGGCAGGACGAGTCCGTCTCGAATCCGCAGGTGCCCGTGCTGACCTCGGCGCATCTGGCCTACGTGATCTACACCTCCGGTTCCACCGGTTTGCCCAAAGGCGTGATGATCGAACACCGTAATACGGTGAACTTCCTGACCTGGGCCCATCGGTCGTTCGATTCGAACTCCCTGTCGAAAACCCTGTTCTCGACGTCATTGAACTTCGACCTGGCAGTTTATGAATGCTTTGCGCCACTGACGTCCGGCGGCAGCATCGAAGTCGTGACTAATGTGCTGGAACTGCAGCAGGGCGAGCACGACATCACCTTGATCAACACCGTGCCGTCGGCGCTCAAGGCGTTGCTGGAATCCGGTGGGCTGGGCGAGGGTGTGGACACGGTCAACGTGGCCGGTGAAGCGCTCAAGCGCAGCCTGGTGGAAGCGCTGTTCGAACAGACCTCGGTCAAGCGGCTGTGCAACCTCTATGGTCCTTCGGAAACCACGACCTATTCGAGTTGGGTGTCGATGGCCCGCGAAGACGGGTTTGTCGCGCACATCGGCAAGCCTGTGGCGAACACCCAGTTCTACTTGCTGGACGAACATAAACAACCGGTGCCACTGGGCGTGCCAGGGGAAATCTACATCGGTGGCGCAGGGGTGGCGCGGGGTTATCTCAATCGTGATGACCTGACGGCTGAACGCTTCCTCAAGGATCCGTTCAGCAGCGCTGCAAGCGCCCGGATGTACAAGACCGGCGACCTGGGCCGCTATCTCTCGGATGGCAACATCGAATACCTGGGCCGTAACGACGATCAGGTGAAGATCCGCGGTTTCCGCATCGAACTGGGGGAGATCGAAGCCAAACTCGCTCAACACGATGCGGTGAAAGAAGCCGTGGTGCTGGCCCGCGAAGACGTGCCGGGCGACAAGCGACTGGTCGCCTATTTCACCCAGTCGCAAGCAGCGGGCATCGAGGCTCTGCGCGCTCATCTGCAAGCGCAACTGCCGGCCTACATGGTTCCGGTGGCCTACGTACACCTCGACACACTGCCACTGACCCCCAACGGCAAACTCGACCGCAAGGCCCTGCCGGTACCCGCCAGCAGCGCGTACTCCGTGCGTCAATACGAAGCCCCCCTGGGTGACACCGAGATGAAGCTCGCAGCGCTGTGGGCCGAGTTGCTGAAGGTCGAGCGTGTCGGCCGCCATGACCATTTCTTTGAACTGGGCGGGCACTCGTTGTTGGCCGTGGCGCTGATCGAACGTATGCGCAGGGAAGGCATGGAGGCCGATGTACGAGTGTTGTTCGGTCAACCGACACTGGCGTCGGTGGCCGCGGCGGTGGGACAGGTACAACGCATCGACGTGCCCGAGACGAAGATTCCGGCGCTCACGCGTCAGCGACGTATCTGAACCCCTGGGAGCCTGTCTGCTGGCGGCGATGTTGGCTGGGCTGACGTCATCGCGAGCAGGCTCGCTCCCACAGGGGTTCGGGGTGTTCCCCAGATGTTATGCACCTCCACGATCCAGGGTGGGAGCGAGCCTGCTCGCGATAGCGGTGGGCCTGTTGGCATCAATGCTGAGTGTGCCACCGCCATCGCGGGCAAGCCCGGCTCGCACAGGATCTACCTCCGCCTGCCCCCCCCCCCCGCCGGGACTTGTCCCTGCTTCCCATGACAGACATGCCCTACTGAATGCTCTAATTTTTTTTGGCCTGTAAGGAGACAGTCCCGGAGAGGGATCTCCTTCGGTTGAACATGACGATATTCACTGCATTGGCCTGCCCGACGTGATCGGCCCATCACCGCCAATCCTCGCGTCCAGGCGACACGCCGTCTCTGAAAGTCACATTGATCGTCAACCACTCCGAACCAGAAAAGCAGGTCCTTCGATGCAATTCAGCGAACTGATGGCAGCTCTTTCCAAGCACCCGATCCGTCTCCAGCAGGACGGCGACAACCTGGTGATCCAGGGCGATGACGAAGGGCTGGACGGTGCGTTGTGGGACAGCCTTACCGCGTATAAGCAGGAATTACTCGATTTGGTGGGGAGCAATGGCGGCGATTGGTTGAGCCCGGCATTTCGCATCACCCCGGACATGTTGCCGCTGGCGCACCTGACCCAGGAGGACATCGACCGGATCGTCGAGAGTGTGCCCGGCGGCGCCAGCAACGTGCAGGACATTTATCCGCTGGCGCCGTTGCAGGAAGGCATTCTTTACCATCACCTGGCCGCGGAACATGGCGATCCCTATGTGCTCCAGGCCTTGTTCGGGGCTGACCGGCGCACACGTCTGGACGACTTTACCCAGGCTCTGCAAGGGGTGATCGATCGCCACGACATCCTGCGCACCTCGGTGGCCTGGGAAGGTCTCGATGAGCCGGTGCAGGTGGTCTGGCGCGCCGCCACCCTGGTGCTGGAAGAGATCGTACTCGATCCGCTTGACGGTGCCATCGAATGGCAATTGCAACAACGTTTCGACACCCGGCACCATCGGCTGGATGTGGGCAAGGCGCCGTTATTGCGCCTGGTCTGCGCGCAGGACCGCCCGAATGAGCGTTGGGTGGCGATCCTGTTGTTTCACCACATGGTACTGGACCATGTGGCGCTGGAACTGGTGCAGCACGAAATGCAGGCGTTCCTGCTCGGCATGCCTGATGCCCTGCCCGAGGTGGTGCCGTATCGCAACTATGTGGCGCAGGTCCGGTTGGGGGCGGGTGAGGACGCCCATGAGGCGTTTTTCCGCGAGATGCTGGCCGATGTCGATGAGCCGACGTTGCCGTTGGGCTTTGCCGAAGTGCCCAAGCGCGAAGCGGCGGTCGAGGAAGTGCGTTTGTCGGTCGATAGCGCGTTGAGCCATCGTCTGCGGGCGCAAGCCCGTCAGTTGGGTGTCAGCGCGGCGAGTTTGCATCACCTGGCCTGGGCCCGTGTGTTGGGCGGGCTTGCGGGCAGGGATGACGTGGTATTCGGTACCGTATTGATGGGCCGGATGCAGGGCGGCGAGGGTGCCGACCGTGCGTTGGGCATGTTTATCAATACCCTGCCATTGCGGGTGCGACCGACCGGGCAAGGCGTGGGTGAAGGTGTGAAGTCCACCCATGAAAGCCTGACGGCCCTGTTGGGTCACGAGCACGCGTCGCTGGCACTGGCCCAGCGTTGCAGCGGCATTCCGGCACCTGCGCCGTTGTTCGGTTCGTTGCTCAACTATCGGTACAGCGGCACGACCCAACAGATGCCGGTGCCCCAGGCACTCAAGGCGTGGGAAGGTTTGCAGGCTCTGGCAAGTGCGGAGGAAACCAACTACCCGCTGACCCTGTCGGTGGATGACCTGGGCGCGGACTTCAGCCTGAGTGTCCTGGCTTTGACGGAAATTGGCGCCCGGCGCGTCGGCGAATGCATGCTGACGGCACTTGAGAGCCTGGTCCAGGCGCTGGAGCAAACCCCGGACATGCCGTTGCGGCGGCTCAATATCCTGTCTCCGGACAAGCATCGGCAGTTGCTGGTGGATTTCAACGCAACCACCCGCAGCTATCCACGGGACAGGACCGTCCATGGGCTGTTCGAAGCGCAAGCGCAGGCTTGTCCTGATGCCGTTGCGGTGGTCCATGAAGGGCACAGCCTGACTTACGGCGAACTCAACGCCAGGGCCAACCGCCTGGCTCGTCACCTGCTCGGCCTGGGCACACAACTGGGCGACAGCGTGGCGATTGCTCTGGAGCGCTCGGTTGACTTGCTGGTCAGCCAGTTGGCCGTTCTCAAATGCGCGGCCGTCTATGTGCCGCTGGATATCAATGCACCGGTCGAACGCCAGCAGTTCATGGTGCAGGACAGCGGCGCCCAGATCGTACTGACGATGAGCACGATGATGGTGCCTGAAGGTGCGCAACGGGTGGACCTGGATGTCGTCGAACTGGATGAGTCGGCCGACAACCTCGACCTGAGCCAGAGCGCCGAATCCGTCGCGTACATCATGTACACCTCCGGCTCCACCGGTACCCCAAAAGGCGTGCTGGTGCCGCATCGGGCGATCAGTCGCTTGGTGATCAACAACGGCTACGCCGACTTCAACGCCCGGGACCGGGTGGCGTTTGCCTCGAACCCGGCCTTCGACGCCAGCACCCTCGACGTCTGGGCGCCGTTGCTCAACGGCGGCTGCGTGGTGGTGGTCGAGCAGGACGTGTTGTTGACCCAGGAGCGTTTTGCGGCGTTGCTGACCGAGCAAGCGGTCAGCGTGCTGTGGATGACGGCCGGTCTGTTCCATCAGTACGCGTCCGGTCTGCTGCCGGTGTTCAAGCAGCTGCGCTACCTGATCGTGGGCGGTGATGTGCTGGATCCGGCGGTGATCGCTCGGGTCATGAAAGACGGTGCGCCGCAGCATCTGCTCAACGGCTATGGCCCGACCGAAGCCACGACGTTCACCACCACTTACGAAATCAAGAGCGTGGGCGAGGGCGGTATCCCGATTGGTCATCCGATCGGCAACACCCGCGTCTATGTGCTGGATGCGAATCAGCAACCCGTGCCGGTGGGTGTGGCGGGCGAGTTGTATATCGGTGGCGATGGCGTGGCGAAGGGTTACCTGAACCGCCCGGAACTGACCGCCGAGAAGTTCGTTGCCGATCCGTTCAGCGCCGATCCGGCCGCTTTGCTCTACCGCACCGGCGACCTGGCACGCTGGCGTGCCGATGGAGCCGTGGATTACCTCGGTCGTAACGACGACCAGGTGAAGATCCGTGGTTTCCGCATTGAACTGGGCGAAATTGAAGCCCGGTTGGGCCAATGCACCGGCGTGAAAGACGCCGTGGTGCTGGCGCGCCAGGACGACAACGGACCGAAACGCCTGGTGGGCTATGTGATTCCCGACGCGGGCGCCACCCTGTCGGTGCACGACCTGCGCAGCCAATTGGCAAGCACGTTGGCTGAGTACATGGTCCCCAGCGCCTTCGTGGTGCTGCCATCCTTCCCGTTGACCGCCAACGGCAAGCTGGACCGCCGCGCACTGCCGACCCCGGACGCCGACGCCTACGCCAGTCGCGAATACGCCGCCCCGCAGGGTGAGATCGAAACCACCCTGGCGCGACTCTGGGCCGAGGTGCTCAAGGTCGAGCGGGTCGGTCGTCACGATCACTTCTTCGAACTGGGCGGTCATTCGCTGTTGGCGGTGACCCTGATCGAACGCATGCGCCAGGCCGGCCTGAGCGCCGACGTGCGCGTGCTGTTCAGCCAGCCGACCGTGATGGCGCTGGCCGCGGCCGTCGGTGGGGGCAAAGAGATCGTGGTCCCGGAAAACCTGATTCCGCTGGATTGCGAACACATCACCCCGGACATGTTGCCGCTGGTCAACCTGAGCCAGGATACGATCGACCGTCTGGTGGCGACCGTACCGGGCGGCGCGCGCAATGTGCAGGACATCTACCCGCTGGCACCGTTGCAGGAAGGCATCCTCTATCACCACCTGGCCGCCGAACAGGGCGACCCCTACGTGCTGCAATCGCAGTTCGCCTTCGACAACTGTGAACGTCTCGAGGCGTTTATCGAAGCCTTACAGGTGGTGATCGATCGCCACGATATCCTGCGTACCAGTGTCGTGTGGGATGGTTTGGAGTCGCCTGTGCAAGTGGTCTGGCGCAAGGCGAAGTTGTACGTCGAAGCGGTCGATCTCGACCCAGCCACCGATGATGCCGTGACGCAACTGCGCCAGCGCTTCGATCCACGGCATCAGCGCCTGGACGTCAGTCGGGCACCGCTGATGCGCCTGGTCCATGGGCAGGACGAAGCCAACCAACGACGGGTCGCAACCTTGCTGTTCCATCACATGGTGCTCGATCACACCGCGCTGGATGTGATGCAGCATGAAATGCAGCTACACCTGCTGGGGCAGGGCGCGCAGTTGGGCGAAGCGATGCCTTATCGTAATTACGTGGCTCAGGCTCGACTGGGTACGAGCGAACAGGAGCACGAAGCTTTTTTCCGCGAGATGCTTGGCGATATCGACGAACCGACGCTGCCGTTCGGCTTGCACAATGTGCAGGGCGACGGCCGTGACATCGAGGAGGTCCGACAGTTTCTGGAGGCGGCGCTGGATTTGCGCGTACGGGCACAGGCGCGTCAGTTGGGCGTGAGCGCCGCCAGCCTGATGCACCTGGCCTGGGCCCAGGTGCTGGGCAAGATCTCCGGCAAGCAGGAGGTGGTGTTCGGCACTGTGCTGATGGGCCGGATGCAGGGCGGTGAGGGGGCCGATCGGACGCTGGGAATGTTCATCAATACCTTGCCATTACGGGTGGACGTGGGTACGCAAGGCGTGCGCGCCGGGGTCAAGGCGACCCACGCCTGCTTGACAGCCTTGTTGGGCCACGAACATGCCTCCCTGGCCTTGGCCCAGCGCTGCTGCGGCGTGGCGGCACCGTTGCCGCTGTTCAGTGCCTTGCTCAACTATCGACACAGCGGCTCGGGCGAGGTCTCGGCACCGGCGGTATGGCAGGGCATGCATGCCCTGAGTGGCGAGGAACGTACCAACTATCCGCTGACCTTGAATGTTGACGACCTGGGCAACGGTTTCAGCCTGACGGTGCTGGTGGCGGCGCAGGTCGGCGCGCAACGGATCTGCGGGTACATGAATACGGCGCTGGAAAAACTCGTGGAGGCGTTGGAGCAGACACCGCAGGCCGCGTTGTATCGCCTGCCGATTCTGCCAACAGCGGAGCGCGAGCAACTGCTGGTGGCGTTCAATGCCACCGAAGCCGAGTATCCGCTGGAACAGACCGTTCATGGGCTGTTCGAGGCGCAGGTGCAACGGACACCGCTCGACGTGGCAGTCCTGCACGGTGAGCAGCATCTGAGTTATCGCGAGCTGAATGAGCGGGCCAACCGCTTGGCCCATTACCTGCGTGGGCAGGGCGTGCGGCCGGATTCGCGAGTGGCGATCTGTGTCGAGCGTGGTCTCGACATGGTGGTTGGGCTGCTGGCGATCCTGAAAGCGGGCGGCGGTTACGTGCCGCTGGATCCGGCGTATCCGGCGGATCGGATTGCCTACATGTTGGAGGACAGCGCGCCGGCGGTGGTGCTGGTTCAGGCTGCGACGGTCGGGTTGTTGGCCGGTGCTTCGATGCCAGTGATCGATCTGGGGAGCGGGCTCTGGCAGGACGAGTCCGTCTCGAATCCGCAGGTGCCCGAGCTGACTTCTGCGCATCTGGCCTACGTGATCTACACCTCCGGTTCCACCGGTTTGCCGAAAGGCGTGATGATCGAACACCGCAATACGGTGAATTTCCTGACCTGGGCCCATCGGTCGTTCGATGCCCAGACATTGTCGAAAACCCTGTTCTCGACGTCGTTGAACTTCGACCTCGCGGTCTACGAGTGCTTCGCGCCGCTGACTTGTGGCGGCAGCATCGAGGTGGTCACCAATGTGCTGGAACTGCAACAAGGCGAGCACGATATCACCCTGATCAACACCGTACCGTCGGCGCTCAAGGCCTTGCTGGAGTCCGGTGGGCTGGGCGAGGGTGTGGACACGGTCAACGTGGCCGGTGAAGCGCTCAAGCGCAGCCTGGTGGAAACCCTGTTCGAACAGACCTCAGTCAAGCGCTTGTGTAACCTCTACGGTCCTTCGGAAACTACGACCTATTCGAGCTGGGTATCGATGGCTCGCGAAGATGGATTTGCCGCGCATATCGGTAAGCCTGTCGCTAATACCCAGTTCTACCTGCTGGATGAGCACAAGCAACCCGTACCGCTGGGTGTTCCAGGGGAAATCTACATCGGTGGCGCAGGGGTGGCGCGGGGTTACCTGAACCGCGACGACCTGACCGCCGAACGCTTCCTCAAGGATCCGTTCAGCAGTGAACCGAACGCCCGGATGTACAGGACCGGCGACCTCGGCCGCTACCTGCCGGACGGCAACATCGAATACCTGGGCCGCAACGACGACCAGGTGAAGATCCGCGGCTTCCGCATCGAACTGGGCGAGATCGAAGCCAAACTCGCCCAGCATGACGCCGTGAAGGAAACGGTGGTGCTGGCCCGCGAAGACGTGCCGGGCGACAAACGCCTGGTCGCCTATTTCACCCAGTCAGCAGCAGTGAACATCGAAACCCTGCGCAGCCATCTGCAAGCGCAACTGCCGGCCTACATGGTTCCGGTGGCCTACGTACACCTCGACGCACTGCCCCTGACCCCCAACGGCAAACTCGACCGCAAAGCGCTGCCGGCCCCCGACCACGACGCACTGATCACCCGCGGCTACGAAGCCCCCCAAGGCGAAATCGAAACCACCCTGGCGCAGATCTGGCAGGACCTGCTCAAGGTCGAGCGCGTCGGCCGTCATGATCACTTCTTCGAACTCGGTGGCCACTCGTTGCTGGCCGTCAGCCTGGTCGGCCGGATGCGCCAGGTCGGTTTGAGCGCCGACGTGCGCGTACTGTTCGGCCAGCCGACCTTGATGGCGCTGGCGGCTGCGGTCGGCAGCGGCAGCGAAATCCAGGTACCGGAAAACGGCATCCTGCTCGGTTGCACGCGGATCACGCCGCCGATGCTGCCCCTGGTGGAGCTGGACCAGCACGCCATCGACCGCATCGTGGACACGGTGCCGGGTGGCGCGCGCAACGTGCAGGACATCTACCCGTTGGCGCCGTTGCAAGAGGGCATTCTCTACCACCACATCGCTGCCGCGTCGGGTGACCCCTACGTGTTGCAAGCGACGTTCACCGTCGCCGATCCCGAGCGGCTGGACGCGTTTGCCCATGCGCTCCAGGGTGTCATCGATCGTCATGACATCCTGCGCACGTCGGTGGTATGGGAGGGCCTGGATGAGCCGGTGCAGGTGGTCTGGCGCAAGGCGCAACTGGCGGTGGAAGAGGTGGTGCTGGCGGCGGGTGCAGGGGATATTGCCGGGCAGTTGCGCGAGCGATTCGACACGCTGCATTACCGCCTCGACATGCAACAGGCGCCGCTGATGCGCATTGCGTTCGCAGAAGACCAGCCCAACCAGCGCTGGGTGGCGATCCTGCTGTTCCACCACATGGCCCTCGATCACACGGCGCTGGAACTGGTGCGCCACGAGATGCAGGCCTACCTGCTGGGCCAGGGCGATCAACTGGGTGAGGCGGTGCCGTTCCGCAACTATGTGGCCCAGGCCCGCCGGGGCGTCAGTCGCGAGGCGCACGAAGAATTCTTCCGCGACATGCTCGGTGACGTCGACGAACCGACCTTGCCGTTCGGCGTGCAGGATGTGCGCGGCGACGGCAGCGATATCGAAGAGGTCGGGTTGCAGCTGTCCGACGACCTGAGCCGCCGCCTGCGGGCCCAGGCCCGTGAGTTGGGCGTGAGCGCGGCGAGCCTGCACCATCTGGCCTGGGCCCAGGTGCTGGGCCAGGTGTCCGGCAAGCAGGACGTGGTGTTCGGCACCGTGTTGATGGGACGCATGCAGGGCGGCGACGGCGCCGAACGGGCGTTGGGCATGTTCATCAACACCTTGCCGTTGCGGGTGGAAGTGGGCACGGGGGATGTGCGCAGCGGCGTGAAGGCGGCCCACACCCGATTGACCGGTTTGCTCGGCCATGAACACGCGTCCCTGGCCCTGGCCCAACGCTGCAGCGGCGTGGTCGCGCCGATGCCGTTGTTCAGCGCCTTGCTTAACTACCGACACAGTACCGTCGATATCAGTTCGAGCGAGGCACTGGCCGCTTGGGATGGCATCGAGATCCTGAGCAACGAAGAACGTACCAACTACCCACTGACGCTGTCGGTGGATGACCTGGGTGAAGGCTTCCTGCTGACGGCGCTGGCCGTGCCGCAGATCGGCGCGCAGCGGGTCTGCGCCTATATGAACATTGCGCTGGAGCACTTGGTGGAGGCCCTGGAGCAGGCCCCGCAGACGCGACTGGACAGCTTGTCGATCCTGCCATCGGCCGAACGCCGGCAACTGCTGGTGGATTTCAACGCAACCACCCGCAGCTATCCACGGGACAGGACCGTCCATGGGCTGTTCGAAGCGCAAGCGCAGGCTCGTCCTGATGCCGTTGCGGCGGTCCACTATGGGCACAAGCTGACTTACGGCGAACTCAACGCCAGGGCCAATCGCCTGGCCCGTCACCTGACCGGCCTTGGCGTCAAGCCGGGTGAGCGCGTGGCGATCCTGCTGGAGCGTTCGATTGACCTGCTGGTCAGCCAGTTGGCCATCCTCAAATGCGCGGCGGCTTATGTGCCGCTGGACATCCACGCGCCCCTGGAACGTCAGGACTTCATGGTGCAGGACAGCGGGGCGAACATCCTGCTGACCCTGAGCGCTACGACCACACCGCAAGGCATGACGCGGGTGGATCTGGACACCGTGGTGCTGGACGGAACCTTTGATGACCTGAACCTGATGCAGAGCGCCGAATCCGTCGCCTACATCATGTACACCTCCGGTTCCACCGGAATGCCGAAGGGCGTGCTGGTGCCGCATCGGGCGATCAGTCGCTTGGTGATCAACAACGGCTACGCGGATTTCAACGCCCGGGATCGTGTGGCGTTTGCCTCCAACCCGGCCTTCGATGCCAGCACCCTCGATGTCTGGGCGCCGTTGCTCAACGGCGGGTGCGTGGTGGTGGTCGAGCAGGATGTGTTGCTGTCCCAGGAGCGGTTTGCGGCGTTGCTGACCGAGCAAGCGGTCAGCGTGCTGTGGATGACCGCCGGCCTGTTCCATCAGTACGCCGCTGGTCTGCTGCCGGTGTTCAAGCAACTGCGCTACCTGATCGTGGGCGGTGACGTGTTGGATCCGGCGGTGATCGGTCGTGTCCTGAAAGACGGCGCGCCGCAGCATCTGCTCAACGGCTATGGTCCGACCGAAGCCACGACGTTCACCACCACTTACGAAATAAAAAACGTGGGTGAGGGCGGAATCCCGATTGGTCATCCGATCGGCAACACCCGCGTCTATGTGCTGGATGCGAATCAGCAGCCCGTGCCGGTGGGTGTGGCGGGCGAGTTGTATATCGGTGGCGATGGCGTGGCGAAGGGTTACCTGAACCGCCCCGAGCTGACCGCCGAGAAGTTCGTCGCCGACCCGTTCAGCGCCGATCCGGCGGCCTTGCTCTACCGCACCGGCGACCTGGCGCGCTGGCGTGCCGATGGAGCCGTGGATTACCTCGGTCGTAACGACGACCAGGTGAAGATCCGTGGTTTCCGTATCGAACTGGGCGAAATTGAAGCCCGGTTGGGCCAATGCACTGGCGTCAAAGACGCCGTGGTACTGGCACGACAGGACGACAACGGACCGAAACGCCTGGTGGGCTATGTGATTCCCGACGCGGGCGGCATCCTGTCGGTGCACGACCTGCGCAGCCAATTGGCAAGCACGTTGGCTGAGTACATGGTCCCCAGCGCCTTCGTCGTGCTGCCATCCTTCCCGTTGACCGCCAACGGCAAACTGGATCGCCGCGCACTGCCGGCGCCGGACGCCGACGCCTATGCCAGTCGCGAATACGCCGCCCCGCAGGGCGAGATCGAAACCACCCTGGCGCGACTCTGGGCCGAGGTGCTCAAGGTCGAGCGGGTCGGTCGTCACGATCACTTCTTCGAACTGGGCGGTCATTCGCTGTTGGCGGTGACCCTGATCGAGCGCATGCGCCAGGCCGGCCTGAGCGCCGACGTGCGCGTGCTGTTCAGCCAGCCGACCCTGGCGGCGCTGGCGGCGGCCATCGGCAGTGGCAGGGAAATCGAGGTGCCGGCGAACCTGATTGAGTCCGGCTGTGAACATATCACCCCGGCCATGCTTCCGCTGGTCACCCTGGACCAACAGACGATTGACCGGATCGTCGCCACCGTTCCGGGTGGTGCTGCCAACGTGCAGGACATCTACCCGCTGGCACCGTTGCAGGAAGGCATCCTTTATCACCACCTGGCCGCCGAGCAGGGCGACCCCTACGTGCTGCAGTCGCAGTTCGCCTTCGACAACCGCGAACGTCTCGACGTATTTATCGAGGCGTTGCAGGTAGTGATCGACCGTCACGACATCCTGCGCACCAGCGTGGCCTGGGAAGGCCTGGACGAACCGGTGCAACTGGTCTGGCGCCACGTGAAGCTGGAGTCGCAGTGCTTCGAAGCCGATGCCACGGCCGGCGATGTCGCCACGCAACTGGCGAGCCGCTTCGATGCGCGCCACTATCGCCTGGACCTGCGCCGTGCACCGATGCTGCAACTGATCTACGCCCGGGACGAGGCCCAGGACCGTTGGGTGGCGATCCTGCTTTTCCATCACATGGCCCTGGACCATACCGCGCTGGATGTGATGCAGCATGAAATGCAGCTGCACCTGCTGGGACAAGGCGAGCGGTTGGGCGAAGCGATGCCTTATCGCAACTACGTGGCCCAGGCGCGCCTGGGGGCGAGCGAGGCGGAACACGAGGCGTTCTTCCGCGACATGCTGGGCGATATCGACGAGCCAACACTGCCCTTCGGCTTGCAGGATGTACAGGGGGACGGCCATGGCATCGACGAGGTCTGCGAGCCGGTGGATCTTGCGCTGTCCAGGCGCCTGCGGGCCCAGGCCCGGCATCTGGGCGTCAGTGCCGCCAGCCTGGTGCACCTGGCCTGGGCGCAAGTATTGGGCAAAGTGTCCGGCAGCCAGGAAGTGGTGTTCGGCACGGTATTGCTGGGCCGGATGCAGGGCGGCGAAGGGGCTGACCGAGCGCTGGGGATGTTCATCAACACCTTGCCCTTGCGCGTGGACGTAGGCGCCCAGGATGTTCGTAGCGGGGTCAAGGCGACCCACGCCCGACTGACGGCCCTGCTTGGTCACGAACATGCCTCCCTGGCACTGGCCCAGCGTTGCAGTGGCGTGGCGGCACCGACGCCGTTGTTCAGCGCCTTGCTCAACTACCGTCACAGCGCCGCCGAGGTGACCCAGGACGCCCTCTCGGCCTGGAGCGGGATCGAGGCGCTGAAAGGTGACGAACGCACCAACTACCCGCTGACCCTCAACGTCGATGACCTGGGAGAAGGTTTCGCCCTTACGGCCCTGGTCGACACTTCGATCGGTGCGGCACGCATCTGCGGCTACATGCAGATGGCCCTGGACAACCTGGTCACCGCCCTGGAGCACGCGCCGGACACCGCACTGCAAGCCCTGACGGTCTTGCCGCCGGCCGAACGCCGGCAGTTGCTGGAAACCTGGAACACCCGGGACGCCGAATATGCCGCAGACGCCTTGATCCATCGTCAGTTCGAAGCCTGGGCAATGGCCCAGCCGGACGCCGTGGCGGTGATCCATGAAGAGCAGACGCTGACTTACGGTCAGCTCAATGCCCGCGCCAACCAGTTGGCCCACCGCCTGTTGGCCCTGGGTATTCGCCCGGATGACCGGGTGGCAATCTGTGTCGAGCGCGGCCTGGACATGATCGTCGGCCTGTTGGGTATCTTGAAGGCGGGGGCGGGCTACGTGCCGCTGGACCCGGCCTATCCGGCGGAACGTATCGCCTACATGCTGCACGACAGCAGCCCGGTGGCGCTGGTGACCCAGCAGGAATGGCGTGAAACCTTGCCACCATTGAGCGTACCGACCGTGCTGCTCGACCCGCTCGATGCCAGCGAAATCGACCAGCAGCCACGGCATAATCCGGATGTGCCGGGCCTTGAGGCCAGCCACCTGGCCTATGTGATCTACACCTCCGGCTCCACCGGTTTGCCCAAGGGCGTGATGGTCGAGCACCGCAACGTCGCGCGGTTGTTCTCGGCCACCCAGCCGTGGTTCGATTTCGGCCCACAAGACGTCTGGGCACTGTTCCATTCCTTTGCCTTCGATTTCTCGGTCTGGGAAATCTGGGGCGCGCTGACCCACGGCGGCCGCTTGCTGGTGGTGCCGCAACTGGTCAGCCGCTCCCCGCAATATTGCTATGCACTGCTGTGCGAGACTGGGGTGACCATCCTCAACCAGACGCCGAGCGCGTTCCGCCAATTGATCGCGGCCCAGGGCGAAAGCGACCTGGACCACAGCCTGCGGCAAGTGATTTTCGGCGGTGAAGCACTGGAAACCGGGATCCTCAAGCCCTGGTATTCCCGCGAAGCCAATGCCCGCACGCAATTGGTGAACATGTACGGCATCACCGAAACCACCGTGCACGTGACTTACCGTGCGCTCTGTGCCGCCGATGCCCAACTGACCGGCGTCAGCCCCATCGGCAAACGCATCCCTGACTTGCAGTTGTACGTGCTCGACGCACAACGCGAACCCGTACCAGTCGGTGTGGTCGGCGAAATGTACGTCGGTGGCGCGGGTGTGAGCCGTGGTTATCTGAATCGCGATGAGCTGACCGCCGAGCGTTTCCTCGACAACCCGTTCAGCGATGAGCCGAACGCCCGCATGTACAAGACCGGTGACCTCGGTCGCTGGCTGGCGGACGGCAGTATCGAATACCTGGGACGCAACGACGACCAGGTGAAGATCCGCGGTTTCCGTATCGAGCTGGGTGAGATCGAGGCCAAGCTGGCCGCCTGCAACGGCGTGCGTGAAGCCGTGGTGCTGGCGCGCCAGGACACCCCGGGTGACCAGCGCCTGGTGGCCTATGTGATTGCCGAGGAGGGCGAGCCACCGACGGCGGCCGAGCTGCGCGCCGAGCTGCTGGGTTCCCTGGCGGAATACATGGTGCCCAGCGCGTTCGTGATGTTGACGGTGTTCCCGCTGACCACCAACGGCAAGCTGGACCGCAAGGCGCTGCCGGTGCCCGACCAGTCCTCGGTGGTGACCCGTGAGTACGAGGCGCCCCAAGGCGAGGTCGAAACGGCGATTGCGCGGATCTGGCAAGACCTGCTGCAAGTGGAGCAGGTGGGGCGTCATGACCACTTCTTTGAAATGGGCGGTCACTCCCTGTTGGCGGTGAAACTGGTCGAGCGCATGCGTCAGGTTGACCTGGCTGCCGATGTCCGCGTGCTGTTCGGCCAGCCGACGTTGGCGGCATTGGCGGCGGCCGTAGGCGGCGTGCGCGAAATCGTGGTGCCGGCCAACCTCATTCCCGCCGACTGCACGCGGATCACCCCGGACATGCTGCCCCTGGTCGACCTGGACCAGGACGGCATCGACCGCATCGTCGCGTCAGTGCCGGGCGGTGTGCGCAACGTGCAGGACATCTATGCTCTCGCGCCGTTGCAGGAAGGCATTCTGTATCACCACCTCGCTGCGGCCCAGGGCGACCCCTATCTGCAATATGTACAGTTCACCTACGACAGTCGCTCCCGCTTGGACGACTTTGCCAAGGCGTTGCAAGGCGTACTGTCCCGCCACGATATCCTGCGCACCGGCGTGGTCTGGGAAGGGCTGGACGAACCGGTGCAAGTGGTCTGGCGCGAGGCGCAACTGCAACTCGATGAGATCGTGCTGGACCCGGCGGCGGGGGACATCGCGCAACAACTGCGCGAGCACCTGGACCCACGGCATTACCGCCTGGACATCCGTCAGGCGCCGATGATGCGTATCGGCTATGCCGAAGACGTGGCGAACAATCGCTGGGTCGGCATGCTGTTGTTCCATCACATGGTCGACGACGCGACGTCCCTGGCCATGCTCACGGCGGAAATCGAAGCCCATGTGATGGGGCGCGAGCATCTGCTGGCAGCTTCGGTGCCGTATCGCAACTACGTGGCCCAGGCGCGCCTGGGCATCAGCCGCGAGGAGCACGAAGGGTTCTTCCGCGAGATGCTCGGCGATGTGACCGAACCGACGTTGCCGTTCGGCCTGCTGGATGTGCAAGGCGACGGACGTGGGATCGAAGAGGTCCGCCAGCCGGTCGATGGGGCGCTCAGCCAGCGCTTGCGGGCGCAGGCCCGCCAACTTGGCGTGAGCGCGGCGAGCCTGTATCACCTGGCCTGGGCACAGGTACTGGGCCGTGTCTCGGGCAAGGACGACGTCGTGTTCGGCACTGTGTTGCTGGGCCGGATGCAGGGCGGCGAGGGCGCCGACCGGGCGCTGGGGATGTTCATCAACACCTTGCCGTTGCGTGTGGAGCTGGGTGCGCAGGGCGTGCGCGCCGGGGTCAAGGCGACCCATGCACGCTTGACCGCCTTGCTCGGCCATGAGCATGCCTCGTTGGTCCTGGCCCAGCGTTGCAGTGGCGTGACCGCGCCGGCACCGTTGTTCAGCGCGCTGCTGAACTATCGCCACCTCGGTGCGCAGACGGCCTCCAGCGAAGCCATCGCGGCCTGGGAAGGTATCCAGGTTCTGGGCGGCGAAGAGCGGACCAACTATCCGCTGACGTTGTCGGTGGATGACCTGGGTGAAGACTTCAACCTGACCGTCATGGCCGAGGCGTCCATAGGCGCCGGGCGTGTCTGCGGCTATGTGCAATGTGTGCTGGAGCATCTGCTGGAGGCGCTGGAGCAATCGCCCCAGGCGCCGTTGAACGGGTTGCAGATCCTGCCGCCGGACGAGCGCCGACAGTTGCTGGAAACCTGGAATGCCTCGGATGTGGCCTACGCCGACAATGCGCTGATCCATGGGCAGTTCGAAGCCCGGGCGGCGGTACAACCCGATGCAGTGGCCGTGGTGTTCGAGAACCGGACACTGAACTACGGCGAACTCAACGCCCGGGCCAACCAGCTCGCCCATCATTTGCTGTCCCTGGGCATTCGCCCGGATGATCGGGTGGCGATCTGTGTCGAGCGTGGTCTGGACATGATCGTCGGCCTGTTGGGCATCCTCAAGGCGGGGGCAGGGTATGTACCGTTGGATCCGGCCTATCCGGCCGAGCGCCTCGCCTACCTGTTGCAGGACAGTGCGCCTGTGGCCGTGTTGGTACAGACCACGACACGTCGCTTGTTGGCCGACATTTCGCTGCCTGTGGTCGATCTCGATGGCGACGACTGGCAGGACCAGTCCGTGCGCAATCCGCAGGTGGTGGGGTTGGATGCCAGCCACCTGGCCTACGTGATCTACACCTCGGGTTCGACCGGCTTGCCGAAAGGGGTGATGGTCGAGCATCGCAACGTCGCGCGACTGTTCTCGGCCACGCAAGCGTGGTTCGACTTCGGCCCGCAGGACGTCTGGGCGCTGTTCCATTCCTTCGCCTTCGACTTCTCGGTCTGGGAAATCTGGGGGGCGCTGACCCACGGTGGCCGCCTGTTGGTCGTGCCGCAACTGGTCAGCCGCTCGCCGCAGGAATGTTACGCGCTGTTGTGCGAGGCCGGCGTCACGGTGTTGAACCAGACGCCGAGCGCGTTCCGCCAGTTGATCGCGGCCCAGGGCGAAAGCGAGCTGAGCCACAGTCTTCGTCAAGTGATTTTCGGTGGCGAGGCGCTGGAAACCGGCATTCTCAAGCCTTGGTATGCCCGTGAGATCAATGCCCAGACGCAATTGGTCAACATGTACGGCATCACCGAAACCACGGTGCACGTGACCTATCGTGCACTGTGTGCGGCGGATGCGCAGTTGGTCGGGGTCAGCCCGATTGGCGGGCGTATTCCCGACCTGCAACTGTACGTACTCGACGCCCGACGCGAACCGGTGCCGGTCGGCGTAGTCGGTGAAATGTACGTCGGCGGCGCGGGCGTCAGCCGGGGTTACCTGAACCGCGCTGAATTGACCGCGGAACGCTTCCTGGCCAATCCGTTCAGCAGCGAGCCGAATGCCCGCCTGTACAAGACTGGCGACCTCGGTCGTTGGTTGGCGGACGGCAGCATCGAATACCTCGGACGCAACGACGATCAGGTCAAGATCCGCGGCTTCCGTATCGAACTGGGCGAGATCGAGGCAACGCTGGCCGCCTGCGAGGGTATCAGCGAAGCGGTGGTCATCGCCCGCGAGGACGAGCCGGGCGACAAGCGCCTGGTGGCCTATGTGATCGCCGAAGAAGGCGCGCAACCATCGGCGGCCGACCTGCGCACCCAGTTGCTGGGTTCGCTGGCGGACTACATGGTGCCAAGCGCCTTCGTGATGCTTGAAGCGTTCCCGCTGACCACCAACGGCAAGCTGGATCGCAAGGCGTTGCCGGCGCCGGATCAATCGGCGGTGATCAGCCGCGAATACGAAGCCCCCCAAGGGGAAGTGGAAAGCGCCATCGCGCGGATCTGGCAGGAGTTGCTCAAGCTCGAACAAGTGGGTCGTCACGACAACTTCTTCGAACTGGGTGGGCATTCGCTGCTGGCGGTTAAACTGATCGAGCGCATGCGTCAGGTCGATCTGGTTGCGGACGTGCGCGTGCTGTTCGGCCAGCCGACCCTGGCCGCGTTGGCGGCGGCCGTGGGCGGTGCCCACGAAGTCGTGGTGCCGGCCAACCTGATCCCGCACGGTTGCACACGGATCACTCCGGACATGCTGCCCCTGGCCGACCTGGACCAAGAGGCCATCGACCGTATTGTGGCGACAGTGCCGGGCGGCGTCGCCAATGTGCAGGACATCTACGCCCTGGCGCCGTTGCAGGAAGGCATTCTCTACCATCACCTGGCCGCAGAGCAGGGCGATCCCTACGTGTTGCAGGTGCTGTTCGGCTTTGACCATCGCGAGCGCCTGCAAGCCTTTGCCCAGGCCTTGCAGAGCGTGGTGTCGCGTAACGATATCCTGCGCACCAGCATGGTCTGGCAGGGCCTGGCGTCACCGGTGCAAGTGGTCTGGCGCCACGCGACGCTGGCCCTTGAGGAAATCGAGCTGGATCCGGCGGCGGGCGATGCCGTGCAACAGCTGCACGAACGCTTCGATCCACGTCACTACCGTCTGGACATTGCCCAGGCGCCGCTGATGCGGCTGGCCTATGCCCAGGATCTGGCGAACCAGCGTTGGGTCGGCATGTTGCTGTTCCATCACATGGCGCTGGACCACACCGCTCTTGAGGTGGTGGTGCATGAAATGCAGGCCAGCTTGCTGGATCAGGCAGAGCTGCTCGCACCGGCTGTGCCGTACCGCAACCATGTGGCCCAGGCCCGGTTGGGCGTGAGTCGCGAACAGCACGAAGCGTTCTTCCGCGACATGCTGGGCGATATCGACGAACCGACGCTGCCGTTCGGTCTGCAAGACGTGCAGGGCGACGGCAGCGGCATCGAAGAAGTGCAGCAAGGTGTGGATGCGGCATTGGCCCAGCGCTTGCGGGTGCAGGCCCGTCAGCTCGGCGTGAGTGCGGCAAGCCTGGTCCACCTGGCCTGGGCCCAGGTGGTCGGGCGTGTCTCGGGGCGTGAGGAGGTGGTGTTCGGCACCGTGCTGATGGGCCGGATGCAGGGCGGCGACGGCGCGGACCGGGCGTTGGGGATGTTCATCAACACCTTGCCGTTGCGGGTGAGTGTGGGGCAGACCAACGTCCGTGCAGGGGTGAAGGCAACCCACGCCCGGTTGAGTGGGTTGTTGGGACATGAACATGCTTCCCTGGCATTGGCCCAGCGTTGCAGCGGCGTCCCGGCCTCGCTGCCATTGTTCAGCACGCTGTTGAACTATCGCCACAGTGCCGGTGAAGCCGCGTCCGACCAGGCCATTTCGGCCTGGCACGGGATTCACACCCTGAGCATGGAAGAGCGGACCAACTACCCGTTGTGCCTGAACGTCGACGACCTGGGCGACGGCTTCATGCTGACGGCCCAGGCGGTGGCCGAGGTGGGGGCACGACGTGTCTGCGGTTACATGCACATGGCGCTGGAGAGTCTGGTGCAAGCGCTGGAGCACACACCTGACGCCGCATTGCGCGAATTGTCGATTGTGCCGGCCGACGAACGCGAGCAATTGCTGGTGGCGTTCAACGCCACCGACGCCGAGTATCCGCTGGAGCAAACCATCCACGGGTTGTTCGAGGAGCAGGTGCGGCGCACGCCGGATGCGCTGGCGGTGCGGCATGGCCGGCAGCAGCTCAACTATCGCGAGCTCAATGGGCTGTCCAACCGGTTGGCTCTTTACCTGCGCAAACAAGGTGTACAGCCGGACTCGCGGGTGGCGATCTGCGTTGAACGCGGCCTCGACATGGTCGTCGGCTTGCTGGCGATTCTGAAGGCGGGGGGCGGTTATGTGCCGCTGGATCCAGCTTATCCGGCGGATCGCATTGCCTACATGCTCGAGGACAGCGCCCCGGCGGCGATCCTGGTGCAAAAGGCCACGCGCGGTTTGCTGGGTGAAACGAGTGTGCCAGTGATCGACCTCGACAAGGGTGTCTGGCAGGACGAGACGGCGCCCAATCCGCAGGTCGACGGCCTGACCTCGGCGCATCTGGCCTACGTGATCTATACCTCGGGTTCGACCGGGTTGCCCAAGGGCGTGATGATCGAACACCGCAACACGGTGAACTTCCTGACCTGGGCGCATCGGTCGTTCGATACCCAGACTCTGTCGAAAACCCTGTTTTCGACTTCGCTGAACTTCGACCTGGCGGTCTATGAATGCTTTGCACCGTTGACGTCGGGCGGCAGCATCGAAGTCGTCACTAATGTGCTGGAACTGCAACAGGGCGAGCACGACGTCACCCTGATCAACACCGTGCCGTCGGCGCTCAAGGCGTTGCTGGAATCTGGTGGGCTGGGCGAGGGCGTGGACACGGTGAACGTGGCCGGTGAAGCCCTCAAGCGCAGCCTGGTGGAAGCGCTGTTCGAACAGACTTCGGTCAAGCGCCTGTGCAATCTCTATGGGCCCTCGGAAACCACGACCTATTCGAGTTGGGTGTCGATGGCTCGTGAAGACGGGTTTGCCGCGCACATCGGCAAGCCGGTGGCGAATACTCAGTTCTACTTGCTGGACGAACATAAACAACCGGTGCCGCTGGGCGTACCTGGGGAAATCTACATCGGTGGCGCAGGGGTGGCGCGGGGTTATCTCAACCGTGATGATCTGACGGCCGAACGTTTTCTCAGCGACCCGTTCAGCGGTGCTGCAAACGCCCGGATGTACAAGACCGGCGACCTTGGCCGCTACCTGCCGGATGGCAACATCGAATACCTGGGCCGCAACGACGATCAGGTGAAGATCCGTGGTTTCCGCATCGAACTGGGCGAGATCGAAGCCAAACTCGCCCAACACGACGCCGTGAAGGAAACAGTGGTACTGGCTCGCGAAGACGTACCAGGCGATAAGCGTCTGGTCGCCTATTTCACCCAGTCAGCAGCAGTGGACATCGAAACCCTGCGCAGCCATCTGCAAGCGCGGTTGCCGGAATACATGGTGCCCGTAGCCTACGTACTTCTCGACGCACTGCCGTTGACCCCCAACGGCAAGCTCGACCGCAAGGCCCTGCCTGCACCCGATCACGATGCCTTGATCACCCGTGGCTACGAAGCTCCCCAAGGCGAAATCGAAACCACGTTGGCGCAGATCTGGCAGGACCTGCTGGGCCTGCAACAGGTCGGCCGTCACGACCACTTCTTCGAGCTGGGTGGCCATTCGTTGCTGGCGATGCAACTGATTTCCCAGGTCCGTTTGCGTCTGGGCGTGGAACTGAGCCTGACGGCGCTGTTTGCTCATCCCGTACTCATGGCACTGGCGCAGGCCGTGTCCCAGGCCGGGCGCAGCACATTGCCGGAGATCGTCAGGGCCTCCCGCGACGAATCCTTGCCGCTGTCGTTCGCCCAACAGCGCCTGTGGTTCCTGGCGCAGATGGAAGGGGCCAGCTCGGCCTACCATATGCCGGCAGGCCTGCGTCTGCGCGGCACGCTGGATCGCGTCGCCCTGCAACGGGCGCTGGATCGCATCGTCGCCCGTCATGAGGCGCTGCGGACCACCTTCGTGCAGGCCCACGGCGAGGAGGCCCGGCAGTGTATCGCCGCAGCCGACAGCGGTTTTGCCTTGCTGCAACATGACTGGTCCGACCGGACCAATGCCGAAGCCGACCTGCACGCCCTGGCGGCGCGGGAAGCCGCCGACGCCTTCGACCTGGAGCATGGCCCGCTGATCCGTGGCCGGTTGATCCGCCTGGGCGACGAGGACCATGTGCTGCTGGTGACCATGCACCACATCGTTTCGGATGCCTGGTCCATCGGTGTGCTGATCAAGGAACTGGCGGCGCTCTACGAAGCGTTCCGCCATGACCTGGACGATCCGCTGCCGGCGCTGACCGTGCAATACGGCGACTACGCCTTGTGGCAACGTCGCTGGTTGAGCGGTGAGGTGTTGCAGGCCCAGAGCAGCTACTGGCAGCAAACCCTGGCCGATGCACCGGCGCTGCTGATGTTGCCGACGGACCGGCCGCGCCCGGCGCAGCAGGACTACAGCGGGGCGGCGCTGCCGCTGGCGTTCGACGCCGAGCTGACGGCCGACCTCAAAGCCTTGAGCCAGCGTCATGGCGTGACCCTGTACATGACGTTGATGGCGGCCTGGGCGGCATTGTTGAGTCGCCTTTGCGGCCAGGACGACGTGGTGATCGGTTCGCCGGTGGCCAACCGCACACGTTCGGAAGTCGAAGGGCTGATCGGCTTCTTCGTCAACACCCTGGCCGTGCGCGTCGATGTCTCGGGCGCGCCGACCGTCGAATCCCTGCTGGCGCGGGTCAAGACCCAGGCCCTGGGTGCCCAGGCGCACCAGGACCTGCCGTTCGAGCAGGTGGTGGAAATACTCAAGCCGGTGCGCAGCCTGTCCCACAGCCCGCTGTTCCAGGCGATGTTGTCCTGGCAGACCCTGGACAACCGCGAACTGGTGCTGGGCGACCTGAAACTCGAAGGCCTGGGCGTGGCGAACACCGTCGCCAAGTTCGACCTGTCCCTGGAACTCGGCGAGGCCCAGGGGCAGATCTTCGGCGCCCTGGAATACGCCACGGCTTTGTTCGACGAGACCACGGTGCAGCGTTACCTCGGTTACTTCGAGCGGATGGTGCGCGCCATGGTGGCGAGTGATCAGGCGCTGATTGAGCAGATTGCGCTGGTGGATGACGCCGAACGCCAGCATCTGCTGGTGGGGCTCAACGCCAACCAGGCAGCGTACCCCCGTGAACGGACGATCCATCAGCTCTTCGAAGCCCAGGTCGCGGCCCGGCCGCAGGCCATTGCCGTGGTGTTCGAAGGCGAGCGCCTGAGCTACGCCGAACTGAACCGCCAGGCCAACCAACTGGCGCACCATCTGATCGGGCTGGGCATCCGCCCGGACGACCGCGTGGCGATCTGCGTCGAGCGCAGCGCCGAGATGCTGGTGGGCCTGTTGGCCGTACTCAAGGCCGGCGGCGGCTACGTGCCGCTGGACCCTGCGTACCCGGCCGAACGATTGGCCTACATGATCGCCGACAGTGCCCCGGTCGCGCTGCTGACCCAACGCGCGCTGCAAGACCGCCTGCCGCCACTGGCAGCGCCGGTGGTGCTGCTCGACTACGTCGAACGGGTGCGCAGCGGCATTGCCGCAGGTCGTGAAGACAACCCGGTGGTGGCGACCCTCGGCGTGCGCCACCTGGCCTACGTGATCTACACCTCGGGTTCCACCGGCGCGCCCAAGGGCGTGATGATCGAACACCGTGGCCTGGTCAATTACTGCGTGGACGCCGTGCGGCTGTTCGAGCTGACGCCGGCCGACACGGTGCTGCAGCAGAACACGCTGAACTTCGACCTGTCGGTGGAAGAGATTTTCCCGGCGCTGGTCGTCGGTGCCACCCTGGCGCCGACCCGACAGCTGTTCGGTAGCGTCGAGTTGCAGCAGGACGCCGAGATCCGGCCGACTTTCCTGCATTTGACCGCTGCACATTGGCATACCCTGGCGGCCGAATGGCACAACGCACCGGCCCAGGCCCGGGATCATCTGCGTGAAGTGCGCCTGGTCAACGTCACCGGTGATGCGCTGTCGATGCAAAAGTTGCAAATGTGGGACGCGGTGCGCCCGGCCCATACCCGATTGATCAACACCTATGGCCCGACCGAAGCGACCGTGTCGTGCACCGCCGCCTACATGCACTACGATGCCAACGGCGCGGCCGGCAACGCCAGCATCGGCACGCCGATGGCCAACACCCGTATCTACCTGCTCGACGGGCAGCGCCAGCCGGTGCCGTTCGGCGTGGCCGGAGAGATCTACATCGGTGGCGACGGCGTGGCCCGGGGTTACCTGAACCTCGACACGATCAATGCCGAGCGCTTCCTCGTCGACCCGTTCAGCGACCAGCCCGACGCCCGCATGTACAAGACCGGCGACCTGGCCCGCTATCGTCCGGACGGACGCATCGAATACCTGGGGCGCAATGACTTCCAGGTCAAGGTGCGCGGTTTCCGCATCGAACTGGGTGAAATCGAAGCCAGGCTCAGCGACTGTGCCGGGGTCAAGGAAGCGGCGGTGATCGTGCGCGAGGACACGCCGGGGGACAAACGCCTGGTGGCCTACGTCGTGCCGCAGGCCGGCGTGACCCTGAGTGCGGCAACCCTTCGCGCACAGCTATCGACCCTGCTGGCCGAGTACATGGTGCCGAGTGCATTCGTCAGCCTGGCCGCACTGCCGCTGACACCGAACCGCAAGCTCGACCGTCAGGCGCTGCCGGCACCGGATGCCGAGGCCTTCGCCAGCCGCATTCATGTAGCCCCGCAAGGCGCCACCGAAATCGCCCTGGCGCAGATCTGGCAAGGCCTGCTCAACGTCGAAACGGTGGGGCGCCACGACCACTTCTTCGAGCTGGGCGGGCATTCGTTGCTGGTGATGCGCTTGATTGCCCAGGTGCGCGAGCAATTGGGGGTGGAGCTGAGCCTGAACGAGGTGTTTGCCCAACCCGAGCTGAGCGCGTTGGCCCAGGTGTTGTCCCGAGCGGCACGCAGCTCCCGGCCGGACATCGTGCTGGTGTCCCGTGAGCAGGCATTGCCGTTGTCGTTTGCCCAGCAACGCCTGTGGTTCCTCGCGCAGCTGGACAACGCCAGCGCGGCGTATCACATCCCCACCGGCCTGCGTCTGCGCGGTGCGCTGGATACCGCCGCGCTGGGCCGTGCCCTGGATCGCATCGTCGTCCGGCACGAAGCCTTGCGCACGACCTTTGTCCAGGGGCAGGAGGTTGAGCAACGCATTGCCCCGGCCGACATCGGTTTCGCCTTGCAACGGCTTGACCTGTCTGCACACCCGGATGCCGAAGCCGAGCTGTCGCGGATGGCCGGGGAGGAAGCGCGGCAGGCCTTCGACCTGAGCCGTGGCCCGCTGGCCCGAGGTCGCCTGGTGCGCATGGGTGAGGCTGATCATGTGTTGCTGGTGACCCTGCACCACATCGTCTCGGACGGCTGGTCCGCCGATGTCCTGACCCGTGAACTGGGCGTGCTGTACGCGGCGTTCAGCCAAGGCCAGGACGACCCGTTGCCGGCCCTGCCGGTGCAATACGCCGACTACGCCGTCTGGCAGCGGCGCTGGCTCACCGGCGAGGTATTGAACAGTCAGGAACGCTACTGGCAGGACACCCTGGCCGGCGCACCGGCACTGCTGACCTTGCCGACGGACCGGCCACGGCCGGCCCAGCAGGATCATTCCGGTCATGCGGTGGGGATCGCCTTCGATGAAGCGCTGACCGAAGGCCTCAAGGCCTTGAGCCAACGCCATGGCGCCACGCTGTTCATGACGGTCATGGCCGCGTGGGCCGCGCTGCTGAGCCGCATGTCCGGGCAGGACGATGTGGTCATTGGCACACCGACGGCGAACCGCATGGATGCGCAAGTCGAAGACCTGATCGGCCTGTTCGTCAACACCCTGGCGGTGCGCGTCGAGGTTTCGTCCGAACTGACCGTCGAGACCTTGCTGCAACGGGTCAAGGCCCAGACCCTGGGCGCCCAGGCGCATCAGGATCTGCCGTTCGAACAGGTGGTGGAAGTGGTCCGGCCATTGCGCAGCCTGTCTCACAGCCCGGTGTTCCAGGCCATGTTGTCCTGGCAGAACAGCGAAGCCGGCGGGGTGGAACTGGGCGACATCTCGCTGCAAGGGCTGGGGGTGACCAGCCGCACCGCCAAGTTCGATGTGTTGCTGGACATGGCGCTGATCGATGGGCGCCTGTTCGGTTCGCTGGAGTACGCCACGGCACTGTTCGACCAGGCCACGATGGAGCGCTACCTCGGTTACCTCGAATGCATCTTGCGCGCTATGGTTGCCGATGAGCAGGCCCTGGTGGCGCAGATCCCGCTGTTGGAAGACGCTGAGCGCCAGCACCTGCTGGAAGCGTTCAATGCGACGGCTGTCGACTATCCGCAAGGCCTGACCCTGCATGGCCTGTTCGAGGCACGGGTCACGACCTGTCCGGATGCCGTTGCCGTGGTGTTCGAAGAGCAGCAGCTGAGCTACACGCAACTGAACGGCCGCGCCAATCAGATTGCCCATCGCCTGCTGGAACTGGGCATTCGTCCGGATGACCGCGTGGCGATCTGCATGGACCGCAGTGTGGACATGGTCGCGGCGCTGCTGGGCATTCTTAAATCAGGCGCCGCCTACGTGCCGCTCGACCCGGATTACCCGGCCGACCGTTTGGCCTACATGCTGGAAAACAGCGCCCCGGCCGTGGTGCTGACCCAGCGCGCCTTGCAGGCGAACCTGCCCGCGACCGACGCCAGGGTGATGGTGCTCGAAGACGAAGATTTCGCCACGCGACCGACCGGCAATCCGCAGGTCTCGGGCCTGCATGCCAGCCATTTGGCCTACGTCATCTACACCTCCGGCTCCACCGGCCTGCCCAAAGGCGTGATGAACGAGCATGGCGCGGTGGTCAACCGGCTGTTGTGGATGCAGGACGCGTACACATTGAGCGCGGCGGACGCGGTGCTGCAGAAGACCCCGTTCAGCTTCGACGTCTCGGTGTGGGAGTTCTTCTGGCCGCTGTTTACCGGTGCGCGGCTGGTGATGGCGCGTCCGGGCGGACATCGCGATCCGGCGTACCTGCGCGAAGCGATCCAACGGCATGGCATCACCACGCTGCACTTCGTGCCGTCGATGCTGGACGTGTTCCTGGCTCACGGCGAGGCCGGCGAGTGCGCGGGGCTGCGCCAGGTGATGTGCAGCGGCGAAGCCTTGCCGGGCCATCTGGTGCGGCGCTTCAAGGCGCAATTCCCAGGGACTGCGTTGCACAACCTGTACGGCCCGACCGAAGCCGCCGTGGACGTTACTGCATGGGACTGCACGGGTGTCGAGACACCGGACAGCACGCCGATCGGCAAGCCGATCGCCAACACCCGGATCTACCTACTCGACGCCCATGGTCAACCGGTGCCCCTGGGCGTGGCCGGGGAGATCTACATCGGTGGCGTCCAGGTGGCGCGGGGTTATCTGCACCGTCCGGAACTGACGGCCGAGCGTTTCCTCGCCGACCCGTTCAGTGACCGGCCGAATGCCCGGATGTACCGCACCGGCGACCTGGGTCGCTACCTGGCGGATGGCAACATCGACTACCTGGGGCGCAACGACGATCAGGTGAAGATCCGCGGGTTCCGTATCGAACTGGGCGAGATCGAGGCCAAGCTGGCCCGGCACGAGGCGATCAAGGAGGTCGTGGTGCTGGCTCGCGAAGACGTGCCGGGGGCCAAGCGGCTGGTGGCGTACTTCACCGTGCACGGTGACGAGCACGGCGTCGAGATTGAAAGCCTGCGTGCCCGGTTGCAAGCGCAACTGCCGGAATACATGGTGCCGGCGGCCTATGTGCGGCTTGATGCACTGCCGCTGACGCCTAACGGCAAACTGAATCGCAAGGCGCTGCCTGAGCCGGACCTGGCTTCGGTGATCAGCCGTGAATACGAAGCACCGCAGGGCGCGATAGAAACGACGCTGGCACAACTCTGGGCCGAGCTGCTCAAGGTCGAGCGGGTGGGGCGTCATGACCACTTCTTTGAATTGGGTGGGCACTCGTTGTTGGCGGTCACGCTGATCGAACGCATGCGCCAGGCCGGCTTGAGCGCCGATGTGCGGGTGCTGTTCGGCCAGCCGACCCTGGCCGCGCTGGCGGCAGCCGTGGACGGCGCGACGGAGATCGTGGTGCCGGACAACGGCATCGTGCCGGGCTGTAAGCGGATCACCCCGCAGATGTTGTCCCTCGCCGACCTGACCCAACAGCAAATCGACGCTATCGTCGCCGGGGTGCCCGGTGGCGTGAGCAATGTCCAGGATATCTACGCCCTGGCGCCGTTGCAGGAAGGGATCCTGTATCACCACCTGGCTTCGCAGCAGGGCGATCTTTATGTGCAGCAAGCTCTGTTCAATCTCAAGGATCGCGCCCGGTTGGAT